>CAZUQB010000782.1:0-1500 GCA_964622405.1 uncultured Opitutaceae bacterium | reverse complement strand
TGCGGATCTCGTCGCCGGCCACGCGGCCGCCGATCTCCATCTCCGCCGACCGGCCGGTCAGCCGCGTCGTGAGCCGCAGCGCCCCCAGCGCCTGCACGAGGCGGGCGTGGTCGTCCGCCTTGACGCCCTGCCGGAGCATCTCGGCGGTGATCGCCCGGTAGAACGAGCCCGTGTCGACGTGCAGGAGGTTGAAGCGCTCGCTCAGCGTGCGGGACGACGACGACTTGCCGGAGGCGGCGCCGCCGTCGATGGCGACAATGATAAAGGGGGGTGGAGCCATCAGCCTGCCAACGATTTTGTGCGCACCGTCTCCAGCAACTCAAAAAAGTGCGGAAAGGTCTTCGCGCAGCAGCCGGGCTCGCGGATCGTGAGCCAGGGCTGGCCGTTGCGATGCAGGTCGTGGCAGCCGAGGATGCCGAAGCTCATCGCGAAGCGGTGGTCGTGGTAGGTCTCGATCTGCTGCCCGGCCTTCAGCGGCCGCGGATGGATCTCGAGCGCGTCCTCGGTCTCGATCACATGCTGGCCGATCCGCTGCAGCTCCCGCGCCATGCCGGCCACGCGGTCGGTCTCCTGCCGCCGGGTGTGCGCGATGCCCGTGAGGCGGGTCGGGCCGTCGAGCAGCGGCGCGAGCGCCGCCAGCGTGAGGAAGGTGTCCGAGATCTCGTGGAAATCCTCGTCCAGCATCCGCCCGGTCGGCCGCGCCCGGACCCGCGCCAGCACCTCGAGGAACGCCGAGTCCCCCTGCAGGCCCGCGCCCGGCGGACGGAGGCCCGGCAGGTCCAGCGAGCCGCCGGCCACCAGTGGCAGCGCCTGGAAATAGCTCGCCGCGGTCGCATCCGGCTCGATCGCGTACTGGCCCGGCGGGGCGTAGCGGCCCGGCGCCACGGTGAAGCGCGTCGCGTCCGCCGCCGGTCCCGCCGGCAGTCCGAACTCCGCCATCAGGCGCAGGGTCATCTCGATGAAGGTCCGGCGGACCCCGCCCACCAGGTTCACGGTCACGGGTGAAGCCGCCCGCGGCGCCGCCATCAGCAGCGCGGAGAGCAGCTGGCTGCTGGCGCTCGCGTCCAGCCGCACCTCGCCGCCCTTCAGGCCGCGGGCCCGGATCTCGAGCGGAAAGAAACCCTCGGCCCCGAGGCAGCGGATGTCGGCGCCGAGGCCGCGCAGTGCGTCGATCAGCCCGGCCATCGGCCGCTGGCGCATCTGCGGCACGCCGTCCAGCCGGTAGGTCCCCCGCGGCGCGGCGGCGCACAGCGCCGTCAGGAAGCGCGCGGCCGTGCCGGCCAGCCCGACGAAGAGCTCGGCCTCGCCGCCGGGGAAGGCCCGGTCCTGGCCGCTCACGCGCAACGTCAGCGCGGACTCGTCGGCGTCCACCGTGAATCCCAGCTGCCGCAGGGCCTGCGCCATGAGCCGGGTGTCCTCGGAAAACAGCGCCCCGGTCAGCGTCACCGGCCGGTCGCCCATCGCCGCCAGCAGCAGCGCCCGGTTGGTGAGGCTCTTGGA
>CAZUQB010000781.1:0-1500 GCA_964622405.1 uncultured Opitutaceae bacterium | reverse complement strand
CGCCGGCTGGTACCACGCCGCGCCGTGGCGGCGGGTCAGGTCCATGAGGCGTCGGCGGACCGCGTTCATGCGAGGCGCATGGCCGCGCCGTAAGGCGGGGCGGTCAGGTCCACCACCCGGCCGGTGCGGATCGACTCGAGGGCGGCCAGCACGACCGCCGAGGTGCGACGGGCGGACGGGATCGGGCAGGGCGACGGTCCGCCGGCCAGCACGGCCTGGATGAAGGGCTCGTCAATCACCGCCGCGCCCTCCTCCGGATGGGTGGGATGCTCGGTCACGCGCTTGTCCTCGCGGGTCATCAGGGAATTGAGGCGGTTGTAGAGGCTGAGGCTCTTCTGGCCGTCGGACTGCTGCAGCGCGAACTTGGACGAGAACGGCGGCACTCCCACGTCGCCGATGGAGATGTTCGCGACCGCGCCGTCGGCGAAGGTCAGCGTGATCGCCGCGGTGTCGACGATGTCGCGGGTCGGATGGTGGCGGTTGCCGCCCGCCGCGTAGACGCGCACGGGGCCGGTCGGATGGAGGTGGAGCACGGTGTCGACGATGTGGCAGCCCTGCGAGAGCACGTTGCCGCCGCCTTGGACCGGGTCGTTGGCCCAGAATTCCGACGGCCAGTGGTCGTCGATGACGTGCGCCGTGGTGAGCGTCGGGGTCCGCAGGAACGCCCGCGCGGCGACCACCGCCGGGAAGAACCGGAGCTTGAACCCCGCGGCGGCGATGATCCCGCTCCGCTCCACCGCGGCCACGATGCGGTCGCAGTCGGCCAGCGTGAGCGCCAGCGGCTTCTCGAGGAAGAGATGCTTGCCCGCGGCGGCGGCGGCCTCGGCGAGCGGCGCGTGGGTGTGGTGCTGCGTGCAGACCCACACGGCCTCGATCTCGGGATCCGCCCAGATCCGGGCCACGTCGCCCGTGGCATAGCCCGCGCCGTACTGGGAACGGAACGCCTCGGCGCGCGCCGGGTCGAGGTCGGCCACGGCGTGCAGACGCACCGCGCGGTGGCGCGAGAGAAACTTCGCATGCTCGGCGCCATAGCTGCCGCAGCCCACCAGCGCGACACGGAGAACTCGGGAGGAGGTCATGGGGATCACTCGGCGGCACCGGGACGAGCCGCAGGCTCCAGTAACAAATTCCCCCGGGCCCGCGCTAACAAGCTTTTTGCCCCGCCGGACCGGCTCCCGTTTCGGCGCGAAACGCCGAAGCTCCCAACCGGCCTCTCGAGTCCATTCGATGGACGCCCCCTGCCTGCCCTGCTCCGTTCTCCCTTCTCCCTGTTCCCTTTCTCCCGCGCGCCACCGCGCGCTACAGCTGCGGCGCGGTTGCCGGCGTCGAGCCGCCGCGGGCGAGCAGGTCGAGCAGGTCCGCGACGCCGTCGGCCGAGACTTCCACGTCGGCCGACTCGGTCAGGAAAACCCCGACCGTGGAAAACAGGTTCGGCCAGCGCCCGGCCAGCCAGCGCCAGCGGTCGAGGTGCTCCTCGCGCAGGATGCGCAGCCCGTTCGC
>CAZUQB010000780.1:0-1505 GCA_964622405.1 uncultured Opitutaceae bacterium | reverse complement strand
GGGTCTCGGTGTCGAGGCGCTTGATGCGCGAACCGGTGACCTCATAGGCGCCCAGCTGCTGGACTTCCTCTTTCTTCGGCGCCGCCTCCTGGGCGAAGGCGACTCCACTGCTCAAGGCCAGGGCAAGCGCGAGCACGGCTCGACGCCCACCCGCCTGTACTGGCGACATGGTATTGTTCATGGGTTGGTTGGTGTTCCAGGAACGCACCGGCCACTGGACGGCCAGCCGTGTCCTGGCCCGCGAGCAATCCTCCCCGCTCCTGCCTCTCAACGCGTTTGCGACCACCCCGCCTTCAACCGCGCCGAATCAACCTTCGACCGCGCCGAAAATCTGCGACATAAATGCCGAAACTGAGACGCGCTGAGACGAATTGCCGTCGAGCCGCGACTATTCCGGCGCCAGATGCGCTGTGCCCACTTCGCGCCAGCGAAACGAGTTTCCCGACTTCGCCACGAGCGGCGCCGGCTCCAGGTCGACCGTCACCCAGCGCGCCTTGACCACCTTCTCGCCTTTCATGGTCGAGACCGCCAGGGCCAAGGGGTTTTCTCGCCAGGTCCGCGGAAAATGCTTCGCGTGCCGTGCCGCCGGATCAAGGACCTCCACCCCATCAGCAGTCTCATAGACCAGCACCGTATGACCCCGGAGGCCGACACCGGTCTCGGTGTAGCAAGACAGCAGCCGCGGATGGGTGGCCGTCTCGCCGCGCCCGACTTTCGTCCGCCAGCGCCCGATGCACTCAATGAAGCATCCGTTGGGCAGAGCCCCGGAGAAATCTGAACGGATGGGACGCTCGGCCGCCGGGATCACGCGATGCTGGGAAAATCCGGAGTCGATCGCCGTCAGCAAGGGAGCCAGATCGGCTTTGTCGGCCTCCGCGTGATCGCGATAAAGCGACAGGCTCTGCGTGCCCTCGCCCGGCTCGTAGAACCAGAGGATGCCGCCCTGCTCGAACACCAGCGCGTCCACTTGCGGAGGATAGGCGCCCTTGGGGTTCCGGTTCTCGATCTTCAGGACCTCCGCCCAGGTCTCCGGGCCCAGCAGGTCGCGGGCGCGCCACACGTCCTCCGACGGGAGCGCGGCCCCCGCGACCAGTGGGAGCAGGCAGCACCAAATCAGTCGAACCATTGACCTCACGCCGCACACAACCGCGCGACGCCCCACCCAGTCGCAAAAATGCGATCAAGCGCGCCACCTTTGCGATCAACCCCGCCTTGCTCACGGCAGGAGTTAACGGTCTGGACTCATGGGACTATCCCGTCGCAGTCCACGGGTCGCGAAGCTCGCGACTCCTGACGGCTGCCTTTCGATCTTCAGCCGGACTGCTCCGGATCAAGTCAAAGGGACTGCTTCAGCAGCGAAGCGATCCGCTCGTGATACCCGCGGCTCAGCTTGAGCTTGGTTCCATCGTGCAGGATCACCGCATACTCGCCGGCGAAAGAGGGGCTCAGCTTCCGCAGCCGGTCGATGTTCACGATCGTCGAGCGGTGGATGCGGATGAAGCGCT
>CAZUQB010000779.1:0-1507 GCA_964622405.1 uncultured Opitutaceae bacterium | reverse complement strand
AAATCAATCCCGCGCTGCGGCGTTCGCTGCGCATTTCTTGCCTGAAAAATCGGCGCGCTCGCCGCGACCGGCATCGCCACCCCGTTCCGGGCCGCCCATCATTCCCCCGGACCGCCCCGGGCGCCCATCCCCTTCTCCCATCATGAAACCCATGTCCCCCAAGCAACGCCTGATCGCAGCGCTGGAGCGCAAGCCGACCGACCATCTGCCGGCCACGACGCACCACCTGATGACCTATTACATGGACAAATACCTGCCGGGGAAGACGCAGGACGAGTTCTTCGCCACCTTCGGGCTCGACCCCATCTGCTGGGTCCAGGCCCACCGCCCCGACACCGCGCGCGGCGCGTACTACGAGCCCGGCCACCAGCCCGGGTTCCTCGAGGCGCCCCGCATCGTGTCGGACCAGTGGCGCTTCGAGCACGAGGACGTCCCGGGGCGCGAGTACAAGACCGTCCGCCACCGCATCGTCACCCCCCGCAAGACCCTCACGATCGAGCTCCAGAGCAACGAGTACACCGCCTGGGTGTCGGAGCGCCTGCTCAAGGAGAAGTCCGACATCGACCTCATCGCCGAGTTCGCCCCGCAGCCGCTCTGCGACCCGGGCCCGATCAACCGCCTCGCGGACCAGTACGGCGACTCCACCCTGATCCGCGGCAACATCAACTGCTTCGAGCTCTACGGCCAGCCCGGCTGCTGGCAGGACGCCTGCGTGCTGTACGGCGTCGAGGAGATGATCCTCGCGACGTTCGACGACCCGCAGTGGGTGCACACCTTCCTCGGCATCCTGCGCGACCGGAAGGTTCGCTTCGCCGACTCGATGAAGGGCGCGCGCTACGACGTGATCGAGCACGGCGGCGGCGACGCCTCCTCCACCGTGATCTCGCCGAAGGTGTTCGAGGAGTTCGTCGCGCCGTACGACCGCGAGGTTGTCGCGCACGCGCGGGCCGCCGGCCAGCGCGTCGTCTACCACACCTGCGGCGGCATGATGCCGATCCTGGAGCGCCTCGTGACCCTCGGCACGCACGCGCTCGAGACCTTCACGCCGCCCGCGATGGGCGGCGACATGAACCTCGCGGAGGCGAAGCGCCGCATCGGCGACCAGGTGTGCTTCATCGGCGGCTTCGACCAGAACCGCTTCTTCACCACGGCCACGCCCGAGGAGACCCGCGCCGAGGTCCGGCGCTGCTTCCGCGAGGCCGGCCAGGGCGGCGGGCTCATCCTGAGCCCGTCCGACCACTTCTTCGAGGCCAAGCCCGAGCTCCTTCACGCCTTCGCCGACGAGGCCCGCCGCTGCACGTACTGAAATCCCGGCCACGATCCCCAATTCATTTCACAGGAGGCAACGGAGGAAACGGAGATTGAGCTGATACGAGGCGCACCTCGGTTTCCTCCGTTCCCTCCTGTGCCACCACCCATTTTATATGACACCACTTGAACGCTTCCATGCCTGCATGAACTACCAGCCGGTCGACCGGGTGCCGAACCACGAGGTCGGCGTCTGGGT
>CAZUQB010000778.1:0-1508 GCA_964622405.1 uncultured Opitutaceae bacterium | reverse complement strand
CGGCTCCGGGCGCGCGACGGCACCGAGCGCTGGCTGCTCTCCCGGGCGCGCTGCGTCCAGGTCGACGACGGCCGCCCGCGGTTCATCGAGGGCCTCGCCGTCGACATCACCGCCCGCAAGCGCGCCGAGGCCGAGAAGCTGCACCTCGAGCGCCGCATGCTCGAGAGCCAGAAGCTCGAGAGCCTCGGGCTCCTCGCCGGCGGCGTCGCCCACGACTTCAACAACATCCTCACCGGCATCCTCGGCAACGCCGGGCTGGCGCGCATGAAGCTCCCGCCCGAGTCGCCGCTGCTCGCGAACCTCCGCCGGATCGAGACCGGCGCCGCCCGCGCCGCCGACCTGTGCCAGCAGATGCTGTCCTACTCCGGCCGCGGCAGCCTCGTCGCCGAGCCCGTCGACCTCGGCCCGCTCGTGCAGGACACCCTGCCGCTGCTGCACGTCACCCTCACCGGCCGCGCCCGCCTCCAGCTCGAGCTCGGCCCCGAGCCCGCCGTCGCCGTCGCCGACGCCACGCAGCTCCGCCAGATCGTGATGAACCTCGTGATCAACGCCGCGGACGCCATCGGCGACCAGGACGGCGAGATTGTCGTGCGCACGGGACGGAGGCACTTCGACCGCGGCTTCATCGCGGCGGCGAGCGACGGGGCCGAGCTCCCGGCCGGCGAGTATGTGTTCCTCTCGGTCAGCGACAACGGCTGCGGCATGGCGCCGGAGACGCTGGCGCGGATCTTCGACCCGTTCTTCACGACCAAGTTCGCCGGGCGCGGCCTCGGCCTCGCGGCGGTGCGCGGCATCGTGCGCGGCCACCAGGGCGCCATCCACGTCGTGTCGCGCCCGCGGGAAGGCTCGACCTTCACGCTGCTGCTGCCGCCCAGCGCGCGGCCGTCGCCGGCCGCCGCCGCGCCCCCGGTCGAGGAGCGCCGTTATCAAGGCACCGTGCTGGTGATCGACGACGAGGAGGCCGTGCGCGAGGCGGCGTCCGACCTGCTGCAGACTTTCGGGTTCGCGACGGTGACAGCCGCCGACGGCCGGCAGGGCCTGGCGGAGTTCGCGCGGCGGCCGGCGGGGTTCGTGTTCGTGCTGCTGGACCTGACGATGCCGCAGCTCAGCGGCGAGGAGACGCTCACCGCGCTGCGTTCGCTGCAGCCCGGCGTGCGGGTGCTCCTCGTGAGCGGCTACAGCGACAGCGCGCGCATCGCCCAGCTGGCCCGGGCCGGCGTCGTGCAGTTCCTCCAGAAGCCGTTCACGCGCGACGACCTCGCGCGCCAACTGGCCGCGCTGCTCGGCTGAGCCGGACGCAGGCAGCCAGGCGGAGTCGAATGGAGACGTGTCTCCCGATAGGCGGCGCGGTTTCTTCCGGCACCTCTTTCAACTGGCGACTTTCAACCTTCAGCGGCCTCGCTCCCCGGGGTCCGCGCGGGAAAGAAATTTCAGCGCCGCCGCGCGGCCGGCCGCGGAAACGCCGGAACATCCCTTTGGGCCTTGGCGTCTGGGAATGAAGCGCATTT
>CAZUQB010000777.1:0-1508 GCA_964622405.1 uncultured Opitutaceae bacterium | reverse complement strand
CCGAGACGATGCTGGCGCAGCGCATCTCGACCGTGGACGGCGTCTCGCAGGTCCAGGTGTACGGCGCCCAGAAGTATGCGCTGCGGGTCCGGCTCGACCCGCGCCTGCTGGCCAGCCGCGGCATCACCCTCGACGAGGTGCGGACGGCGCTGAGCGCGCACAACGTCAACCAGCCCACCGGCCTGCTCGACGGCTACCGCCAGTCGGTGCAGATCCTCGCCAGCGGCCAGCTGGCGAACGCGAGCGAGTTCACCAACATCGTCGTGACCTACCGCAACGGCGCCCCCGTGCGGCTGGGCGAGCTGGCGCAGGTGATCGACAGCGTGCAGGACACGCGCGTGGCGAGCTGGTACGCCGAGCGCGACGCCGCCGGCCGTCTCGACCCGGCCCGCTCGATCGTGCTCGCCGTGCAGAAGCAGCCCGGCGTGAACACCGTCGAGGTCGTCGGCCGCGTGCGCGCCCTGCTCCCGATCTTCATGAAGCAGATGCCCGAGTCCGTGAAGCTGAGCGTGCTCCGCGACAACTCCGAGGCGGTGCGCGACTCCGTCCACGACGTGCAGTTCACGCTGATGCTCTCCATCTGCCTCGTGATCCTGGTGATCTTCGTGTTCCTGCGCTCGGTGTGGGCGACCGTGATCCCCAGCGTCGCGATCCCGATGGCGCTGCTGGGCACGTTCATCGTGATGTATTTCAGCGGGTACTCGCTCGACAACCTGTCGCTGCTCGCGCTCACGCTCTGCGTGGGCTTCGTCGTGGACGACGCGATCGTGATGCTCGAGAACATCGTGCGCCACATCGAGGCCGGCCTCCCGGTGCGCGAGGCCGCGTTCCAGGGGTCGAAGGAGATCGGCTTCACCATCCTCTCGATGACGCTGTCGCTGGTCGCGGTGTTCATCCCGCTCATGTTCATGGGCGGCATCCTCGGGCGCCTGCTGCACGAGTTCGCGGTCACGATCACGGCGGCCATCCTGGTGTCGGGCGTGGTGTCGCTGACCCTGACGCCGATGCTCTGCAGCCGCTTCCTGAAGCCGCACGGCCACGGCGCGCCGGCGGGCGGCTCGGCGCACGGGAAGCTCTACGAGTGGAGCGAGCGGGTGTTCGACCTCGTCCGCGACTTTTACGAGCGGACGCTGAAGGCGAGCCTGCGCCACCGCGGCCTCGTCGTGGCGATCGCGCTCCTGATGGCGGTGCTGACCGGGGTGCTGGTCAAGGTGCTGCCGCAGGGCTTCATCCCGACGGACGACACGGGCATCGTGCTCGTGTTCACCGAGGCCGCGCAGGACATCTCGTTCGAGGAGATGGTGCGCCACCAGCAGGCGGCGGCGGCGATCGTCGCACAGCAGCCGTACGTCGACGCGTTCATGTCCGGCATGGGCGGCGGCGGCGCGATCAACGCCACGCAGAACCAGGCCCGCATCTTCATGCGGCTGAAGCCGCGCGACCAGCGGCCGTCGATCAACGTGATCATGAGCGACCTGCGCCAGAAGCTCTCGGGGATCCCCGGGCTG
>CAZUQB010000776.1:0-1508 GCA_964622405.1 uncultured Opitutaceae bacterium | reverse complement strand
TTCATCGACACGGATCCCCGGAAGTACCGCGGGCTGGAGGCCGTGCGCGCCCGGATCGGCCCCGACCAGCCCGGCGCGACGCTGACCTGGTCGGCCAGCTTTACGGATGTCTCCGACGACGGCACCCTCGGCTACAACTACGGGCGGTACGAGTCCCGCCGCCAGGTGGCCGGTGGCAAGGAGTCCGTTCACACCGGCTGGTTCCTCACCATCTGGAAGCGCCAGCCCGACGGCTCGTGGCGGTACGTCATGGACAATGGCGCGCCCGACCAGCCGGCCCCGCTGGCCAAGGAGCAGAAGAAACCCTGACGCGGAAGGCTAGAGCCGTTCCTTCAGTTCGCGCGCCTTGGCCAGCGCGGCATCCGCGTCCCGGGCCAGCACGGTGAAGTGGCCCATCTTTCGGCCGGGCCGCGCCTCGGTCTTTCCGTATAGGTGCAACCGCGCCGACGGCTCAGCGAGGATCTGGTCCCACTTCGGCTCGCCGCCTTCCCAGGCGTCACCGAGGATGTTCACCATCACGGCCGGTGAAATGAGCGTCGGGTCCCCCAGCGGCAGGCCGCAGATGGCCCGGACCTGCTGCTCAAACTGCGAGGTGGCGCAGGCGTCCATCGTGTAGTGCCCGCTGTTGTGGGTGCGCGGCGCGAGCTCATTGACCAGCACTTCGCCGTCCTGCTTCACGAAGCACTCGACTCCCATCACGCCCACCAAGCCGATCGCCGTCGCAATCCGGCGCGCCAGGGTCTCCGTCTGCGCGATGACATCCGCCGACACGCGGGCGGGCACGATGGAGAAATCGAGGATGTGATTCGTGTGGATGTTCTCGGCGATGGGAAAAACCCGGATCTCGCCGTCGGCGGAGCGCGCCACGACCGCGGACACCTCGCACGCAAACGGCACGAACTGCTCCACGACCGACGGCAGGCCGCGGAACATCACCTGGGCGGACATCACATCGGTCTCCGTGCGGACCTTGACCTGTCCCTTGCCGTCGTAGCCGAAGCTCGCGGTCTTCGCGACACAGGGAACCCCGATCGATTTGATTGCACCCACCAGGTCGCCGCCCGGGGCCACCTCGACGAACGGAGCGTGAGGAATACCCTGCTCCCGCAGCCAGCGCTTCTCGCGCGACCGGTTCTGCGCGGTCTCCAGCACGCTC
Organism: uncultured Opitutaceae bacterium; assembly: GCA_964622405.1. GTDB lineage: Bacteria > Verrucomicrobiota > Verrucomicrobiia > Opitutales > Opitutaceae > Opi-474. The sequence continues at coordinate 352 of CAZUQB010000776.1, read as the reverse complement.
CAGTGCGGCCGCAGCTTGGTCAGCTGCGCGATCTCCTTCAGGGGACCGGCCGGCACATTCTCGAACTCGTAGGTGACCACGTCGCACTCGCGGGCGAAGGCGGACAGGGCCGCAATGTCCTCATACGCGGCATTGACCTCGCGATGCGCCACCGCCCCGGCCGGGCAGTGCGGCTGCGGTTCGAAGACATGCACGCGGTAGCCCATGCGGGTCGCCGCCTGCGCGAGCATCCGGCCAAGCTGGCCGCCGCCCAATACGCCAATGGTCTTGCCGGGGAGGATCATTTTCCCTCCACGAAGCGGACCCGAACGGCGGAGGACAAACCCGAAATGCTCCCTCGGCTAGGGCAGCC
>CAZUQB010000775.1:0-1509 GCA_964622405.1 uncultured Opitutaceae bacterium | reverse complement strand
TTCGCGTACGGGCGCTCGCCGACAATCAGCGGCACGAGGTCGTCGGTGTAGCCGAGCTGCGCGCAGGCCCGGGCGTCCGGCGCGTAGCCGACGCCGCCCGACAGGCTCACCAGCCAGGTGTGCGGATGCGGGCTGCCGGCGAGCACCGGCGCCTGCAGGCGGTGGAACACTTCCAGGCCGACGCCCAGCAGCACCAGCGGTCCGATGCGCAGGCCGTGCACCGAGACCGGGCGGTTCGGCACCCGGGACCCGCGCGAGCCGCCCAGCAACGACCGGTAGGCCTCCAGGCGCACCATCTCGAGGCCATGCGTGTGCAGCGGCGGACGGCCCACGCTCGTGACATCGGTCAGGCCGGCGCGGGCGAAGACTTTCTCCAAGGCCGCAATGCGGCGGCGCAGCAGCGGGACCGTCCACGGCTTGCGCGAAAACGTGACATCCCGCTGCCGACCGCGCAGTTCATCCGCGCGCATCGGCCGCGCCGTCCGCAGCCCGCGTTGGATCACTGTCGCGTACTTCCGCGAAAGCACCCGAAGGGCGCGGCGGGTCTCCGCCTCGCCGCGGTGGCAGACCGGTGGATTGATGTCGCCCAGCGCCCCGGGCAGGAAGATCGCGGTCGCGCCGGGATGCGCCGCCTCGACCAGCCGCGAGGCCACGCCGACGAAGTCGCCGTGCACGTCAAAGGTCTGCTCGCTGCCCACCACTGCATGGCAGCCGAAGTGGTGCAGCACCCCCACCAGCTTGCCGCCGGCGTAGGCCGAGAGCAGGCGCAGGGTTGGGTCGGTGTCCTGGGGACGGGCCGGGCGCCACTTCGGATCGAGCCGGACGGACAGGGCCTCCTTCCGCTGGCCGAACCAACCTCCCAGGTCGGTCTCACGGTTGATTGCGATCCCCTCGCACGGCACCTCCGCGTAGCGCCACTCCACGGGCCGCCGCGCCGCCACCGCGGCGTCGACCGCGACCGCGATCCGCGCAGGGAGCGTCTCGACGTACATGGCGTCCGGCTCGCCCCAGCCGATCATGCCGCCGACGGACGGGCCGCTGTGGGTGTGCGTGCAGCTGAGAAAAACCTGGTCGGGCCGGCAGCCCGCGCGCGCCGCCACCACGCCGCGGAGCTTCCAGGCGAGGTCGCGCGGCGTGCCGCAGAGCTCGAGGCTCACCAGCACCGCCTGCTCGCGTCCGTCCGACAGCGCGACCACGCGGGCCGCGAGCGGCGAGGTGATCTTCCGCGCCGCGCGGTTCCGGTACGGACCGTAGCCGGCCAACTGCACGCCCAGCCGCGGCGTGATGTCGGCCGAGGCAAAGCCCGCGTTCATTTCCGGACGGCCGGGGCGGCGGGCCCCGCCGTGCGCTCGTGGTCGCGCAGCGCGGGGAGGTTTGCCTCCACCTTCAGGATGATCTCGGCCATGCGCGCGATCATAGCGTCGCTCGGCGCCACGAAGTCAAAGCCCGTCTCCAGCGCGTTCGCCACGCGCCAGCGCGTGTTCGGCAGCGCCATGTTCCGGTAGTCGA
>CAZUQB010000774.1:0-1516 GCA_964622405.1 uncultured Opitutaceae bacterium | reverse complement strand
TGGACCTGCGAGACGCCGTCCACGGTCGAGATGCGCTGCGCCAGCATCGTCTCGGCGTACTCGTCCACGATCGACAGCGGGAGCGTCGGCGAGGCGAGGGCGAGGTACAGCACGGGCTGGTCCGCCGGGTTCGTCTTCCGGAAGGACGGCGGCGCCGGCATGTCGTTCGGGAGCCGCCGCTGCACCGCGGCGATGGCGGCCTGGACGTCCTGCGCCGCGGCGTCGATGTTGCGCTCCAGCGCGAACTGCAGGGTGATCTGCGTGCTGCCCGTGCCGCTGGTCGACGTCATCGAGTCGATGCCCGCGATCGTCGAGAACTGCTGCTCGAGGACGGTGGCGACCGCGCTCGCCATGGTCTCGGGCGTCGCCCCGGGCAGCGACGCGTTCACCACGATGGTCGGGAAGTCGACGGTCGGCAGGTCGCTCACCGGCAGGAGCCGGTAGGCCATCAGGCCGAACAGGCACAGCGCCACGGTCAGGAGCGTGGTCATCACCGGCCGGCGGATGCAGAGGGCGGGAAGGTTCATGGCAGCGCGGCGGGACGGGTTCAGCGGGCGGGGGAAAGCGGGCGCGGCTCGGCCTTCATGCCCGGCAGCAGCCGGAGCTGGCCGTCCGTGACCACGGTCTCGCCGGCCCGGATGCCCTCCGCGACGAGGCTGTTGTCGCCGGCGGTCCGGGCGATCTTCACGTTCCGCAGCTCGACGGTGGAGTCCGCCTTGAGCACGTAGATGGTCGAGCCGTTCTGGCTGGTCTGCACCGCGGTGCTCGGCACTACGATGGCGCCGGCGTCGGTGCCGACCCGCAGCACCACGAACACAAACTGGCCGGGCCAGAGCTCGACGTCGTCGTTCGCGAACAGGGCCTTCAGCGTGACCATGCCCGTCGCGGGATCGACGGTGTTGTCGATGAACTCGACCCGCCCGTTGCCCCGGGTGTGGCCGGTGGTGCGCTCGGTCACGCTCACGGTGGCCCGGCCGGCGGCGAAGGCCGCCCGGATCTCATCGAGCGCCTTCTCGGGCACGGCAAAGCTGACGGCGATCGGGGCGAGCTGGTTGATGGTGACGAGCGAGAAGTTGTTGTCGTTGGCCTTGACCAGCGCGCCCTCGTGCAGGAGCCGCTGGCCCGTGCGGCCGGCGATCGGCGCGCGGATCTCGGTGTAGCCCAGCGAGAGCTCGGCGTTGGCCACCGCCGCCTCCTTGGCCTGGACCTGCGCGGCCGTCGTCTCGGCGCGGGTCACGTACTGGACATACTCCTCCTTCGACACCACGGCCTGCTGGTCGAGCCGCGAGTAGCGGTCGAGATCCGCCTTGGCCTGCGCGGCCATGGCGCGGGCGTTCGCCAGGTCGGCGCGCGCGCTGCGCAGGCTGTTCTCGAACGGCCGGCGGTCGAGCGTGACGAGCGGGTCGCCCACCTTCACGTCCTGGCCCTCCTGGAAGTGCACCTCGGCGACCACGCCGTCGACCTGGGACTTCACCGTGACGGTGCGGAGGGCCTGGACCGTGCCGATGGCCTCGAT
>CAZUQB010000773.1:0-1517 GCA_964622405.1 uncultured Opitutaceae bacterium | reverse complement strand
ACTCGAAGTACCCGTTCCTCGGCGGCGTGCGCGCCTCGGCGCAGCTGATCTCGTACGAGCTGTCGATGACGCTCGCGGTGATCCCGGTGTTCCTGTGGGTCAACGCCCCGGGCCTGCCCGGCACGCTCAGCCTCGCGCGCGTCGTGGAGTTCCAGAGCCTGCCGGGTTTCTGGGGCGGCCTGTGGTTCGTGTTCGTGATGCCGGTGTCGGCCTTCGTGTACCTCGTCTCGCTGTTCGCGGAGACGAACCGGCAGCCGTTCGACATGCCGGAGTCCGAGGCCGACCTCGTCGGCGGCTTCCACACGGAGTTCGGCGCGTTCAAGTGGTCGCTTTTCTTCGTGGCGGAGTACTCGCACATGCTGATCGGCTCGGGCGTGTTCATCCTGCTCTTCCTCGGCGGCTGGAACCCGCTCCCGTGGGTGTCGCTCGCCGACCTCGTCGGGGCGGTCCACCACCTGACCGGCGCGGCCTGGACCGTGCATCCGGTCGTGGTCGGGGTGCTCTCGATCGTCATCTTCCTCGTGAAGGTGATCGCGATGATCTTCTTCTTCATGTGGGTCCGCTGGACCCTGCCGCGCTTCCGCTATGACCAGGTGATGAAGCTGGGCTGGCAGAAGCTCCTCCCGCTCGCAATCGCGAACCTCATCGTCTACGCGCTCGCGATCGCGGTCCTCCAGAAACCCGTCTAAGCCCTTTCCCGCGCCATGGCCGTCGTCCCACTCGAACGCAAACCCCTCTCGCTCGCCGAGCGCACCTACGTGCCGGCGATCCTCAGCGGGCTGAAGACCACCTTCAAGCGGATGTTCCGGCCGTACGACACGCTGGAGTACCCGGAGCAGCGGCCCGCGATCCCGCCGGGCTACCGGGGCGTGCCGACGCTGGTGAAGGATCCCCACGGCCGCGAGAAGTGCGTGTCCTGCCAGCTCTGCGAGTTTGTCTGCCCGCCGAAGGCGATCCGCATCACCCCGGGCGCGGTGCCCGAGGGCAGCGGCCGCGAGCACGTGGAGAAGGGCCCGCAGGCCTTCGACATCGACATGCTGCGCTGCATCTACTGCGGCTTCTGCCAGGAGGTCTGCCCCGAGGAGGCGATCTTCCTCCAGAACCAGTACTCGATGTCGGGTTACTCCCGCGAGGAGATGGTCAACCACAAGGACCGCCTCTACGAGCTGGGCGGCACGCTGCCGGACCAGCACTTCAAGTGGGACAAGAAGAAGGCCGCCGCCGAGCACGGCCGCGCGCACTGACCGGTGAAACCCGCAACCGCCACCTCCTGACCATGGGCCAGATCCTGTTCACCCTTTTCGCCTTCCTGACGGTGATCGCCGCCGTCGGGGTCGTGCTGAACAAGAACGCCGTCAACGCCGCGATGTGCTTCCTGCTCTCGCTGGTCGGCGTCGCCGGGCTGTTCGTGCAGCTCGACGCCTACCTCCTGGCGTTCGTGCTCCTGCTGGTGTACGCGGGCGCGGTCGTCGCGCTGTTCCTCTTCATCATCATGCTGCTCGACACGCAGGGCGGCT
>CAZUQB010000772.1:0-1520 GCA_964622405.1 uncultured Opitutaceae bacterium | reverse complement strand
CGATGGGCATCAACAACCTCCTCGAGATCTTCAACGAGAAGTATTACGAGAACCTCGCCGGCGGGATCCTTGAGTCCTTCGGCCGCCTTTTCCGCAATTCCGTCCGGCTATACATCTACCCGATGCGGCGCGAGGCGTATAAGCACTATCTCGCGACCGGTCAGCCGGGCGGCGAGGCGCCGTCGGCGACCTCCGCGCCGTTCGGCTCGACGCTCAACGTCCTGATCACCGCCAAGAACGTCCAGGTCGTCGACCACCTCCGGAATCTCTACAATCACCTGCTCGAGAACCACTACATCGACTGCATCATCGGCTTCGACCCGAACATCATGGGGATCTTCTCCCGCGATGTCCTGCGCCGCATCCGCGAGAACGATCCGAGCTGGGAGGAGATGGTGCCGAAGTCCGTCGCGACGACCATCAAGGAGCGCCACTTGTTCGGCTACGCACCGTCCGCAATCCGCGCCGCCAGCTAGGGTCTGTCCTCGATCCTCACCATTGCAAAGGTGGGGTTGCCCACGGAATACACAGAATACACGGAAGCCGACCTGGAGCCGGGACTTCTTCAGTGTGTTCCGTGTGTTCCGTGGGCAAAAAGTATTCGAAGTCCGGAATCCCATTGGATTTTGTTGAGACCCACGGCGAGATCCCATTGGGTTCTTCGATCCGCTCAGAATGGCAGTCCGGAATTGAAGACGCTCCCTGGTCATCGCCCCCATGCTCCACCCTGTCGCCGAAGGTCTGTGGGAACTGAATGAGCCGCTCTCCGCCCTCGGCATGGCGCTGGGTCACCGCATGACCGTCGCCCGGCTCGCGGACGGCTCGCTCTGGGTCCACTCACCGGTGGCGTACCGGGCCGAACTCGGCGAGGCGCTCGCCCAGCTGGGGCCGGTCCGCCATGTCGTCGCGCCCAATTGCGTGCACGACACCTATCTCGAGGGCTGGTTCACCGCCTACCCCGGGCAGCGCTTTCACGGCGCCAAGGGCTTCGCGAAGTTCCGGCCGGACCTGAGATTCACCGACACGCTGGGCGCCACCCCCGCCGCCGACTGGGCCGGCGTGCTCGACCAGCACCTCGTGCGCGGCATGCCGCGGGTCAATGAGGTGGTCTTCCGGCACTGCGCCAGCCGCACTCTCATCCTGGCCGATCTCGCGTTCAACCTCGGCCCCGACGATCTGCCGCTCCTGACCCGCCTCCTGCTGCGGATCAACGGGTGCTACGGCTGCTTCGCCGCCTCCCGGCTGCTGCGGACCACGATCCGGGACCGCGCCGCGGTGCGCGCCTCGCTCGACATGATCCTTGGCTGGGACTTCGACCGCGTCATCGTCGGCCACGGGCGCAATGTGGCATCAGGCGGCCGCGAGCTGCTGCGCGAGGCGTACCGTTTCCTCTGACCGCGCCGCCCGGCCAGAATTGTGGTGAGTTCGCCGACCCTCGTGATTTGCTGGGGCGTCCCCATGCGCTTCCACAAATATCACGCCCTCGGCAACGACTACATCGTCCTGGATCCCGCCGATTT
>CAZUQB010000771.1:0-1522 GCA_964622405.1 uncultured Opitutaceae bacterium | reverse complement strand
CCTTTTTCCCCTATGAAACATCAACTCAAACTCACCGGCGGCCTCTTCCTGTTGGCGGCCGCGCTCAGCTACGCCGCTCCCGCCTCCGAGAACTGGGAGAACCTCTGCACGAAGTGCCACGGCGCCGACGGCAAGGGCCAGACGAAGGTCGGCAAGAAGCTCAGCCTGAAGGACTACACCGACGCCAAGGTGCAGGCCGAGCTGAAGGACGACGAGATGGCCACGGCCATCACCACCGGCATCAAGGACAAGGCCGGCAAGGAGAAGATGAAGGCCTACTCCGACCTGACGCCTGACGAGGTCAAGGACCTCGTCGCCTACATCCGCAAGTTCAAGTCCTGACCCGCCCCCGCGGGTCCGCGTGGAACCGACGCGAGTGGCGAGGGCCGTTCGCGTCGGTTTGCTGTTTGCCCGTCGTCCCTGACCCTCCCCCGCCATGCCTGAACCGACTCCTTCCCCGTCGAATACGAACCGCGTCGTTCGCTCGGCCTTCAACAACTGGATCACCGCCGCCGGCGGCGTCCTCGCCGTGGGCGCCCTGTTCTCGTTCGCGCTGCTGGTCTGGGTGGACTTCACGCAGGGCGACAAGAACCCGTATCTCGGCATCTTCACCTACCTCGTCGCGCCCGGCTTCCTCATCGCCGGCCTCGTGGCGGTGTTCGCGGGCGCCTGGCTGCAGCGCCGCTACGCGATCAAGTACGCCGGCGAGTCGCCCGACCGCTGGCAGATCCGCATCGACGATCCCCGCCAGCGTCGGCTGATCACGCTCTTCACCATCGGCGCCGTCGTGTTCCTGCTGCTGAGCGTCTTCGGCAGCTACCAGACCTACCACTACTCGGAGTCCGTCCAGTTCTGCGGCGAGGTCTGCCACAAGGCGATGAACCCCGAGTTCGTCACCTACCAGCGCGGCGCCCACGCCCGCGTCGACTGCGTGCAGTGCCACATCGGCTCCGGCGCCGAGTGGTTCATCAAGGCCAAGATCAACGGCACCCACCAGCTGATCGCCTACACGCTCAACAACTACAACCGCCCGATCGCCACCCCGATCAAGAACCTCCGCCCCGCCCAGGACATCTGCGAGAAGTGCCACTGGCCGGAGAAGTTCCACGGCAACATCGACGTCAACTTCGAGCACTTCCTGTCCGACAAGGGCAACACCCCCTTCAACGTGCGCATGCTGATGCACGTGAATACCGCCCGCACCGGCAGCCCGTCGGGCGGCATCCACTGGCACGTCAATCCCGACGAGCAGGTCGAGTACTACGCCGCGGACGAGAAGCGGCAGGAGATCCCGTGGATGCGCGTGACCAACAAGACCGACAAGACGGTGCGCGTCTACCGGACCGAGGCGTTCAAGGGCGAGCCGCCCGCGGGCCAGATCCGGACGATGGACTGCATGGACTGCCACAACCGCCCGGCCCACGTGTTCCCGACGGCCAACGAGGCGGTCGAGCGGGCCCTCGCCGCCGGCACGCTCACGACCAAGCTGCCCAACATCAAGCGCGAGGCCGTGAAGGCCATG
>CAZUQB010000770.1:0-1523 GCA_964622405.1 uncultured Opitutaceae bacterium | reverse complement strand
GGCGTGTTCTTCTACACCCACGCCCCGGTGCCGGCGGTGTGGGCGGGCGCGCTCGCCCTGGCTGGCGCGGCCGCGGCGGCCCGCGGCCGGGTGACCGCGGCCTTCGCCGCCTTCGGCGCCGCGGCGCTGCTCCAGTTCCTGGTCGGATTCTACGCGGGGCTGCTGGCCCTCCCGCTGCTCTGGGCTCGGGCGCGCCGCGAGCAGGGACTCGCGCTCGGCGTCTGGTTGCTCGGACTTGCCCTCGTCTATCTGCCGATGCGGCTGCAGGGGGGCACCGGCTCGGAACTGCTGAGCTCAGCCCACTTCGTCGGGATCTACGCGTACCTCCGGCTGCCACATCATCTCGTACCATCGGCCTGGGGCTGGCCGGTCTGGATCCAGCTCGGGCTGTTCTATTATGGCGCGTGGTGGTTTCTCGAGCGCACGTCGGCCGGACGGCCCGCCGGCGAGACCGCGCTGCTGCGCTACGCGCTGGCCCTCACCCTGGCGGCGCTCGCGGCCAACTATGTCTTCGTCGAGGTGTGGCCCGTCGCCCTGGTGGCGAAACTGCAGCCGGCCCGGATCACGCCCCTCACGCAGTCCCTCGTGTTTCTCCTGCTCGCCACCCGCGTCCAGGCCCGGATCGAGCGCGGCGACCGGCTTGGCGCGGTGCTGCTGGGGTTGATTCCCTTCACGCTCTTTCCTGGATTCCTGCTCGTCCTCGCCGCGGCGCTGGAGCGGAAGCGCGGGCTGATGCGCCCGCCGGCATGGACGGTCACCGCCCTGGGGGTCGCGGTCCTGCTCGCGTTCCAGCCGCTCGACGGGTCGATCACTGCCCGGGCGGTTCGCTACGGCCTCTGGCTCGCGCTCTTCCTCGCGCAGTTCGGGGCGGTGGAACTTCGACGCCGGCCGGCGGCCCTGCTGGCCGCGACCGCGCTGGCCGTCGTCACGGCCGGGATCGCGGCGCGGGCCAGCCAGGGTCCGGCGTGGCCGGCCTTCCTGGCGTCGCGATTCAATCCGGATGCCCCGCCCCTGGACGCGCCGGGAAGACTGGGCCAGCGATTCGGCCGGCAGGCGCCGCCCGAGGCCGTGGTGCTGATCCCACCGGCCGGGGAGACTTGGACCTTCAAGCTCTACGCGCAGCGCGCCGTGGTCGTGGACGACAAGAACAACCCCTTCACCGACCGCGGACTCCGCGAATGGAAGGAGCGCATGGACGCGGTGCTCGGCGCCCCGCTCGAGTCGGTCGCCGATCCCGTCGCGGCCTGGGCCGCCCGCTCCCCCGCCGACCTGGCCGCGGTCGCGAGCCGCTACGGCGCGCACTACCTCCTGACCCGCGACGCCTGGCACCCGGTCCTGCCCGGACGGAAGATCGATCAGGAAGACGGCTGGAGCCTGTGGGCCGTGACGAGTGACCGGTGACGACACCGGACCCGTCACGCTTTCGGCTCCTCCGTCCTTGATACTTGAAACGCGCTGCCTCCTACTTCGCCGGAGTGCCGACATGAAGCTGTCCATCGTCATTCCCTGCTACAACGAGGCCA
>CAZUQB010000769.1:0-1523 GCA_964622405.1 uncultured Opitutaceae bacterium | reverse complement strand
CGCGGACCGCAGGGACGTGGGGGACGAAGCCGGGACCATCGCCGGAGGATGGTGCCGGGCGGCTCGTGGCGTCAATCGCGCAGCGGTCCCCTCGGGGTCACTTCAGGAAGGCCGGGACTTTCTCGCCGGCAATGATCTGCTCGAAGGTCTCACGGGAGTTCACCAGTTCGAACGCACTCCCGTTCACCATCACCTCGGCGGCCATGCCGCGGGTGTTGTAGCGGCTGGCCATCACGTGCCCGTAGGCGCCCGCGCTCATGAAAGCAATGAGCTCGCCCTCCCCCACCTCCTGGATCTGGCGGTCCTTCGCGAAGCAGTCGCCGCTCTCGCAGATGGGCCCGACAATGTCGGCCACCAGCGCCCGGCGGGAACTGTCCCGATGGACCGGCACGATCTCGTGATACGCCTCGTACATCGCGGGGCGCACCAGGTCGTTCATGGCGGCGTCGACGATGAGGAAATTCTTGTTCGCGCCGCGCTTGAGGTGCTCGACGCGGGCCAGCAGCACGCCGGCGTTGCCGACCAGGAACCGGCCCGGCTCGAGCAGGATGCGGAGCCCGAGCGGGGCCAGCAGGGGCGTGAGCGCGGCGCCGTAGGTCTCGGGCGTGATCGGCCGGCGCTCCGGCGGCTGCGCGTTCCACCACGCGGCCTGGCCGCTGGCGAGCGCGTCGCGGTAGACGATGCCCATGCCGCCGCCGACGGAGAAATACTCGAGGCCATGGGCGGCCTTCAGCTCGGCCACCAGCGGCACCATCTTCTTCACGGCCTCGGCAAACGGCGCGATATCCGTGAGCTGCGAGCCGATGTGGATCTGCACGCCGCGGATCGAGAGGTTCTTGAGCTTGGCGGCCGCCTCGTACGCGACGGCGGCCTGCCGGAGCGGGATGCCGAACTTGTTGTCGCTCTTTCCGGTCGTGATCTTCGCGTGGGTCTGGGCGTCGACGTCCGGATTGACGCGAATCGCGATCGGCGCCTTCACCCCGAGCACGCCGGCCACGTGGTTGATGCGCGCGAGCTCGGGCTCGCTTTCCACGTGAAACGCGTGGATGCCGTTTTCGAGCGCGAGCTTGATCTCCGCCTCGGTCTTGCCGACGCCGGCGAAGACGCTCGAGCGGACGTTGGCCCCGGCGGCGATCACGCGACGGAGTTCGCCGCCGCTCACCAGGTCAAAGCCAGCACCCAGGTTCGAGAAATGGCGCAGGACCGCGAGGTTCGAGCACGACTTGATCGCATAGCAGATCTGCACGTCCAGACCGGTCAGGCTCTGCTGCAGCCGGCGGTAATTGTCGGCGATCGTCGCCGCACTGTAGACATACGTCGGCGTGCCATACAGGCGGGCCACTCCGGCGAGGTCGACGGACTCGCAGTGAAGGTCGTGACCGACGTAGTGGAAGTGATGCATGCCAGGTCAAAAAATCCTGAATCGCCGCAATTGGCGAGTTTCCCGTTGAAAACGCCATCCGAAATTCCGAAATCCCCGGTGTGCGCCACTTCCTGACCCAGCTCGTTCACCGTCCGGCCCT
>CAZUQB010000768.1:0-1529 GCA_964622405.1 uncultured Opitutaceae bacterium | reverse complement strand
TCCGCTGCCCGGCGACCACCGCCTCGGTGGCCGCGAGGTCGATCTTGTACACGACACTGGGCAGGGCGAACGGGCTCTTGCTCTGGGCGATGGCGATGGTGGGACAGGCCCGGGCGAACTCCGCCTTCGCCGCCCAGTCGTTCTCATAGCCCGGCGGCTGCAGGAACTCGGGCCGCGCCGCGAATTCGGGCCGCGGCGGCAGCGAGTCGCCGCTCCGGGCGATCAGCAGGTTGAACGGCTCGCTGGTCAGGAACCGCAGGAACTGCCGGGCCTCGACCGGGTGTTTTGTCCCCGCATACACCGCGACCGCCCCGCTGCCGACCTCGGTGTTGGCAAAGCCGCCCGTGAACGGCTCCACCGCGCCCAGCCGGAAGTCACCCAGCGGCCGCAGGCGGATCAGCGCCCACAGGCCCTCGTAGATCATCGCGAACCGGCCCGACGCAAACAGGCCGAACGAGCTGTCGAACGCGGTGCCGTCCGCCGCCATCGCCGCCTGGTCCGCCGTGGTCGGCATCAGCCGCTCCTCCACGGTCCAGCGGTACAGGCGCCGCAGCACCTCGACGTTGCGCGGATCGTCCAGCGTGCAGCGGGTCATCGTCTCGTTGTACGTCGACAATCCCAGCCCGCGTCGCAGCACGTACGGCCACACCCGATTGATGTAATACACCCGCTGCCGCGTGCCGGGCGGGTTCGCGGCCGCCACGAACCGCCGGCCGCGCTCCTCGAACTCGTCCCACGACCAGCGCCGCGGCGGCTCCGGCTGGCCGTAGCGGGCGAACGTGTCGCGGTTCACCCAGATCATCGTGACGTCCACGTTGCGCGGGTACCCGTACTGTCGGCCGCGCACCGTGATGTCGCTGTAGGCCGCCGGGTAGGTGGTGTCGGTGCCGAAGCCCTCGCGCCGCGCCACCTCGGTCAGATCGGTGAGCATCCCGGTGGCCTGCATCGTCTCCATCTCCGAGAAATAGAGGTCGATCAGGTCGCCACCGACTCCCGAGACACCCTGCACCAGCTTCTTGGTGATGTCCTGGTTCGAGTGATCGATGCGCACCTCGACCGGCGGCAGGCCCTGGTCCACCAGCCATTGCCGGAAGAGCGCCACGGTCTCGCGCTTCACGGCGTCGTTTTGGGTCATCCAGTAAAGCACCGTGACCGTGCTCCGGTTCTCCGGCCTCGTCCAGTAAAGCGCCGCACTCAGGACCGAGAGGGCCAGCAGGCTGAACAGGAGGGTGCGTCTCATGACGGCAGGCCGGGGGCGGGAAAGCAGCCCGATGCTTGGGAGCGCCCTACCCCGGCGCGACACTAAATCACTCGAACGTTCAGCCAGCGGCGGCATTGCCCCGCGCCGACCGGAGTTCGGAATTCGCGAGGCGGAATCCTGCCGGGCGCGAGCTCCCGCGGGACGCGTGATCCGGACGCCGCCCCGCCGCCCCGAAGCTCATGTCCGGATCCTGCATTCCAACGCGGCCACCCGGCCGCGGCAGGCTTGCCATCGGCGGCATGGCGGATTGCGTTGGCTCCCCACACCG
>CAZUQB010000767.1:0-1535 GCA_964622405.1 uncultured Opitutaceae bacterium | reverse complement strand
CGCGTCTGCACGCTCGACTACCGCCGGATGACCCCCGGCATGGCCGCCCTCAAGAAGCTGATGGAGGCGACCGACCGCGTGCACATCAAGGGCCCGGGCACGGACCTGAAGTTCTCCATCAAGGGCATCGGCGCCCAGCCGTGCGGCGGGCTGCGGAACATCCCGGACGGCGAGGTGTTCTCCTGCCCGGTGAAGGAGAGCGTCGAGGGCGTCGTCCAGTACAACGCGCCGACGGTCTACCTCGGGTCCTCGTTCGACAACATCCGGCTGGTCTTCAAGGCCGGCAAGATCGTCGAGGCCACGGCGAACAACACGAAACGCCTGAACGAGATCCTCGATAGCGACGCCGGCGCGCGGTACATCGGCGAGTTCGCCCTCGGGTTCAACCCGCACATCCTCGAGCCGATGCGCGACATCCTCTTCGACGAGAAGATCGCGGGCTCCTTCCACTTCACGCCTGGCCAGGCCTACGAGCACCCGGGCAACGGCAACCGCTCCCAGGTCCACTGGGACATGGTCTGCATCCAGCGGCCGGAATACGGCGGCGGCGAGATCTGGTTCGACGGGAAGCTCATCCGCAAGGACGGCCTGTTCGTCCCGAAGTCGCTGCACAAGCTCAACCCCGACTACCTGCTGGGCAAGTCCGGCCGCTGACCCGCGCCGTCCGGGCCGCGATCGTCGCCGGTCTCAAGGGCCGGCGACGTCCCGTCGCCACCCGCGTCCCGCCCCATGGACCTCCCGACTTTCATCCAGGCGCTGCCCAAGACGGAGACCCACCTCCACGTCGAGGGCGCGCTGCCGTATGAGTTGCTGACGTCGTGGGCCCCGGCGCGCTATCCGTCCGACCCGCCGTTCCGGCGCGCCAGCTACCGGTACCGCACGTTCCCGGAGTTCGAGCAGATCCTGCTCGACAACGCCCTGCCGTGGTTCACGTCCGCCGAGCGCTACTACGAGGCGGCGAAGGTGATGTTCGCGCAGCACCTGGCGCAGAACGTCCGGTACGTCGAGACGAGCTTCCACCTGCCGGTCACGAAGTTCATCAACGTGCCCGGCCCAGAGATTATCGCAGCCCTTCGCGCGGCCGTGCCCCAGGGTCTCGAGGTCCGGATCTTCACGGGCATGCTCCGGACCGACCTCGCCGGCGACCTCCGGCCCACGATCGACCAGCTGCACACCTGGACCGACCTGGCCGGCGTGGATCTCCACGGTTTCGAGCAGATGCCGACCGATCCGTCGACCGCCGCCGTCTGGGCGCGGCTCCGCGCGGCCGGCAAGGTCACCAAGTGTCACGCGGGTGAATTTGACGGCGCTGCGCGCGTGCGGGAGGCGATCGAGCAGCTCGGGGTCACGCGCGTGCAGCACGGCGTGCGCGCGGTCGAGGACCCGGCCGTGCTGCGGCTGGCGGCCGAGCGCGGGGTGACGTTTGACGTCTGTCCCATCAGCAATGTCCGCCTGCAGGTCGTGCCCGACTTCGCGTCGCACCCGATCCGCCGGCTGCTGCAGGCCGGCATCCGCTGCACGGTCAGCACGGACGA
>CAZUQB010000766.1:0-1539 GCA_964622405.1 uncultured Opitutaceae bacterium | reverse complement strand
GCGGCCAGCATCGGTTCGAGCCAGCCCGGGGTCAGGACCAGGTCGTTGTTCAGGAGCGCGAGGAACTCGCCCTGCGCCACGCGGGCCGCGCGGTTGTTCGCGGCGGCGTAGCCGCGGTTCCGGTCGTTGAGCAGGACGACGTGCGGCGGGGCCAGCTCGCGGAGAAACGCGCGGGTGTCGTCGGTCGAGCCGTCATCCACGAGGATGATCTCGTGCGCCAGGTCCGCCGGCAGCGTCGCCCGGAGCGAGTCGAGGCACGCCCGGGTCAGCGCGAGCTGGTTGTAGAGGGGAACGATGAACGAAACCTGCACCGCCGGCCAGCTTGCCCGGGGCGGGCGCGGGCGCGCAAGTGGCAAGTGGCCAAGGAGCTGGGCCTAGGCCGCCGTGGAGGCGGCGCCCGCGGCGAGCTTCCGCGTGAGAAAGGCCCGCACGTCGGCCAGCGTCACCAGGCCGCGCAGCTCGTCATTGTTCACCGTGACCTGCAGCACCTCCTCCGCGAGCATCACGATTTCCATCATCGTGAGGGAGTCGATGCCGAGGTCGTCCGCCAGGCGGAGCTTCGCCGGATCCTGCTGGAGCCGAGGGCGGAGCGGCGACTCGACGAACCGCTCAATGATGCCCTGCACGATCACCGGCACCAGCGCCACGTCGCCGGTCCGGCGGAACTGCAGCGCGGCGTCGACGGCGGCGGGTGGGCAGCGGCGCATCGCCTCGCGCAGCGCGCTCTCGTCGGCCGACGTCAGGCTCCGCGCCAGGGCGAAACCCGGACCAGGCAGCGAGGAAAAGGTGGCGGAAGATTCCATGGGGGAGGATTCGGGTTGGTTCCGCGAGGGCTCTGCCCCGGATGACAATCACAGACGCCGATTCCGCCATTTGGTTCGGCAAAATTCCGAAGAATTCCAGGGCACGGCGGGCGACGCGGGAGTGGCGCGTGACGACGCAATCCAGCTCGGCCCGATCCTTCGTTGCTCGGCTCCCGCCACGTTCTCAGTAAGTGGCGGTGATCGAGAGGGAGTAGGTGCGGCCGCGCCAGTCGCCGTACGGCTGGACCCCGGTGGGGGCGCTCGCGTAGCGCGGGAAGTCGGGGGCGAACACGTTGTTCACGCGAAGCTGGCCGCGCAGGCCGAACCGGGAGTTCCGCCACGGCAGCCAGCGGCCGAGGTCGCTGTGCACGAAGGCGTCCCACTGGAGCTGGGACTCGATGCGGTCGCTGCCCTGGAGCGGGCGCTCCATCTGGGGCAGGATGCGCGAATCGAAGAAGTGGCCGTCGAGGCCGAAGCCGTAGTCGCGGTTGCTCCAGTTGCCGCCGAAGTTGGCGCGATGGCGGAGCAGGCCCGAGACGGTGCCGTCCGGCGCGCCCAGCTCGTCCACCGCGGGCGAGGTGGGGAACACCTGCACGTCGTAGCGCTGATAGGCGAGCAGGCGCGAGTACAGCTCGAGCGTGCCCCCGGCGCAGCGGGTCCACGCGTAGTCGAGCGACAGGCTCCAGTTCTGGGAGTGGCGCGTGGCGACGTTGACGGCGCCCGTGACGAGCGCCGC
>CAZUQB010000765.1:0-1539 GCA_964622405.1 uncultured Opitutaceae bacterium | reverse complement strand
AGTTTACTGCGCCGCGGCACGGCGTGCAGAAGCGTGAAGGACTACTCCCTGCCCCAGCTGGGGCAGGGGACGGGGCGGGGGAGCCGGTTACAGCAGCGGGCTGGCGTGCTCGCCGCGTTCGTAAACCACGTGGGCGCGGCCGACCAGCAGCGGGTCTAGGGCGTTGATGTGCTCCAGGTCCTTGTTGGCGTAGGGCAGCTTGTGGAGCACGTAGCGCATCGCGTTGAGGCGCGCGCGCTTCTTGCAGTCGGACTTGATCACCGTCCACGGCGCATCGGCGGTGTCGGTGTGGAAGAACATGGCTTCCTTGGCCTTGGTGTAGTCGTCCCACTTGTCGAGGGAAGCAAGGTCCACCGGGCTGAGCTTCCACTGCTTGAGCGGATGGGTCTCGCGCTCCTTGAAGCGGCGGCGCTGCTCCTTCTGGCTCACCGAGAACCAGAACTTGATCAGATGTACGCCGCTGCGCACCAAGTGGCGCTCGAACTCCGGTGTTTGGCGCATGAACTCGAGGTATTCGTCGTGGCTGCAGAAGCCCATAACACGCTCGACGCCGGCCCGGTTGTACCAGGAGCGGTCGAACAGCGCGATCTCGCCGGCGGTGGGTAGATGCTGCACGTAGCGCTGGAAATACCACTGGCCGCGCTCCGTCTCGCTGGGCTTTTCCAGCGCGACGACGCGGGCGCCGCGTGGGTTGAGGTGCTCCATGAAGCGCTTGATGGTGCCGCCCTTGCCGGCCGCGTCGCGGCCCTCGAAGAGGATCACCACGCGCTGGCCGGTCTCCTTGACCCAGGCCTGCAGCTTGAGAAGTTCCACCTGCAGGCGGTACTTCTGCTTCTCGTAGGCCTTGCGCGACATCAGATTTTTGTACGGGTAGCCGCCCTCGCGCCAGCCATCGGCGAGTTCCTCGTCCGGGTGGGAAGGTAGCTTCTTGTAGACGGCTTCGTCTTCGGCGAGCAGCGCGTTGCGCAGGATTGCCGCATCGTCGGGCGATGCGCCGGCCATGATGGCCTGCAGGGTTTCGGCGATGCTGTGGGCGTCGTGCCGGGCCAGCGTGGCGACGATGTCGCTCACCGCACTGGCCTTGGCATCCTGGGCGGCTTCGATGGCTTCGTCGACGACGAAGCGTTCGATGCCGACTGCGGTGCTGCGCGGGGCGATGTCGCCGCTGGCAACACGCCGGGCGCCCTTGCCGGAGGAGCGGGAAGTGTCGTTGTTCTTGTCGGTCATGGCCGTATCCTCTTCGGGAGATGGAAGGCGGGGGCGGATGCGCTGGCGTTCAGCCTGCCAGGCGAGCGCAACGTTCGGCGTAGGCCTTGCAGCGCTCGACGTATTCGGTGGTGCTCTTGGGCATCGGCGTCCGCGCACGGGTGATGTAGCTGACCAGATCGCGCCCGTGCTGGATGAGCAGGCGGCCATCGGCCACTACGTGCTGATCTTCCATGTTGGCGGGCAGGGCCGCTTCGTTGAAGTGGCTGCACATGCGTTCGGCGGCGGTCACGAAGCTCGTCCAGATGTCGAAGATGTCCGGGTCGGTGCGCA
>CAZUQB010000764.1:0-1542 GCA_964622405.1 uncultured Opitutaceae bacterium | reverse complement strand
CGAAAGAGTCCGCGGCGCGGCTGCTGGTCCCGGCGTTCGACTACGTGGTGGACGCCATCGACCAGATGTCGAACAAGGCGTTGCTGATCGGCACCGCGCGCGAGCGCGGGCTCCGCGTGCTCACGATCGGCGGGGCCGGGGGCAAGCGTGACGCCACCCAGGTCCGGGCCAGCGACCTAGGCTTCGCGTGCAACGACGAGTTGCTGCGGCAGGTCCGCAAGAAGCTGCGCCGGGACTTCGGCTTCGCGAAGGGGACGGAGCGCGGGAAGATGACCTTCGGCGTGCGCTGCGTGTGGTCCGGGGAACTGCCGGTTTACCCGTGGGCCGACGGCACGTGCAGTGCCGATCCGGAACCGGGCAGCAATCTCGCGATGGACTGCGAGAGCGGTCTGGGCTCGGCCGTGTTTGTCACCGCGACTTTCGGTCTCGTGGCGGCGGGCGAGGTGGTGAAGGAACTGGCGCAGAGCGGCTAGTGCCGCTGGCCTGCATTGGGACGGGATTTCGGTCCGCGATGCTATCTTTCGGTTGATTTTGCCGAGGGCGGAATTCGAATCGCGCGGTTTCAAAGGAACCATGCGTATTCGAATCATTCGATGGCTGATATTTGGGGTGCTGATCGCGCTCCTGCCCTTGTTGTTCAGCCTGGTTTCCAGGCGAAACGACGGTCAGAACTTCGCAGTCGCGGAGATGTTGGGCCGGGGTGAACTGCTGCTCGTCATCGCCGGGCTCTGCTCCGCCGCGTGCGGCGAGATCATCGGCACCGGCCGGGAGTGGCCCGCGCTCAAGATCGCCGCGGGTGGCAGCGCGTTGGTCATCCTCTCCCTCGCGACGTCCAGCTATGCCCACATCGCGACCCGCATTGCCGGCAACTTCCCGGTTGCCGTCGAAACGATCTGTCACGACTCGTTGTGGCTGTATGCGGCCGGCTTCCTGGCAAGCGCCGGATGTGTCGTGCTTGCGGAGGTGGCCCCGTGAACCTTCCGTCTGGTGAGTTGATCCTGGCCTGCTGCGCGGTCGTGGTCTCGACGATGAGCGCGATCTTGGGCATCGCCAAGTCGGCGCGCCTGAAGAAGCGCGCTTCACCACCCATGCTGATCAAGGTGACTGATGCCAGCGGCGGGACGACCGAGTTCCTGGTCGACTACGAGGACGGTGACCACCTCCGCCGTCGATTCAGGGACTTGCGGCCCAGGGAAGTTGATCCGCCGTCGATCCGCTGGGCCTCCCACTAGCCAAACAGCCGAAGGAAGTTCGCCTCCACCTGCATGGCGAGGGCGTCGGGTTCAAGCTGGCGCCATTGGGCCAGACCGCGGTAGGTGGCGCGCAGGTTGGCCGGGTGGTTGGCGATCGGTCCTTCGGGAGTGGATAGCGGCGCGAACTCCTCGTGGCTCGACGGCGAGCGCATCGCGGGCGCGTCGGTTTCCACCAGCAGGCGGTCAGCGGGAATGGTGGTGTAGACCGCGCGCAGGCGTTCCTTGCGAGGATCAAGAAACGCGCCGTTGAACGAGAAAAACGCGCCGAGCTGCACAAAGCGGCGCATGA
>CAZUQB010000763.1:0-1542 GCA_964622405.1 uncultured Opitutaceae bacterium | reverse complement strand
CGAAAGAGTCCGCGGCGCGGCTGCTGGTCCCGGCGTTCGACTACGTGGTGGACGCGATCGACCAGATGTCGAACAAGGCGTTGTTGATCGGCACCGCGCGCGAACGCGGGCTCCGCGTGCTCACGATCGGCGGAGCCGGCGGCAAGCGCGACGCCACCCAGGTCCGGGCCAGCGACCTCGGCTTCGCGTGCAACGACGAGTTGCTGCGGCAGGTTCGCAAGAAGCTGCGCCGGGACTACGGCTTCGCGAAGGGGACGGAGCGCGGGAAAATGACCTTCGGCGTGCGTTGCGTGTGGTCCGGGGAACTGCCGGTTTACCCGTGGGCCGACGGCACGTGCAGTGCCGATCCGGAACCGGGCAGCAATCTCGCGATGGACTGCGAGAGCGGCCTGGGCTCCGCGGTGTTTGTCACCGCGACGTTCGGTCTCGTGGCAGCGGGTGAGGTGGTGAAAGAGATCGGGCAGAGCGGCTAAGGCAATGGGCCTGCGTCTTGGCCAAGATTTGGGCCCACTATACTAACTTTCGATTGATTTGGCCCGGGCGAGGCCGCGGAGTCGGGTTCGCTCTATGGCTATGAACGCACGGCTTTCTCGCTGGCTGATCTTTGGGGTGGTGGTGGCGCTGCTGCCGCTGATCGCGACGTACGTGTCGCGGCGAACGGATGGCTTGGTCCCAGCCTGGACCGAACTGCTCGGGCGCGGGGAGCTCTTCCTTGTCTGTGCGGGCGTCTGCTCGGCCGCGTACGGCGAGGTTCTCGGAACCGGTGGCGGATTGCGGGCCTGGAAGATTGTCGCCGGCGGGATCTGCCTCATGGTCTTGCTGGTTTCATCCTTGGTCTACGCCCATATCGTCGAACGGATTTCCAGCAGCGCGCCGATCGCCATGGAGGCGATCTGCCATGACTCGCTGTACCTCTATCTGATTGGCGTGGCGGCCAGCACCGCCTGCGTGGTCCTGGCAGAGATTGCACCATGAGCTTTGAGACCATCCTTCACTTCGTAACCGTCCTCATGGGCTTCCTGGGTGCGGTCTCCGTCGCGATCACGATTGCCGTGCTGCTCCGGGAACGGAGAAAGCCCCGCACCCGCATGCACGTGCAGGTGACCGAGCCCAACGGTGAAGTGCTGGAGTTTGTCGTCGATCACCGGGAGTGGCCGGACTTGGAACGCAGATTCCGAGACCTCCATCCCCAACGCGTGAGCCGCCAGGCGGCCGGGCGGCTGGCGCATTAACCGAACAGTCGGCGGAAGTTGGCCTCAACCTGCTCGGCGAGGTTCTCCACCTCCAACCCGCGCCAGGCCGCCAGGCCGCGATAGGCGACCCGCAGGTTGGCCGGGTGGTTGGCGATCGGGCCGTCGGGAGTCATCAGGGGAGCGTATTCTTCCAGGCTGGCCGGCGCGCGCATCGCGGGGGCGTCGGTCTCGACGAGGATCCGGTCGGCGGGAATCGCGGTGTAGACCGCGCGCAGGCGTTCCTTGCGGGGATCGAGAAACGCGCCGTTGAACGAGAAAAACGCGCCGAGCTGCACAAAGCGGCGCATGA
>CAZUQB010000762.1:0-1543 GCA_964622405.1 uncultured Opitutaceae bacterium | reverse complement strand
CCGCCGATCACCGTGAGCACGAGGATCAGCTTCAGCTGGCTGAGCACGAGCGGCACGTCGATGCGGAAGAACTTGCGCACGCCGGTGCAGCCCTCCAGCGCGGCGGCCTCGTTGACGCTCTCCGGGATCGCCGCCAGGCCGGCGTAGTAGATCAGGATCTCGAAGCCGCCCGCGAACGGGAAGCCCACGAACATGAGGGCCGCGAGCGCGGTGTGCGGGTCGGACAGCCAGCCCCGGGTCCAGTCGCCGAGACCCAGGAAGCGGAGCGACTCGCTCAGCATGCCGTAGTCCGAGTAGATCAGCCGCGCCCAGAGGAGCTGCACCGCAATGCCCGGGACGACGATGGGCACGAGAAAGCCAACCCGGTAGAGGTAGCGCGTGCGCTCCGCCGGCAGCGAGTGGATGAGCTTGGCGATGACCAGCGGCACGGTGAGCCGGACGACCACCAGGAAGCCGGTCAGGAGAAACATGTTCAGCATCGAGGGCCAGGTCGGCGGGTCGATGGTGAGGTACTCGACGTAGTTCTGCAGGCCGACGAACTCGGAGTCGCCGCCCACCTCGAAGCGGTAGAGCGACTTCACGAACGCCCAGGCCACCGGCAGGTAGATGAACGTGAGCAGCAGCACCATCGACGGCAGCAGCAGCAGGTGGCAGCCGGCGGCGAAGCGGAGGCGGGCGCTGGTCTTGGCGGAGATCATGACGGCGGGGGCAGGTCGCGGCAGCGGGCGCGCACCGGCGCCAACCGGCTCCATTCGCGCTCGAACGGCGTGAAATCGGGATGCTTGCGGTCGATGAAATTCTGCGTCGCGGCCCGGAGGTTTGAGTCCTGCCAGGCGAGGAATCCGTCGAGGTCGATGCCCCCGGTGAGGAAGAGCAGC
Source organism: uncultured Opitutaceae bacterium (assembly GCA_964622405.1). Lineage (GTDB taxonomy): Bacteria > Verrucomicrobiota > Verrucomicrobiia > Opitutales > Opitutaceae > Opi-474. Next base: position 665 of record CAZUQB010000762.1, on the reverse strand, counting down.
AGCATCCGCCGGGTGATGTCGTTGAAGCGAAGGTCGAAGGTGTACGCCCACTTGGTCGAGGTGTAGCGGCGCTCGAGGATCCGCTCGAACGGAGCGAGCGGCGGCAGGACCGGGACGCCCACGATGTTGGGGATGAAGCCCGCGTACTCGTTGACGACCGTCGCCGTGTTTTCCGGCAGGCAGAGGAACTGGAGCAGCTGCACGGTGCGCTGGAGCCGCTCGGAACGCTCGATCCGCGTGGCGAACGGCAGCCGCGGGTCGGTGTCGCCGACGGCGGAGTTGGTGATCTCGTACTGCGTGCCGGACCCGCCGATCACGCACATCGGCGCGCCGATGGCGTAGGGCGATTCCTTCGCCGTGATCGGCGGCAGGTAGAAAACGTCCCAGTCGAAGCCGAGATTGCGGTCATTGGCGAGGCGGCCCGTGAGCCAGCTGCCGCTCCAGTACATGATCGAGCCCTGGCTGACGAAGTCACGCGTCAGGTCGACGGAGATCAGGTCGCGCGTCACATACGGCACGAGCTCCTGCATGTGGCGCCACACCTCGGTGTAGCGCGGGTCGCGCCGCGTGAAGAGGCCCTTTCGGTAAAGGAAGGCGATCTCGTCCGGGTCCAGGTACGCCGGCTGGTAGGCGTCGCGGTCCGGGTCCTTCTTCAGGTCGATGCC
>CAZUQB010000761.1:0-1551 GCA_964622405.1 uncultured Opitutaceae bacterium | reverse complement strand
CGATCGCGGCGGCGCCCTGGGCGTCGTCGATCGGCTCGTCGTGCTGGCCCTTCGGGGCCTTGGTCGTCGGGGTGAAGATCGGCTCGGGCAGGCGGTCGGCCTGGCGCAGGCCGGCGGGCAGCTTGATGCCGCAGACTGAGCCGGACTTCTGGTAGGAGATCCAGCCGCTGCCGATGAGGTAGCCGCGCGCGACGCACTCGATCGTGAGGGGCTTCAGTTTCTTCACGATCATGCTGCGGAGTTGGAGCTCGCGGCTCGTGATCCCGCGGCGGACGAACTCGCCGGCCTGGTCGGGCAACAGGTGGTTGCGGATGATCCCGCTGGTCTGGGCGAACCACCAGTGGCTCATCTGGGTGAGGATCGCGCCCTTGCCCGGGATGCCGTCGGGCAGGATCACGTCGAAGGCCGAGAGCCGGTCGGTCGCGACCAGCAGCAGGGCGTCGCCGAGATCGAAGATCTCGCGGACCTTGCCCGACGCGATCTTCGGGAAGGGCAGGCCGTCGATGGTGGTGACGGCGTTCTTGGGCAGAGCGGCGGCAATCTCGGCGAAGGTCATCCCGGTGTTTCTGAGCCGAAAGCGGCGACGGAGCGAAGCCAAATTCGCGGCATGAAAACCGGACTGCACAGGAGGGAACGGAGGAAGCGGAGGTCGGTGACTTCGATCAGGACGCTTCGTTGAGCTGGGGGTTTGGGGTCGGTAGAGTTCTTTTCTTTCCGCGGATGGCGCGGATGCTCGCGGATGCGATCGAGACCGATGCCTGGCCGATTGGGAGTGGCCGTGCGGCCGGCTAGGCGGCTTCGAGGAGAACCAGACTTGGGACACGATTTGCGCACTCATGGATCGCTGTCGCCCACACCGCCCGGCAATATGGATCGAGAAAGCCCTCAGCCAAATTCGCGAAAATCCGCGCCATTCGCGGCAAATTCTTCTATCTACCATCTACCAACTCCACCGACTCATATGGGCACCACACTCGGTCTCGACATTGGATCATCATCGGTCATCGCGGGCATTCTTCGTGGGACGAAGGTCGAGGCGGAGGCGCCGCGGGCGTTTTTCCGCACCCGGCACAGCGGGCAGAGCGTCGAGGTTGACCCCGATGAACTGCTGCGCGCCGTGCGCACCGCGATCGCGGGCCTCGGTGGCAAGGCGAGGCAGGTCGACGCCATTCATCTGGCCGTCATGTGCCCAGCCTGGGTCGCGCTCGATCGTGCGGGACGGCCGCTGACGCCGATCGTGACGCACCAGGACCGTCGCAGTGTCGCCGAGGCCAAGGCGCTTGAGGCTCGGATCGGCAAGCAACGTCACCTCGCGCTCTGCGGCTGTCGGCCGTTTCCCGGCGGCATCAGCTCCACGACGTGGGCGTGGTTCCGCGCGCACCAGCCATCCCGGCTGAAGCGCGCCGACCTGGTCGGACACCTCAACACCTTCCTGCATCGGCGCATGACCGGCGCACGCGTGACCGATCCGTCGAACGCCTCGTTTACCGGCCTGTACAACACCCTGAAGCTCGACGGCTGGAGCCCGGAACTCTGCGCCAATCTCGGCGT
>CAZUQB010000760.1:0-1554 GCA_964622405.1 uncultured Opitutaceae bacterium | reverse complement strand
GCCGCCGCGGCCTGCAGGTGGTCGCGCATCAGGATGGTCTCGGAGACGTTGTCGCTCTCGTTGCAGTGCTCCCAGTCGATCCAGACGTACTCGACGCCGATCCAGCCCCGGTAGCCGGCGCGCTTCATGGCGGCCAGCATCCGCGGGTAGTCGATGGTGTTCTGGCGGAAATTGCACTGGAGCCGGCCGCGGCACGCCCCGCGCATGTGGACGTGGGTGGCGTGTCTCACCATCGGCTCCACGCGCCGGTCCGGGATGCCCGCCCGCGTGAAGTGCGTGTAGTCCAGCGTCAGGGTCAGCCCCGGCACGCGTCGTACCAGGTCGAGCGCCTTCTCGGGCGTGTCGACGATCGAGCCCACGTGCGCCTCCACGCCAAACACCAGGCCCGCCTCGCGGCTGCGCTCGACCCGCCAGGCCAGCTCGTCCGCGGAGCGCGCCAGCGAGGTCTCCCGCGACTCGCCCCGGAACTCGACGCCCGGCAGGGTCGTGACGTGATGGCAGCCCAGCCCGAGCGCGTAATCGAGCGTATGCTGGAACCAGTCCCGCGCCTTCCGCCGACGGCGGGCATCCGGCTGGTTGACCGCATACGGCGTGAAGTCCGGCGCCATCTGGAGGAACACGTCCGCCGCCACGAGCCCGCGGTCGGCCAGCGCGCGCCGCAAGCGCCGCGCGTTGCGGCCGGTCGTGCGAAACTCCTTCGACGGCCAGAGATGCGAGCGCCCGTCAAATAGCCCGAGGTCAACGCCCTTGAAGCCGAGCAGCGCGATCAGGTCGAGCGCCCCGTCATGGCTGAGCAGCGGAAACGTGAAATCAGCGCAGGCAAACTTGGTTTTCATGGAGGAAAGTCAGCGGCAACGGGTCGGGGTTTAGGCTTCACAGGAGGCAACGGAGGGAACGGAGGGTGAGAACCGCTGATCTTCGCTAATCCGCACTAAACTTTCCGGCCCTGATTAGCGTGGATTAGCGATGATCAGCGGTTACCCCTCCTCCTCCGTTCTCTCCGTTGCCTCCTGTGAAAAGAAAATCCGGTCCGTCCCCGCGTTTGGTCCTACCGGACCGGGGTCTGGAACGCCGTTGGGCCGGTGCACTGCCACTCCGCCGCGGTCAGGTAGCCGCAGTCGATCGTGAGCGAGGTGCCGGTCACGCCGGCCGAGTCCTCGCAGCTGAAATACAGCAGGGACTTCGCCACGTCGGCCGGCGAGAGCGAGACGCCCATGGCCACGCGCTGCAGCCGCTCGTTGAGCGCGGCGCGTGGGTCGGGCTTCACGTTCAGGTGCTCCCAGAGCATCGGCGTCTCAGTGATGCCCGGACACACGCAGTTGCAGCGGATGCCGTGCGCCGCGTAGTCGAGCGCGATGGAGCGCATCAGGCCGAGGATCGCGTGCTTGGTCGTCGTGTAGACCGGGGTGCGCGCCTGGCCGACGAAGCTGCTGATCGAGCCGACGTTCACCACGTAGCCGCGTCGCGCCGCGCGCAAGTGCGGGAAGGCGTGCTTGAACGCGAAGAACATCGACTTGACGTTCACCGCCATCACGCGGTCCCACTGCGCCTCGG
>CAZUQB010000759.1:0-1554 GCA_964622405.1 uncultured Opitutaceae bacterium | reverse complement strand
GGATCCTGGAGGTCGGAGTCGATCAGCACGAAGGCGTCGCCCTGGGCGACGTCGAGGCCGGCGGTGACGGCGGCCTGGTGCCCGAAGTTCCGGAAGAAATTCACCACGCGCAGGTGCGGATCGGCCCGGGCGAGCTGGAGCGCGACCTCATGGGTGCGGTCGCGGCTGCCGTCGTTCACCAGCACGATCTCGTAGTCGCAGCCCAGCTGGCGGCACACCGCGGTGACGCGGGCGACGAACTGGGGCAGGGCCAGCTCCTCGTTGTAGCACGGGGCCACGATCGAGAGCTTGGTGGCGGCGAGCGGGGGTCTCATCGGAGGGCGGGAGGTTTGGGGCGGGAGGCGACGATGACAACGTTCCAGCACAACGGCCGCAGGAAGGGAAGCACGGCGAGCAGGCCGCGGTCGAGGGCGGCGAGGGGCCGGTAGAGCCAGGCCCACTGGTCGGCCTCGTCGACGACCTTCTTCCAGAAGCGCTCCTTGTTCGGCGACCGGAACTGGACCGCCACCATCAGCATGAAGATCAGCAGGGAGGTGAACCAGTACCAGGCGACCTCGGCGCGCTCGAAGCGGGCGGTCACGGCCCGCACGTCGCGGAGGCGCAGCGGGTGCTCGTCCTCGGTGCGGACCTTGGTGGCGATCGCGCGGTACAGGTTGATCACCGGGTTGTACGCCACGGGATCCCAGCTCACGAACACGCCGTCGGGCTTGAGGTGGGGCAGGAGGTTGTCGAGGGTCGCGGCCAGGTCGGCGTGGTGGAGCGTGTTGCCGGTGTAGATGATGTCGAACTGCCGGTCGGGCGGCAGGCCGAGGTCCTCGATCGCGGACACGTGGGTGGCCAGGGTCACGCCGTTCGCCGCCGCGAGCCGCCGCGTCGCCTCGCACATGCCGGGCGAGATGTCGGTCGCGGTGACCTCGGCCCCCTCGAGCGCGAAGTAGACGCTCGCCTCGCCGAGGCCGCAGCCCACGTCGAGGAGGGTGCGGCCGCGCAGGTCGCCCAGCGCGCGCCGGATGTGGCGCATCTCGGGCGCCGTGCAGGCCTCGTTGCGCTGGCGGACGTTGATGCGGGTGACGTCCTCGCTCGCCGCCCATTCGTCGTGGAAAACCTCCTCGGCGTGCTTGCGGTCGCGGTCCGCGGGGGCGGCGGCGTCCGGGAGCCCGGCGGGAAACACCTGGGCGGCGGCCACCATGGCGCGCAGCTCGGCGTCGAAGTACGCGATGTTCCCATCCATCACCCGGTCGTCCGCGAACACCAGGCCGGCGTCGGCCTGGCGCTGGGTGTGGGCCGAGGCGTCGCCGCGGGTGTAGAACCTTGCGGGCTTGAGCGAGAGGGTGTGCGCGCCCGCGGCGGGCCCGGGCCAGTGCACGAGGACGGCGCCGGGGCCGGGGTTCTCGAACCGCAGTGACGCCAGCCAGGCGGCGACCGCGGCGGCCGGGGCGGGCGGGAGGGACGCCCGCAGGCGCTTGCCGGCCCACAGCAGCTGGTGGATGGCGCTCTCGTAGAGGATCTTCTTCGGCATGGCGGGTCAGGCGAGCGACGCGGTTTCCTGGTCCG
>CAZUQB010000758.1:0-1559 GCA_964622405.1 uncultured Opitutaceae bacterium | reverse complement strand
TGACCCGGCTCACGCTGGCCGGCGCGATCTTCCTCACGGTGATCGCCGTCATGCCCGACGTGCTGCTCTTCGAGCTCAATGTCCCGCAGCGTATTGCGATCTTCTTCGGCGGCACGGGCATGCTCATCACGGTGGGCGTGATTCTGGACACGATGCGCCAGATCGAAACCTTCCTGCTGCAGCGCCACTACGACGGCTTCCTGAAGAAGGGCCGGATCCGGGCCCGCAGCTCGAACGTCGCGGGTGCGATCGGGGAGGCCGCAGACATGAAAACCGTTGGTACCCTGTGGCTTGCGCTGGGTGCGATCTTCCTGATTGGAGTCGTTTCGTGGGTGATCAACTACGTCCAGACACACTGATTCCTTTAGTTCTTTACTCTGGCCGCAATGGCCATCATCAACGACCTCTTTTCGCGTTTCGGCCCTCCCGCCAAAACGAAGTTCCTTCTCCTCGGTTCACCTGATTTTCGCTGTGAAAAGCTGATGGACCGGGCCCGTTCTTTGAATCTTGAGCACGTCTCTCCCGCCAAATTGATGCGGTCGGAGATTTCGCGACGGTCCGGCCCTGCCGGGCCGGATGAAGCCACCACGTTGGCGCACCTGCGCCGCTGGTTCTTCGCGCGCAAACCTGATGCGGGTTTTGTCCTGACGGACTTCCCGGCTACGCTGCTCCAAGCCAAAGTGTTCGACGAGTGGCTCGATGCCCGCGATGAGGCGCTCAGCGCCGTCATCCCGGTGGGCACCGGCTCCCTCGAGTCCATCGTCGACCACTATCGAATGCTCGGCCTCCTGGTGGAGGCCGACTCCCTCGCCGCATGACGATTCCGATCAAGAACAAGGACGGGATCGCCCGGATGCGCGAGGCGTGTGCCATTGCCGCGACGGTGCTTGATGCGCTCAAGCCCCTGGTCCGGCCCGGCATCACGACCCAGGACTTGGAAGAAGCTGGCCGCGATCTGATCGCCCGGCACGGAGCCCGCAGCGCCTGTTTCGGTTACCAGCACGGTTCCCGACGCTACCCGGCGCACACCTGCATCTCGGTCAACGACGAAGTCGTCCACGGGATCCCGTCATTCCGCCGCATCCTGCGCGACGGTGACATCGTCTCGCTGGATATCGTGGTCTGGCACGAAGGCTATGTGGGCGACAACGCCTACACGGTCCCGTGCGGCGCGATCTCCCCGGCCATCGAGAAGCTGTTGCGCGTGACGCGCGAGGCGCTCGACATCGGCGTCCGCCAGGCGGTGGTCGGCAACCGGATCGGCGACATCTCCGCCGCGATCCAGACCTTCGTCGAGTCGAACGGCTTCAGCGTCGTCCGCGAGATGGTCGGCCATGGGGTGGGGGTGGCGATGCACGAGCCGCCCGAAATCCCGAACTTCGGCCGCAAGGGCACGGGTGACCGGATCAAGCCAGGCATGACCCTCGCGATCGAGCCGATGGTCAACCTGGGCGGCCCGAAGACGAAGACCCTCGCCGATGGCTGGACGGTTTCAACCAGCGACGGTTCGCCCTCCGCCCATTTTGAGCATACGGTGCTCACGACCGAGCGCGGTCCCG
>CAZUQB010000757.1:0-1565 GCA_964622405.1 uncultured Opitutaceae bacterium | reverse complement strand
ATGGAAATCCGCGCCCAGTCGAGCATCGGCGGAAACGCCCGCGCGATCGACACGCTCTCGGCCAGCATCCGGTCGAACACCTCCTTGTGGGGCCGCCCAGTGTGGAAGAACACGAAGTTCGCCTGCGGCTCGGCGTATTTCCGTCCCAGCCGGCGCAGCAGCGCCACCAGCCGGTCGCGTTCCGCCACGACCTTCGCGCGCGTCGCCGTGCGATAGGGCTCGTCGCGCAGGCTCGCGATGGCGCCGGCGATGCCCACGCCGTTGGGAGTGCCGAGCCCGTAGCTGCGCAGCTTCGCGGCCCAGCGCGCGCTGGTCACCGCGTAGCCGACCCGCAGGCCGGCGAGGCCGTAGATTTTTGAGAAGGTCCGCGCCACAATCAGGTTCTCGTGCTGGTGCACGAGTCCCATCACGGTTCGCCCCGCATAGTCGTCGGCGAGATCGAGGTAGGCCTCGTCCACGAACACGAGCGACTTCGGCGCCACCTCGCGAACGAACGCCCGCAGGGCCTCGGGCGCGACGACGGTGCCCGTCGGGTTATGCGGGTTGGCCACATAGACTACGGAGTTCGGCGCGCCGGCCTTCGCGGCCATCGCATCGAGGTCATGCTCGAGCCGCGCATTCACCGGCACCCCGACCGTCCGGCCGCCCACGCCCTCGCAGGCCCGGACCATCTGCAGGTAACCGGGCGTGGCATAGATGACCTCGCCCCTGAGCAGCCCGACGTGCACGCCGACCGTCTCAAGGATTTCGCCCGAGCCGACGCCGAGCACAACCTGCTCGGGCCGGACCCCTTCCTTGACGGCGAGCAGGTTGGTCAGCTCGTTGGTCTCGGCGTACGGATAGCGCGGCGCGCGGCCGGACTGAAGGTGGCGAACCATCGCCTCGACCGCCGCCGGCGACGGGCCCAGCGGGTTCTCGTTGAGCGAGAGCCGCGCGCGCACGGGAGCCACCGCCAACATCCGCTCGTTCGTCACCTGCGCGCGCATCTCCTCGTTCAGAAACCGGGCCGAAAGTGCCAGGCCGGCGAGGGCCGTGCCGCTGGTCAAAAGCCACTGTCGCCGGGTAAGCGGCTTGGGGGTAGGCATGTTGCGAAACTGCGGTTTCAGCCCGCCAAGGCAAGCTCCCCGGAGCCAGTCCCGGCGGCCTGTTGGAAAAGTCCGTCTTTCTTGTGTTTAACGGTTTAAGTCACAAATCCGGCCAGAATTCTTGGCCGATAATCAATTAGATAATCTGACCTTACGACTGCCTAGCATGAGGCAAATTAATGGACGTGCCTGACGCGGACCGTCACAGTCGAGGCCGAAGGCGAGCCATTATGAAAACACCACCGACTGCACCTGGGACCGATACCAGCGCCGCTGACCTGAAGCATGTGGACGAGGCGGGGCTGATCGAAATGCTCGAGAAGGTCGAGCAGAAGCACGGCTACATCCCGCGCGACATCTCGGACGAGATTGCCCGGCTGCTGGAGGTGAAGCTGGAGCGGCTGCGCCGGATCCAGGGCAAGCTGGACTCGACGATCCGCCGCGACGTGCAGCAGCACGTGAACCACTGGCGCAACGAGG
>CAZUQB010000756.1:0-1565 GCA_964622405.1 uncultured Opitutaceae bacterium | reverse complement strand
CCCGGGATCTTCGTGTTCAGGATCAGGCTCAGGCCCTCGTCGGGCTGGATCTGGAACGACAGGGTGTTCGCCGCCAGGTTGAAGCCGCCGCTCTCGGCGAACAGAGTGCCCGGGGGACGCTTGAAGTTGATCGCGATCTCCGACACGCGGCGCGCCATGCGCTTGCCCGACCGCAGGTAGAAGGGCACGCCTTCCCAGCGCCAGTTGTTGATCGAGAGCCGGATCGCCGCGTAGGTCTCCGTCGCGGACGTCGGCGCGATGCCGCTCTCCGCGAGGTAGCCCGGCACCGGCTTGCCGCCGATCATGCCGGCGATGTACTGCGCCCGGGCGACGTCGCCGCCGGGCATCACGTTGAGCGGCTGGATGGCCTTGAGCACCTTGACCTTCTCGTCGCGGATCGCCTCCGCGTCGTACGAGCCGGGCGGCTCCATCGCGGTCAGCGCGACGAGCTGCATGGTGTGGTTCTGGATCATGTCCCGCAGGCAGCCGCTCTGCTCGTAGTAGCCGCCGCGCGTGCCGACCCCGACCTCCTCCGCGACCGTGATCTGCACGCTCGAGATGAAGTTCCGGTTCCAGAGCGGCTCGAAGATCGCGTTCGAGAAGCGCTGCACGAGGAGATCCTGCACGGTCTCCTTCCCGAGATAATGGTCGATCCGGTAGACCTGGTGCTCCTCGAACACGCGGCGGATGGTGGTGTTGAGCTCGAGGGCCGACGCGAGATCGCGGCCGAAGGGCTTCTCGACGATCACCTTTGTGTGGTGGGCGTGGCGCAGGTAGCGGCCCGCGAGCCCGCAGGCGCCGAGATTCTCGATGATGGGCGCGAAGACCGACGGCGGCGTCGAGATGTAGAACAGGGTCTGCACCTCGCGGTTGATGCGCGCCTCGATCGCCGCGATGTGCTGCGCCAGCCGGTCGAAGGCGGCCTTGTCGTCGTAGCCGCCCGCCACGTAGGTAGTGCCGGCCGCGATCCGGGCCCAGCTGTCGGGATGCAGCTCGCGCCGGGAGAATTCCTTGATCGCGTCGCGGGCCATGGTCCGAAACTCCTCGTCCGGGATCGGCTTGCGGCCGAAGCCCACGAGGAAGAAGTCGGCCGGCAGCAGGCCGTCGACGCCGAGGTTGTAGACCGCGGGGATCAGCTTCCGGGCGGTCAGGTCGCCCGAGGCGCCGAAGATCACCACCACGGTGGGAGGCGCGCCGCGGTGCTTGCTCAGGCCCTGCAGAAACGGGTGTCGCGGAGTCTCGGCCATGTCGGTCGCAGCATGCGGCGGGGGTCCCGTCGGGCAAGGGAAATGCTGGCCGCTCCTGTCATGGCCCGCGGCCTCACCCTGCCTGGTATTTCGCGAACAGCGGGATGTTCGCGTGGTGCCGCACGACCGGCCGGCCGGACCCGGCCGGGAACGCGACCTCGATGATGTCGAAGCGGATCGCGCGCGGGCGGCTGGGCAGCAGCGCGAGGTAGTGCACGGCCACCCGGCGCAGGACGCGCCGCTTCCGGGCGTCCACCGCCTCGTAGCCCGAGACGAGCGCGCCGGCGGCGCGGGCCTTCACCTCGATGAACACCAGCG
>CAZUQB010000755.1:0-1568 GCA_964622405.1 uncultured Opitutaceae bacterium | reverse complement strand
TTTCCCTCACGATGCCCGTGACACATGGGGCTGATCGACTGTCACGTTCATCTTTATCCGCCGGCCATCAATCGCGACCCGGCGGGGTGGGCCGCGCGTCACGGCGAGCCACACTGGGCGCAGCTCTGCACGCGGCGGCGCAAGGATGGCCGTCCCGTCCAATCCTTCCCGAGTCCTGGAGCGCTCCTGCGCGCCATGGACGCCGCCGGGATCGAGCGGTCCGTCTTGCTCGGCTGGTATTGGGAGCTTCCCGAGAACTGCGCGGGCCAGAACCGGTTTTTCGCGCGGTGCATTCGGCAGCACCCGGATCGTCTCGCGGCCTTTGCCACCGTGCAGCCACGGGCGGGGCGGGAGGGAGCCGTGACCGAGGTCCGGCGGGCCCATGACGAGGGTCTGGTGGGCCTCGGCGAGTTGTCACCGCACTCGCAGGGATTCTCCGTGGACGATCCCGCGTTCGCCGCGGTGCTCGAGGTCGCGGGCGAACTGAGGCTGCCGGTCAATCTGCACGTCACCGATCCGCAGAGCCGGCCCTATCCGGGCCGCGTCGAGACGCCGCTGGCCGACTTCGCGCGCCTCGCGGTGGCCTTTCCGGCGGTGACATTCATCCTCGCGCATTGGGGTGGCCTGGGGCCGCTCCAGCCCGGGGCCGCGCCGGCGCCGGCCAATGTGCTCTACGACACCGCCGCCTCGCCCCTCATGTACGACGAAACGGTCTGGCGCCGTTTCCTCCAGGCCGTGCCGGCCGAGCGCGTGCTGTTCGGTTCAGATTTTCCGCTCAATCTCTATCCGCGAATCGACGCCGAGGCGAATCTGACCCGGCTGGTCGCGGAGCTCCACCGTGCCGGCCTGGACGCCGCCACGCTGCGCGCCCTGGTGCAAGAGAATCCGCGCAGGATGCTGGGCGCAGCCGCGAGCCGCCGCGGTGTTCGTGTTTCGTAGCTCGGAATTCGAAATTCGAGCCCGACCGGCGCGAGCGTTCGTCGAGTCGAATTCCGAATTTCGAATCCCGAATTCCGAATCCCGCCCTACGCCCCGTACTGGGCAAGGATCCAAGTGATGGCCTGGCTCTTCACGCTGGGCACCACGATCTGCAGCGCGGTGGTCAGGCCGGAGGCCAGCGGGACGGGCACGGTCAGGACCGGACAGCCGCCGATGCTGGCGGGAGCCGTGAGCGCGAGGATGCGGGTGCGGTTCTCGAGCGTGCACTCGGCCTTGGTGAGGGCGGGCATCGGTGATCCCGGCAGGATCAGAAAATCATGGCTGCGGAAATACGCCGCCCAGATCCGGCGGATGCGATCGGCGCTGGCGCGGGCGGCCTCGCGCTGCGCCGCCGTGATTTGGTGCACGCGGTTCAAGCGCTGCCAGACGGCCGGGTCGTAGCGGTCGCGATATTGCTCCGCCCAGGGGCGATGCACCGCCCAGGCCTCGTCGGCAACGAGGGTGTTGTAGGTGTCCACGGCCTCGGCAAAGACCCCGAGCAGTGCGGCCCGGGTCTCCGTGTCGGCCTCCTCCGCGCGGGTCGCCGCCGTCATGCCGAAGGCGCGCGCCACCCGCTCATCGAGCCCCGG
>CAZUQB010000754.1:0-1571 GCA_964622405.1 uncultured Opitutaceae bacterium | reverse complement strand
AGAGGGTTAATTTACCGACCCGTCGCAAAACTTGTCAAGTCCCGCGACCGGCACGACCAGAACGCACCCGGACCGCAAGGAATTGTACTCAATCCTGCCCACCCACCCTCGGCAGTGATTTTCGGCCCTGGGCCGCCGTTTTCAGTAACAGCGCTGTTCAATCAGCCATCCCAGCAACCCCTGCGCGGGTCCGTGAGCCGCCGGCGCCAGCGGCTGGCTGAAAATCCCCAGCTGACGCAGGGACCGGTTGAGCACCGGCGGGAGGGTTCCGGGATACCAGTGGAACCACAATCCGCAAAAATCCCGTCCGGATTCGGCGGCAAGCAGGGGCAGGAAGCCGTCGCACACGAGGTTCTCCAAACGAGACCCTCCGACCGCCTCCGCGCAGACTTCGCGCCAGGCGCTTTCACGCAAAGCCGGAAGTTCGGACTGCCGACGGGCGTCTCGCGTCGAGGTCATCACCGGCACGTCTGGCAGGGTCCTACCCCACTCGGCCAGTTGACCAGGCCAGTCGGGGGCCTTCGCGGTCCATCGCGCATACTGCTCCAGTCGCAATCGCGGGTGATTCAGCGGCCGCACGCCCTGTACGAGCCAGCGCTCGCTCGCGACCAACGCTGGCAGATCGAGCGCCGGATCGCTCCAGCGTTGCAACGGCCAGGCCGCTGCCAACCGGAGCATCGCAATCCGGTTGAAACGATAGCCAAGAATTTCGAGTGCCGTTTGGTGGCAGGCCTCCCGCCAGCCGAGCCGGCCGATGCGCGTGCGCGCATGGTGGACCTTGCGGCTCCAACGATCCGCCGCCCGGGCGTGCAGCAGCGCTTCAAGATCCGCCCGACGAAGATGCCCCAATTCACTGCGGATCTGGGAGGCCGGGCGCCGGGCCAGCGTCTCCACGGCATCTTCCATCGCAAATTGTTCCAGGTCGCAGGTGAGGCGCGGGAGCAGCTCAAGCACTGGCAGCGATCTTCCATCGCGGGCTCGGGTCACGTGTTCCGGCCCGACGGGAAACAGCACGACGTGCAGCACGACGCGATCGTAAGCCGGGTCGTCCGCATGGCCGTGCGCCTTCCAATCGACCGCCCGCACGTGAAGCTCAACGTCGCCCACCTCCTCGCCGCCCCCGTCAAAGCACAGGCTGGCGTCCTTGAAATCCGGACCACCCAGCAGATTCCAGCGGCCGGGATGGCGGAGCCGCAGGCGACGGCCGTCGTGGGTGACCAGGTTCGAGCGGTCGAAATCGCCCTGGAACCAGATCTTCTGCAGGAGCTTTTCCGGGAAGGTGAAGGTCCCGTCGAGTCCCTGCATTTCAGCCACGAGCCATGATCGGGCCGTGCCGGCTGGCGGCGATTCCACCGGTGGATTCACCGGGAGCGAGGCGCGGGCGGCGACGGATGACTGGAAGCGCTGCCGAGCGAATCGACGGCGACGATGCCCGAGCGGATCGCGAGTCGGAGCAAAGCCGGCAGCGAGGCGGCGGAGAGTTTGCGCATGAGATTGCGGCGATGGAGCTTCACGGTGCACTCCTTCACCCCGAGATTGCTCGCGATCTGCTTGTTCAGGTGACCGCCGGC
>CAZUQB010000753.1:0-1572 GCA_964622405.1 uncultured Opitutaceae bacterium | reverse complement strand
ATGTACTCGTTGTACTCGCGGTAGAACGAGTGCTTCCGCGCCGCCGGCCAGTCGGCCGGCGTCGGCGAGATGGCGAAGAAGGTCTCGCCCTTCGGCTCGAGCGCGCCGGGCGACTGGCAGTACGCCACGGCCACGCCGCGCGCGAATTCCGGCACCACGATCACCTGCACCGGCGTGTCGGGCACCGTCACAAGCTCGTGCCGCCGCACGAACTCGGTCGCGCGGGCCAGGCTCTCCTTCGCCCGGCTGACGATCGTGTCGTCGGTCAGGCTGCGCTCGGCGAGGTGGTCCAGCACCGCCTTGATCACCCGGGGCCGGTCGGCCAGCTCGGCGGCGGCCGCCTGCGGGAAATACTGGAGATACAGCGGCCGCGCGGTCGCGTAGAGCTGGTCCGTGACACCGGCCTTCTCCTGCTCGGCGCGGGCCATGATCGTCTCGGGAGACAGGTCCGAGCCCAGCGCGTAGCGGAGTTTCTGGCGGTACAGCTTCTCGCCCAGGCGGAAGTCGCCGGTCGAGCGTGGCAGGAGGTCCTGCTTGAGCCACGCCTGGTACTCGGTGAGGGCCGCGACGGCGCGGGCCTGGACCGGCGCGACCTCGGCGCGCAGGGCCGGCGCCTGCTGGAACAGCGACTCGAGGTCGTCCCGGACCAGCCGGATCGCGCCGGCCGTCTGGTCGATCGCGGTCTCGGTGCTCGACCGTGGAGGATGCTCCAGATTGGCCTTGGCCTCCGCGATCACGCGCGGAAACGCCGCCAGGCGCTGGGCGATCGCGCGCAAGCGGACGTCCGCCGGCGACTGGCCCCGGGCCGAGAGCTCGTAAATGCTGTCGGCAAAACTGGCCTGGTAGAGGCGCGGGTTGTTCGCGAACGGGCGGAGCTGCTCGAGCGTGAACAGCTCGTAGCTGACGTGCTGCCGGAGGATCTGGGCGTCGGTGCGGTTGGGCCCGGTCAGCTGCCGGGCGTCGACGGCGTCGAGCGCCGCCAGCGTGTCGCGCAGCGTGGCCGCGGCCGCCTGGCGGCCGGCGGCGCTGTAGTCGGTGAGCTGGCCGTCGTACCGATGGTCGCCAATCTCGGTGGCGTTCTCGGGATTCTGGCGGAGGTAACTCTCGATGAAGTCGTGCGCGAGGCGCTCGAAGGCGGCGTCAGCCGCCGTGCCGGCCAGCAGCCGGGTGGCGGCCAGCGCCGACAGCAGGGCCAAGGTGAGGATGCGGGGTATCATGCCGCCACTGAACGCAGCGCCGGCCAAAAGCCAACGTCCGAAATCGGGGGGCCCGGAATTCGAGTCCCGGGTCGTGGCGCAGTTGCCTGTGGGCGAAGCGCCTGATCTCCACCCTGCGGCTGACGACCGCAGCCTCAGGCGCCGTCGTTGCCGATCGAGCTGGTGGCGCAGGCGGCCATCGCCTCCTCGGCGAGCGCGATTTCGTCGCTGGTCAGCGGCTGCCGGATGACGATCGAGAGCCCGTCGTCCTCATCGCGGCCGAAGAAGTCGGGAGCAATGGCGCGGCACTGGTCGCAGTCGATGCACGTGCTGTCCACGTAGTACCGGCCCACGACATTCTTGGGAAGACGTTCGG
>CAZUQB010000752.1:0-1584 GCA_964622405.1 uncultured Opitutaceae bacterium | reverse complement strand
GCGCTGCGCAGGTTTTTGTTTGCGCTTTGGCGTTTCGGATTTGGTCTTTCGGACAGTGTCCACCGGTTATCAGGTCATCGCGCGCAAGTGGCGGTCGCAGACGTTCGACGACGTCGTCGGCCAGGACCACGTGGTGCGCACGCTGAAGAATGCCATCACGCGCAACCGAATCGCCCATGCCTACCTGTTCGTCGGGCCCCGCGGCACGGGCAAGACCTCGATCGCCCGGCTGTTCGCCAAGGCCCTCAACTGCACCGGCGGGCCGAAGGCCGACTTTGACGTCGAGGATCCCGCCTGCGTCGCCATCGCCGAGGGCACGCATCTCGACGTGATCGAGATCGACGGCGCCTCGAACAACGGCGTCGACCAGGTCCGCGACCTCCGCGACACGGTCCGCTACGCGCCGGCCCAGGGGAAGTTCAAGGTCTACATCATCGACGAGGTGCACATGCTCTCGGTCGCGGCGTTCAATGCGCTGCTGAAGACGCTCGAGGAGCCGCCGGCGCACGTGAAGTTCGTCTTCGCCACGACCGATCCGCAAAAGGTGCTCCCGACCATCGTGTCACGCTGCCAGCGGTTCGACCTGCGGCCCATCCCGGCCCCGCTGATCGTGGAGCGGCTCCGCCGGATCGCCCAGGCCGAGAAGATCAAGGTCACCGACGACGCGCTCACGTGCATCGCGCGCATGGCCGATGGCGGCATGCGGGACGCGCAGTCGATCCTCGACCAGATGATTTCCTTCTGTGGCGGCGAGATCTCCGAGCCGGACGTCCTCGACGTCTACGGCCTGGTCGCGGCCGACAAGATCGCGGCCCTGGCCTCGGCCCTCGCGGCCGGGGATCACGCGAAGATCGTGGCGATCGTGGACGAGTGCGACGCGGCCGGTCGCGACCTCGTGCGGCTGCTTTCCGACCTGCAGGCGCACGTGCGGACGGCGCTGCTGGACGCGATCGCCCAGGGCGGCCGCAGCGCGCTGCTGGGGGGCGATCCCATGACCACGGAGCAGCTGACGCGGCTGCTCGACGGCCTGCGCGAAGGCGAGGGCGCCGTGAAGCTCGGGCTGGCGGAGAAAATCAATTTTGAGGTCACGCTCCTGAAGGCCGTGGAGGCCAGCCGGGCGCGGGCGATCGACAGCCTGATCAAGGAACTGTCGGCGCTGGCCGAGGAAGCGCCCGAAGCGGTGGCGGACGGCGAAAAAAAAAAGGACTGATTGACCGGCTGGAGGCGCGCCTCTGCGCGGCGCTGGCGGCCCCCGGCGCCGCGACGCTTGTCGACCGCAACGGCAACGGTGAATCGGCCGAGGAGGCCGAGGTTGCCGGCGGCGCGGTGGCCGCGGAAGGCGCCACCAACGTCTGGCCCGACGAATCGGCCGAGGCCGCGTTCATCGCCGAGCAGAAAGAGCAGGGCGAACCGGTCGCCGTGGCCGCAGGCACCGACGCCGCGGAAGAAACCGAGAGCGCCGCGGCGCTGCCGCCCCTCGCCGACCTGATCCAGCAAATCCCGGCCGAAACCCGCGAAGTCATGGACGAACTCTTCCGCGCCAAGTTCACCACCGTGAAGCGGGTGCCGAAGAAATCGCTGAAG
>CAZUQB010000751.1:0-1586 GCA_964622405.1 uncultured Opitutaceae bacterium | reverse complement strand
GCGGCGCGCGCCTACGTGGAGGCCTTCCGCCGGCTCCACCAGAAGCTCACGGCGCTCGGCCAGCCCAGCACGACCTGGTGCTCCTACCTGCACGACGGCCCGGCGTATGTGCCGAGCTGTGACTTCTGGTGCCTGGTGTCCCGCGACGTCGGCGAGGACCTGATCCGCCCGTCCATCGAGATGGAGATGGCCCCGATGGAACGCACGATCTTCCACCTCGACGGCCCGCAGGCGCTCCAGCACCTCGACACCATGCTGGCGCTGCCGCGGCTGAACGCGGTGCAGTGGGTCTACGGCGCCGGCCACGGCAACGCGTCGCGCTGGCTCGACGTCTACCGCCGCTGCCGCGAGGCCGGCAAGGCGGTCCAGATCCTCGCCGAGGACGCGGACGATGCGCTGCACGTCCTGCGCGAACTCGGGCCCGACGGGCTCTGGCTCACGGTCTGCTCGCCTTTCCGCAACGTGGACCGGGCCACCGAGTTCCTGGACACCGTCCACCAGCTCTCCACATGAGCCGCGTCGCCCGGTTCCGTGAGACGCTGCGGCGCCGGGCCGTGCTCGGCGACGGCGCGACGGGCACGCAGCTGCAGCAGCTCGGGCTGGCCCCGGGACAGGGGGGCGAGCTCTGGAACGTGGAGCATCCCGACCGCGTGTGGCAGGTGCACCGCGCCTATGTCCAGGCGGGCGCGGAGCTGCTGACAACCAACACCTTTGGCGGCACCTCGTTCGTGCTGGCGGGCCACGGCGCCGCGCATCGCGTGCGCGAGCTCTCCGTCGCGGGCGCCCGGCTGGCCCGCGAGTGCGCGGGCGACCGCGCGTGGGTGCTGGGTGACATCGGCCCGTTCGGCGGGATGCTCGAGCCGCTCGGCGACGCGCCGGAGGACGAGGTCCGGCTGGCTTTCCGCGAGCAGGCGGCCGCGCTGCTCGAGGGCGGGGCGGACCTGATCCTGGTCGAGACGATGTCGGACCCGGCCGAGGCGGTGCTGGCCGTGCAGGCGGCGAAGGCCGCCGGCGCCGAGGTCGTGATCGCGACCTTCACCTTCCAGCAGTCCGCCGCGGGCTACCGCACCATGATGGGCACGGCGGTCGGCCCGGCGCTGGCCGCGGTGGTGCAGGCGGGCGCCGAGGTCGTCGGGGCCAACTGCGGCACCGAGCTCTCGCTCGACGACTATGTGAAGCTGACCGCCGAGCTGGTGGCGGCGGCCCAGGGCCGCCCGGTGATCGTGCAGCCCAACGCCGGTTCACCGCGCCTGGTCGACGGCGCGATCCGCTACGACGAGGCGGCCGCGCACTTCGCGGCGGCGGCGCCCCGCCTGCTCGCCGCCGGCGCGCGCCTCGTGGGCGGCTGCTGCGGCAGCACCCCGGCCCACATCGCGGCGATGTCCGTCCACTTTCCCCATGAACGCCCGTGAGAATTTCCATGCGATGATGGCGGGAACCGGCGCCGAGTGGCTGCCGCTCAACCTGCCGGTCACCCCGCCGATTGCCGACGTGATCGAGGAGCGCACCGGCGTGCGCAGCCCGGAGCTGGCGTTCGAGACCGACTTCGGCTTCGAGTGGGTCGGCTACAACGAGGACCCGCAGGC
>CAZUQB010000750.1:0-1589 GCA_964622405.1 uncultured Opitutaceae bacterium | reverse complement strand
GTCCCTCACCGGCAGCATGGCGGACCACCGCCTGCGCCTCGCCTCCAGCCACATGACGGCCTTCGCGGCCGCGCTCGCGAAGCACGTCATGGGCTCCTCCGCGCTCGACGCCCTCGCGCAGGGCCTGGAGTTCAAGGACCAGGACAAGTGGCTCGAGGCCTGCGCCAAGGATCTCGCCGATCACCGCGGCGAGTGCCTCGTGGTCGCCGGCGCCCACCAGCCTGCGGTCGTGCACGCGATCGTGTACGCGCTGAACGCCTTCCTCGGCAACCTCGGCGCCACGGTCGACTTTGTGGCCATCCCGGCCAGCACCGCCTCGAGCATCGAGGCGCTTGCCACCGCCATCCGCGGCGGGACCGTGAAGACCCTCATCGTCCTGGGCGGCAACCCGGCCTACGACGCTCCCGCCGACCTGGACTGGCCGGCGCTGCAGCGGTCCGTCGCCGAGGTCATCCGCTACGGCTATCACGCCGACGAGACCTCCGCCCTGGCCGGCACGCACATCGCCGCGACCCACTACCTCGAGTCGTGGGGCGACGCCCGCACGGTCGACGGCACGATCGTCCCGGTGCAGCCGATGATCCTCCCGCTGTTCAACGGCCTGACCGAGATCGAGGTGCTCGCGCACCTGCTCGGCGAGGCGAAGGCCGACCCGTACGCGCAGGTCCACGCGACCATCACCGCGCTCGCCGGTTCGGCGGACCCGGAGAAGTTCTTCCGCCAGTTCCTCCACGACGGCCTGCTGGCCGACACCGCCTACGAGAAGGTCGCGGTCCGCTACGATCTCAATGGCGCGGCGTCGCTGATGTCCGCCGCCCCGAAGGCCGAGGCCCTGTCGCTCGGCCACCTCGAGGTCCGGTTCGTCACGGACCACAAGATGGACGACGGCCGGTTCGCGAACAACGGCTGGCTGCAGGAGTGCCCGGACCCGATCACGAAGATCGCCTGGGACAACGCCATCCTGGTCAGCCCGAAGCTGGCCAAGGAACTGGGCATCGAGCCGAAGGGCTCGCTGCTCCAGGTCGCCCGCAAGGAGGAGAACGAGTTCTTCATCGGCAAGGAAAACGACCGCGTGTTCGAGCTCACCGTCGGCGGCCGCAAGGTCCGCGGTCCGGTGCACATCCAGCCCGGCCTGGCGAACTACACCGTGGTCGTGGCCCTCGGCTACGGCCGCACGGTGACGGGCCGCGTCGGCACCGGCGCGGGCTTCAGCGGCTACGCGATCCGCACCAGCGGCGCGATGGGCTTTGCCACCGGCGCCAAGCTGGCCGACACCGGCGAGCGCCGACTGCTCGCGAACGTGCAGGAGCACTGGTCGATGGAGGGCCGCGACATCGTGCGCGAGGCCAACTTCGACGAGTACAAGGAGAACCCCGGCTACGTCGACGAGATCGGCACCGAGACCCATTCCCCGGCCATCTACGGCGCGGACAACACGCCGCAGAACGACGACAAGCTCACGCCCGAGGAGCGCGCGAAGGTCGCGGCCCAGCGCGCGAACGACATCCCGCGCGGCGGCTCGCTCTATTCGACGCCGAAGTTCGACGGCGTGCACCAGTGGGGCATGTCGATCGACCTCAACACCTGCA
>CAZUQB010000749.1:0-1593 GCA_964622405.1 uncultured Opitutaceae bacterium | reverse complement strand
TCGGCTGGCGCGCCCGCATCGCGCTGCGCGACGGCGTGGAGCGCACCTACGCCAGCTTCCTCGCCGAAAAGGCCGCCGGGAAGCTGCGCGCGTGAAACGCGGGGGCGGAGGGTCGAGGTGGGGCGGGCGGGTGTTTTTTAAACCACGGAATTCACGGATCGCGCGGATCCGGGCGAATCCATGCGGCCAATCGTGGCGAGCTGCGCTCACCACGATTGGCCGCATGGCGGGTTGGAGCTGAAGACCTGAAGCCCACGTTACGAGGCCGCCACCGGTTTCCTCAGGTCTTCAGCTCCCCAAGGCTTCGCGGACCAGCGTTCTGGCAGGATGCCAGAACGCTGGTCCGCGAAGATTCATCCGATTCCGCGCGATCCGTGAATTCCGTGGTTAAAAAGAAACCGACAGCCGCGTCCGGAGCCCGCGCCATTTCTAGACTTCCCTCCCTGAGGGAGTTTCCGCTGAATTGCGCCGACTGATCCCATGGACGACAGCGAGTCATTCATCACCGAGGAGGAGGCGTCGACCCCGAAGAAGTCCTTCTGGGCGCACCTGAACGACCTCCGCACGGCGCTGGTGCGCTCGGTGATCGCCATCGGCATCGCGCTGGTCGTGTGCCTGCTCATGGCTGACAAGCTGATCTGGATCCTGGAGTACCCGCTCAGCCGGATCGACATGTTCGAGAAACCGAAGCCGACGGTGAGCTTCATGATCGGTTCGACGAGGCTCGGCCCCTACGTGGTCACGCCGGAGCAGTTCCCGGGGATCAAGCCCGATGAGGCGCCCCAGTTGGTTTTCCAGGTCGGTGCAGCCCAGGTCGGCCAGGAGCAGGTTGCGACCCTGAAGCTGCTGCCTCCGGACCCGAAGGCGACGCCGACGCTCAAGATTCGGCTGCACAATTTCGGGCCCGCCGAGGCGTTCTTCATCGCCTTCCACGTCGGCATCTACGGCGCGCTCGTGCTGTCGGCGCCGTTCTGGGCGTTCTTCCTCGGGCAGTTCTTCCTGCCCGCCCTCAACATCAAGGAGCGCTCCCTGTTCTTCCGCTGGGTCGGCTGGAGCGTGGCGCTGTTCTTCGCCGGCGTGCTGCTGACCTATTTCGGCCTGCTCCCGCTCGCGTTGCGGGCCTCGGTCGAATACTCGCACCTGCTCGGGTTCGAGGCGCTCGACTGGCGTGGCGACGAGTACATCACCTTCGTCGCGAAGTTCATCTTCGGCATGGGCCTCGGCTTCCAGTTCCCGATCGTCGTGCTCCTGCTGGTGAAGCTCGGCCTGATTACCCACCACCATCTGGCCAAGTACCGCCGTCACGTCATCGTCCTGTGCTTCATCCTCGGCGCGGTCCTGACGACCCCCGAGGTCATCACCCAGGTCGCGATGGCCGTGCCGCTCTACGTGCTCTACGAGGCCTGCATCTGGATCGCGTGGTACTGGGACTGGAAGAAGCGCCGCGCCGAAGCGGCCGCCGCCCCTGAGGCCTGATCGTCCGGCCGGCCGGGCTGGCTCCCGGCCGCCGCTCACGCCTTCCGCTTGGGACGGTGCAGCCGGTGCAGCACGAGATGGTTGCCGTCCGGGTCCGTGAAGCGGGCGAAGTCGCAG
>CAZUQB010000748.1:0-1595 GCA_964622405.1 uncultured Opitutaceae bacterium | reverse complement strand
GCATCCGCCCGCGCGTCCCGTACGTCTTCTTCAACGCCAAGTTCTGGGGCGACCTGCGCAAGCAGGTGAACGAGATGATCCGCACGAAGCGCGCCCCCGCGTGGATCGCGGACTACATCCTGTTCACCGACGACCCCGACGAGGTGGTCGCGTTCTACCGGAAAAAGCTCCAAGTGCTCTGAGCCGCCGCGCCGCGGCGGCGGCGCTCGGGATTCGACATACGGAATTCGACATTCGGAATCCGAAATCCGGAATCCGGAATCCGGAATTCGGAATTCGGAATTCGGAATTCGGAATCTGTCTGCCGGATTTCGCCTTCCGGCCTCCGGCGTTCATCCCGGCCCTCGCCGATTTTTCCGAACCGCTCCGCGGCGGCGTCACTCATTGCGTGACACAGCCACGGCCCTGGCATCCGCGGGCTCGCGCCGGTTCGGAGGGAGGCGCGTGTTGAATGCTGGTAGTCGGCCGTTTCTCCCCCATCCCACCCGCTCCGCCCCCCACCGCCCACCGTCCACCGCCTACAGCCTCCCGCCTACCGCCTACAGCATTCCAAGATCGCTCCTTGCCAGCCCGCTCCGCTCGCCCCCAAATCGCTGCCGTGAGTTCCGCCCTTCCCTCGTCCGTGCTCGTGGTCGGCTCCGGCGGCCGTGAGCATACCCTCGTCCGCCAGCTGCAGGCCTCACCCGCGCGGCCCCGCGTGCTCTGCGCCCCGGGCAACGCCGGCATCGCTGAGGACGCGACCTGTTTTGCGGTCGCGGCCGATGACATCCCCGGGCTCGTCGCCCTCGCCCGGCGGGAGCAGGTCGGCTTCGTGGTCGTCGGTCCCGAGGTCCCGCTTTCCCTCGGCCTCGCCAACCAGCTCCAGGCCGCCGGCATCCCCGTCTACGGTCCCACCGCCGACGGCGCCCGGCTCGAGGCCTCGAAGGTTTTCACGAAGCAGCTGCTCCTGAAGCATCGGATCCCCACCGGCGGCGCGCGGTTTTTCTCCGAGATCGAGCCGGCCGTCGCCTACCTCCGCCAGCGGCCCGCGCCGATCGTCGTGAAGGCCGACGGCCTCGCCGCCGGCAAGGGCGTGGTTGTCGCCGCCACGCACGACGAGGCCGAGGCCGCCGTGCGCGAGATGCTCACCGGGAAGAAATTTGGCGACGCCGGCCGCCAGCTCCTCATCGAGGACTGCCTGTTCGGCGAGGAGACTTCGATCCTCGTCGTGGTCTCGGGCCGCGACTACGTCATCCTCCCCACCTCGCAGGACCACAAGCGCGTCGGCGACGGCGACACCGGGCCGAACACCGGCGGCATGGGCACCTACTCGCCCGCCGAGGTCGTGACGCCCGCGCTGCTCGACCGCATCGACCGCGAGATCGTCCGCCCGTCGGTCCACGCCATCGCGGACGAGGGCATCAAATTCTGCGGCACGCTGTTCATTGGCATCATGCTCACCGCCGATGGCCCGCAGGTGATCGAGTACAACACGCGCTTCGGCGATCCCGAGACACAGGTGGTCCTGCCCCGGCTGGAGACCGACCTCCTCGGCCTGCTCTGGGCCGCCGCGCAGGGCCGGCTCGCCGGCGTGAAGCTGGCGGTGAAGCCGGAGC
>CAZUQB010000747.1:0-1595 GCA_964622405.1 uncultured Opitutaceae bacterium | reverse complement strand
GCCAGCGGCTCGGAGCCGAACACGGGCGACGGCGCCGGCGTGCTGCTCCAGATGCCGCACAAGTTCTTTCAGGAGGCGGCCAAGAAGGCGCGCATCGCGCTGCCGGCCCCCGGCCAGTACGGCGTCGGCGTCATCTTCCTCCCGCGCAATCCCACGGTGCGCCGCCGCATCGAGGAGAAGTTCGCGCAGATCGTGCAGTCCGAGGGCCAGGTGTTCCTCGGCTGGCGCACGGTGCCCACCGACAATTCCTCCCTGGGCGAGACCGCCCGGTCCTGCGAGCCGTCCATCCGCCAGGTTTTCATCGGCCGCAGCGCGTCCGTGGCCGACGACATGGCGTTCGAGCGCAAGCTCTACATCATCCGCAAGCGCGCCTACACCGAGATCCGCACGTCGACGATGAGCGGCGCCGAGTTCTGGTACGTCGCCAGCCTGTCCTGCAAGACGATCGTCTACAAGGGCATGCTCCTCACGGATCAGCTCGCGAAGTATTTCCCCGACCTGAACGACCCGCTGATGGAGACGGCCCTCGCGCTCGTCCACTCGCGCTTCAGCACGAACACCTTCCCCAGCTGGGACCGCGCGCACCCGTACCGCTACGTCGCGCACAACGGCGAGATCAACACGCTCCGCGGCAACATCAACTGGATGCACGCCCGCGAGGCGCTGTTCGAGTCGGAGGTCTTCGGCGACGACATCAAGAAGGCGCTCCCGATCGTGAACCCGAACGGCAGCGACTCGGCGATGTTCGACAACACGCTCGAGCTCCTCGTGCTCGCCGGCCGCCCGCTGGCCCACGCGGTCATGATGATGATCCCCGAGCCGTGGTCGAACGACCAGCAGATGGACCCGGCCCGCCGCGCCTTCTACCAGTATCACGCCTGTCTCATGGAGCCGTGGGACGGCCCGGCGGCCATCGCGTTCACCGACGGCACCCAGATCGGCGCCATCCTCGACCGCAACGGCCTGCGGCCGTCCCGTTACTGCGTCACCAAGGACGGCCTCGTCGTCATGGCCTCCGAATCCGGCGTGCTCGACCTCCCGCCGCAGGACGTGGTGAGCAAGGGCCGCCTCCAGCCCGGCCGCGTGTTCCTCGTGGACACGGCGCAGGGGCGCATCATCGAGGACGAGGAGATCAAGTCCCAGCTCGCGAACGAGCATCCGTACGGCGAGTGGATCAACCAGTACCTGGTTCACCTCGAGGATCTGCCGGAGGCGCCCGAGGTGCCGCGGCCGGACCATGAGACGCTGCTGCAGCGGCAGATCGCGTTCGGCTACACGCACGAAGACGAGCGCATCATCCTGACGCCGATGGCGCGCGACGGCGTCGAGGCCATCGGCTCGATGGGCAATGACGGCGCGCTGGCGGTGCTCTCCAACAAGCCGCGCCTGCTCTACGACTATTTCAAGCAGCTCTTCGCGCAGGTCACGAACCCGCCGATCGACTGCATCCGCGAGGAGATCATCATCTCCGCCGAGACGCGCCTCGGGTCCGAGGGCAACCTGCTGCACCCGCAGCCGACCGCCTGCCGCCGCGTCGAGCTGAAGTGGCCGATCCTCACCAACGAGGAGTTCGCCAAGATCCGCCGCACCAACCT
>CAZUQB010000746.1:0-1599 GCA_964622405.1 uncultured Opitutaceae bacterium | reverse complement strand
AACGGGGCTCCCAGCCCAGCGTCCGGCGCAGCTTGGCGTTCACGATGATCCGATCGGGCACGATCGCGCGACGACCCCCGGAGGGGAGTCCTGTGAATCTCGGCGCCGGGCGACCCAGCTGCGCCGCCATCCAGCGCGTTACCTCGCCCTTCCGCGCGGGGGCATTGTCCGCGACATTGAAGGTCGCGCCCGCCAATCCCGGCAGCGATTCCATCACCGCCCAGATGGCCGCGCAGATGTCGTCGCGGTGTGCGAGATTGAGATGGTGCTCCTCCGCGCCCGAGACTTCGCCGGAGCGCACCTGGTCGAGCAGGTAATGCCGGCCCGGGCCGTAGATGCCCGCCAGGCGCAGGATGAAATTCCGCCGGGCCGGCGCGCCGGCGCGCAACACTGCCTCGGTGTCGACCAGCACCCCCGCCCGTTCATCGCGTGCCGTCGTCGGCGACTCCTCGTCCACCCGAACTCCGCCATCCTGCGGATAGACCGAAGTGCTGCTCGTATAAACCAGCACCCCCGCCGGTCCGCCCGACCGGCTCCACGCGAGGATCGAACGCATGCCCTCGAGGTAACTGCGGCGGTAGCCGTCCACCCCGCCGCCCCCGCCGCTCACCGCGTTCAGCACGTAGTCCGGCCGGTCGGGCAGAGCCGCATGCCATGCATCGCCGGCCAGGTCGGCCACCACCGTTTCAATCCCGGCCGCGCGCAGCTCAGCCGCTTTCACCTCGTTGCGGGTCAGCGCGGTGACGCTCAGGCCGCGGGCAACCGCCTGGCGGGCGAACTCGCCGCCGACGTAGCCGGCACCAAAAACCACGAGCCGCCGGCCGGATTGTGCCGCGGCGCTGCTCATGACCCCACAGTTCCGGAGTGACTCGTTTTCATGCCGGGATTAGCTGGTGCGCCAATCACACCAAACCATGCCCACCGTCCTAGCAATCCTTGCGGAAGGTTTTGAGGAAATTGAGGCCACGACGCCCATCGACCTGCTGCGGCGCGCCGGCGTCGAGGTCACGGTCGCGGCCTTGGCCGACGGCATCCACGTGACCGGCCGCTGCGGGGTCACGATGCACGCCGACACGACCCTGACCGCGGTGCTTGCGACGCCGGACCGGAAGTTCGACTGCCTTTTCCTGCCCGGTGGCCCAGGCGTGAAGCTGCTTCGGGCCGATCCCCGCGTGCGCGAGCTCGTGCGGCGGCAGCACGAGGGGCAGCGGTGGCTGGCCGCGATCTGCGCGGCGCCCACGGTGCTGCACGACGCGGGCCTGCTGGCCGGTCGCCGCTACACGGCGCATTTTTCGGTGGCGGCGGAGCTGACCGGGATTCTCGCGCAGGAGCGCACCGTCACCGATGGAAATCTCCTGACCTCGCGCGGCGCCGGGACCGCGGTGGACTTCGGGCTGTTGCTGGTGGAGAAACTCGTCTCGGCCGAAAAGGCGCGCGAGGTCCACGCCGCGATTTGCGCCTGAACCGGCCCGACCGGCGGCGCAACCGCGCTATTGCCATCGTCCCGAGTTCGCGTTGGCCTCTTATTATTAGGGCTTTAGCCCTGATCGCAGACGTGACGTCCTCACGCCCCCCCACCCGCCTGTCCGGTCGCTCCCA
>CAZUQB010000745.1:0-1603 GCA_964622405.1 uncultured Opitutaceae bacterium | reverse complement strand
CACCGCGCCCGCGGTCGGCGTCGACAGCTCCTGCTCAATCTCGTGGTCCGTCAGGAAGGTGGGGGTCATGCGCGCGACCGCAGCCAAGCGACCCGGCGCGCGGCGTCAACCTTTAGTAACCTTTTAGATACTTTTTGCCTCGCCTGCTCCGCGCCGGCGGCCAGTATGCCCTCGACGGCGGCGGGCCCGCCGGATTTATCTTCTGCCATGCGCGTCATCGACGTTCACACCCACCCCATCATGAACCATCGCGGCCGCAAGGTGCCCGAGCTGAAGCGCCTCATGGCGTACGGCCGGCGCTGCGGCATCGAGCACATGATCGTGCTCGGCGACGTGCTGGTCTTCGGCGCGCAGCCGAACGCCGAGCAGCTGCGGTTCATCAACGACGACAATCTCCGGATCGCGCGCCTGTTTCCCGAGTACTTCACCGCGTTCGTCTACCTGAACCCGCGGCTCGGCGAGAAGGCGACGATGCAGGAGGCCGAGCGCTGCGCCTCCCACCCCGGCGTCCGCGGCATCAAGCTCGAGATCGCGAACAACTCGGCGCACCCGGTCATGCGCCATGTCGCCAAGGCCGCGCGCACCTTCGGCCTCCCGGTGCTGCAGCACAGCTGGAGCACGACCAACATCAAGAACCGTGTCGCGCAGAGCGACCCGGTGGACACCGCCAGCTTCGCGCGCCGGAATCCCGACGTCACCGTGATCATGGCCCACCTGACCGGCATCGGCTTCCGCGGCGTGCTCGAGGCCAAGGGCCTGCCCAACCTCTACGTCGACACCTCGGGCGGCTTTCCCGAGTCCGGCCTGATCGAGTTCGCCGTCGAGCACCTCGGCGCCGACCACGTGCTCTACGGCTCCGACCTGCCGATCCGCGAGAACACCGTCACGATCGAGCGCATCCGCGGGGCGCGGATCTCCGCGACCGACCAGCGGAAGCTCCTGTTCGGGAACACGCGCCGCCTCCTCAAGCTCGACTTCCTCTGACCGCCCACCCCTTCCCATTTCCGTGAATCTCATCGACACGAACGTCAACCTCGGCCCCTGGCCGTTCACCCCGGTTCCGGACCGCGACGGTCCCGCGCTCGCCGCCCACCTGCGCGGCGCCGGCATCCGCCGCGCGCTCGTCTCGCATCTCGGCGCGGTGTTCCTGCCGGAGCCGATGCCGGCCAACCGGAAACTCTTCGCCACCGTCCGCCGCACCCCCGCCCTCCGGCCCGTCCCGGTCATCAACCCGGGTCTGGCCAACTGGCGCGACCAGCTCGCCGAGTGCCGCGACGCCGCGCCGCTGGCGGCCGTGAAGGTCTTCCCGAACTACCACAACTATTCGCTCACCTCGCGGCGCTTCCTCGAGTTTGTCGAGACCCTCGCCGGGACGAAGCTCCGCCTAGTCCTCAACGTCCGGCTCGAGGACGAGCGGCACAAGTATTTCGCCCTGAAGATCAAGGGCGTCCCGGTGCCGCAGCTCGCCGGCTTCCTGGCGCGTTTCCCCTCGCTCCATGTCCTGTTCACGGGCATCTACAAGCCCGAGGTCGAGAAGCTCGCGCCGACGCACGCGAACTTCTCCGCCGACATCGCGTTCTGCGAGGTCACCGACACGCTCGAG
>CAZUQB010000744.1:0-1604 GCA_964622405.1 uncultured Opitutaceae bacterium | reverse complement strand
CCGAGCAGGACGAATACCTGCAGTGGCTGGGGCAGGACCCGCGCCATGGCCAGGCGATCACCCGGCTGGAAAAGGCGTGGGGGGCGCTCGATGCGCTGTCCCATTGGCGGCCGGCCCACAGCACGGAGCCGAACCCCGACCTGCTGGCCCCGCCGCGCCGGGCCCGCTGGTACTGGCTGTCGTCCGCCCTGGCCGCCGCGGCGGCCGTCGCGATCGCGTTCTACGCCCTGGCGCCCGCCCCGGCGCGCAAGCCGGCGGTCGACCCCCGCCGCGAGGCCATCATCCACCCCGGACCCGAACGGCAGACGCTCTCGGACGGTTCCGTCGTGGAGCTCAACCAAGGCGCGAAGATCGAGGTCAATTTCACCAAGACCGAGCGCCATGTCCGGCTGGTGGCCGGCGAGGCCCATTTCGCGGTCGCGAAGAATCCGAACTGGCCGTTCTACGTCGACACCGACAAGGTGTCGGTCCGCGCCGTCGGCACCGCGTTCAGCGTGACCCTCGGCAAGAGCGAGGTCGCGGTGCTCGTGACCGAGGGCAAGGTGCAGGTCATCCAAAACCAGAAGTTCACCAAGCTCCTCCGGCTGCGCCCGGCCATCACGCTGGTCGGCGGCCAGCGCACCGTGGTGAAGCTCGATGCGGACGTGCCCGTGACCCAGGCCGGGGCGGCGCCGCAGCCGGCGGCGGGCGCGGCGGCGGCGATCGCGGCCAAGGAGCCCGCGGACGACATTCCGGTGATCGAGGAAATGACCCCGGCCGAGATCGAGCGCGCCCTGTCGTGGCAGAGCATGCGCCTGGAATTCGTGGACATGCCGCTGGGCGACGTCGCGGCGGAGTTCAACCGCCTCAACCGCATCCATTTGGTGGTGAAGGATCAGGAAACGGCTTCGATGATCGTCGGCGGAAACTTCCGCGCGGATAATGTCGAGGGTTTCGTGCGCCTGCTGGAGGCGACGTTCAACATCCGGGCCGAGCCGCACGGCGAGACGGAGATTGTCCTGAGCAAGGCGCGTTGAGCGGGGGAGGTCGGGCGGGGGCGTCAGTGTCATATTTCCGTGAAACCGCCTAACGGAAACCCCGGGGCGGATCGTCTGGGACCTTTGAACCACGGTTGTACCTCACCCCTTCCAGCTACCACCGGTTCGACCACACATGACCAACCTGCCACTGCATGCCCGGCCGACGCGCCGGCTTGATTCGCTACCCCGGCTGGCTTCGGCCGCCGTTCTGTCCCTGACCCTGACCCTCGCCGCGTGGGCCGCCGATGCGGGCCGCAAGGCCTACGACGTCCCGGCGGGTGATGCCGCCTCGACGCTGAAGCAATTTTCCGCCCAGTCGGGCGAGCAGATCGTCTACCCGGTCGCACAGGTGACCGGGCTGAAGACCAACGCCGTGAGCGGCGATCTCACCGCGCGCGAGGCGCTGGAGCGCATGGTGGCCGGGACCGACCTCCAGGTCGTGCAGGACGAGAAGACCGGGGCGCTCGGCCTCAAGAGGGCCGCGGGCCCAAACGGGGCGGGGGCGGCGCAGGGCAGCGGCCGCCCGGATCAGGTTGAACCGGCGCTGATCAAGCTCGCCGAGTACACGGTGCTTGGCTCGCGCAT
>CAZUQB010000743.1:0-1606 GCA_964622405.1 uncultured Opitutaceae bacterium | reverse complement strand
TTCGGCGACGCGAACGGCGCGGTCGACGTCTCGGTCGCCGCCTGGGTCCGCCGCACGCACGGCGACCCGGTGTCGCAGTTCGTGGCCAAGGAGATCGGCGAGGCGAAATTCGTGTACGGCCTGATCTGGTTCGACCCGGCCGCAAGCGAGGCGGAGCCCGAGGCGGCACTGCTCGACCACCGGATGACGAACGACCTCGTGGTCTCGCGGACCGGCTGGCACGCGTCGGACAACGTGCTCGCGCTGCGCAGCGGCGGGCCGGCCAATCACGAGCACGCCGACCGCAACAGCGTCATTTTCAAGGCCTATGGGGAGCGGTTGCTCCACGACCCGTTCCGCGCCGCGTACGTGGCCACGCAGCCGCGCTGGCTGCTGCGCCAGACCGAGGCGCATACCGCGGTGCTCATCAACGGCCGCGGGCACCAGTACCACGACGGCAGCGAGGGCACGAACTCCTCGTGGGCCGTGGCGCGGGTCATCGGCTATGCCACCGGCCCGGGCTGGATGACCGTCACCAGCGACGCCACCGAGGCGTACAGCCTCGTGAACGACGCGATCACCCGGGTGCACCGCACGCTCGTGTACGTGAAGCCCGACGTCGTGGTCTTCGTCGATCGCGTGGCGGTCCGCGGTGCCGGCGCCGCGGTCCAGGTTCGCTTCCAGGTCTTCCATGAGGACGGCGCCGGCGAGGTGAAGGCGGAGGGCGGGGAGTTCCGGATCAACCGTCCGCACGCCACGCTGCTGGCCCGGGTCGCGCCCGCGGCCGGTCGCGTCGTCCGGACTGGACGGCTCAATCTGGAGGAGAAGGACGGCGTCTATCCGTTTGCCGAGATCGAATCGCCGGCGGCGACCGAGCATGAGATCGTCACGGTGTGTTCCGCGCGCCCGGCCGGGTCCGAGCACGGCGCCCTCGCGATCACCGGCGCGCCCGGCGCGTGGCGGATCGAGGGGACGCACGGCGGCCAGGCGATCCGCCTTGGGATCACGACGGGCGGCGACGGCGCTCCCGTCGTGACGGTGGCGGGCCGCACCTGACGACCGTCGCTTTCCGCATGCCGCACTTCAACACCGTCAACGCGATCGATTACGGCCTGATCGCGCTCTATTTCGTCATCGTCATCTGGGTCGGCTTCTACTCGGCCCGGAAGAACAAGGGCACGGACGACTTCTTCAAGGCGAGCGGCCAGGTGCCGTGGTTCATGGCGGGGGTGTCGAGCTGGGTGGCGGGCTTCTCGGCCTTCATGTTCGTCGCGGCGGCCGGATACACCTACAAGCACGGCTCGGGGGCGCTCGTGATTTTCACCTCGGCGTTCTGGGCGTACCTGGCGGGCTATTTCTACTTCGCCCCGATGTGGCGGCGGGCGCGCATTTCCGCGCCGCTGGAGTTCCTGACCAAGCGGTATTCGCCGTCGACGACCTACTTCTACACCGTGACGGCCATCGTGCCGCAGGTCATCGGGATCGCCCAGGGCATCTACATCCTGTGCATCTTCGTCTCGGCGGCGCTGGGCTTTGACCGCGAGCTGTTCGGCTTCGCGGGCCTGTCGCTGACGGGCCTGCAGCTGACGATGCTGGTGGTCGGCGCCGTGATGATCCTCTACAGCGT
>CAZUQB010000742.1:0-1614 GCA_964622405.1 uncultured Opitutaceae bacterium | reverse complement strand
TCGTCCTGATCGATGACGAGGTGTCCTACACCAACCTCCTGAAGGAGCTGTTGTCCGAGCAGCTGGACTGCCCGATCATACCGTACGCGCGTCCGCTCCAGGCGCTGGCGGATCTGCCGGCCCTGAATCCCGGCGTGATCGTCACGGACTACTCCATGCCGCAGCTCAACGGCGCCGAGTTCATCGTGCGGGCGTCGGCGCTTTTCCCCGAGGTGCCCATCATCCTGATCACCGGCAATCCGGACGGATCCGTGAACCGCGATGAACTCGCGAAGCTGCCCGCGTTGAAGTCGATCCTGCTCAAGCCGTTTTGCTGGCGGCTGCTGCGCGACGAAATCATCCGGCTCTGGCCCGAACCGGGCGCGCGCCTCCGCCGGCGCGAGATCCTGGCGGCCTCAGCCTAGCTGCAGGCCGGCGTTGTCGCCCGCGAGCAGCCGGGTCTCGCACCCGACCCCGACGCGGCCAAACGCCTCGCGCATCGCCGCCGCCACCGCCGGGCCCTGGGCCGGCCGGCAGATGCAGAGCACGCTCGAGCCGCTGCCGCTGAGGAAGCCGGTGTACGCCCCGG
Source organism: uncultured Opitutaceae bacterium (assembly GCA_964622405.1). Lineage (GTDB taxonomy): Bacteria > Verrucomicrobiota > Verrucomicrobiia > Opitutales > Opitutaceae > Opi-474. Next base: position 1,046 of record CAZUQB010000742.1, on the reverse strand, counting down.
CGGCGATGCCGGCCGCGATCGACTCGCGGGCCCCGGCAATGCGCGGAAGTCGATAGGGCTCGTGCATGAAGTCGCCCACCGCGTGGCGGAGCTTCTCGTATTCGCCGCTCGCCAGCACCGCCGTGAAATAGGCCGCGCTGTTGATGCTCTTCACCGCGTCGAAATACGGCAGCGTGGCCGGCAACGCGCCCCGCGACTCCTTCGTGAGCAGCTCGGTCGCCGGTGATGCGACCACGAAGGCCAGATCCACCGGCACCGGGATCTTCACCGTTCCAAGGTAGGCGCCGGTCACCGGATCGCAGCGCGACACGCAGAACCCGCCCAGGATGCCCGCGCTGGCGTTGTCGGGGTGACCCTCGAGTTCGGTCGCGACGGTCACCAACTGGTGCGGCGTCCAGTTCGTGCCCAGGAGCCGATCCAGGCCGGCCAGCACGCCGGCGATGACCGTCACGCTTGACCCGAGCCCGCGCGCCGCCGGCACCTCGCCGTCGACGCTGTAGCGGAATCCGATCGGCGCGTGCGCCGCGACGCGGAAGAACGCGGCGGCGGTTTCCGTCACCATCGCCTGGGCGCGCCCGTCCTCCGGGCGCTCCGGGCGGATCGCGCCGTCGGCGGCGCGCGTGAGCGTAACGCGATTGTGGAGCGCGAGGGCAAGCCCGAGCGTGTCGAAGCCGGCGCCGCAATTCGACGTGCTGCCGGGAACCCGGACCGTGACCGTGGAGGGAAGACGGCTCATCACCGGCGGAATTTCACGGACTGGTCCTGGTCGCGCGTGAGGGCCTTCTTCTTCAGCGTCTCGCGCTTGTCGAAGAGCTTCTTGCCCGTGCAGAGGGCGACCTCGACCTTCACGAGGGCCTCCTTGAAATACAGGCGGAGCGGGACCAGGGCGCGGCCGCCGGCCTCGAGGGCCAGCGTGATCTTCCGGATCTGGTGCCGGTGGAGGAGCAGCTTCCGGATGCGGCGGGCGTCGTGATTGTTGATGTTGCCGAACGCGTACTGCTCGATGTGCGCGTTGTAGAGCCAGAGCTCGCCCTTCTCGGCGCGGC
>CAZUQB010000741.1:0-1615 GCA_964622405.1 uncultured Opitutaceae bacterium | reverse complement strand
ACGAGTTCGACACACTGTTTGACAAGCTTGCTCATTATCCGCTCAACTCTCCCGTTCAGGCCATCACTTTCGCAATCATGAATTCCGACGCCCTTTCCGCGCTCATTGCCAAGAACCCGTCCCTCAAGGCGGCCAAAGCCAAATTGGAGACCATGGAGGCGGGCGCGTACTGCATCCACCGCAGCTGGGGGTTTGGCCAGATCAAGTCCTATGACGAGTCCGCGCAGCGGCTGATCATCGACTTCAAGGGCAAGAAGTCCCACGCGATGGACCCGGCCTTCTGCATCAACACGCTCGACGTCCTTCCCCCGAAACACCTCCTGGTCCGCAAGGAGACCGACGCCAAGCGCATCGCCGAGCTGATCGCCGAGAATCCCGCCCAGCTCATCGCCGAGGCGCTCGAGGCCTACCCGAACCACGCCACCAGCGCCATCGACCTGGAACTCACGCTCGCCCAGGTCATCGGCGAGGAGAAGTTCAAGAAGTGGTGGGCCTCGGCCAAGAAGGCCGTCGCCAAGGACCCGCGCATCTCCGTCCCGGAGAAGAAGACCGAGTGCTACATCCTCCGCGAGACCCCGGTGTCCGCCGAGGACGAGATCCTCGAGCAGTTCCACTCCACCCGCTCGGCCCGCCGCCGCATCTCGCTCGCCGAGGAGCTCTTCGCCACCGTCGGCAAGAAGGAGATCAAGACCGACCTCGCCGCGATCCTGAAGGCCATCGCCGACGCGGTGAAGGACAGCAACCAGCTCGACGCGTCCGAGCGCCTCTACGGCGCCGCCGTCCGCGACAATCTCGCGCAGCTGGCCGGCTCGGCCGAGGCGTTCGAGCCGTCGCAGGCGGCCCTGATCGCCAATGTCCGCGACCTCCCCGGCATCGCCGACAAGATCCCGGTGCACTTCCAGAGCCAGTTCCTCGAGCTGGTGAAGAACACGCACCCGATCGAGTACCGCGACATCATCTTCAACCTGCTCAAGACCTCGCAGGGCAAGTTCACGACCGAGTGCATCAACTTCCTCGTCGAGAACGGCCACGCCGAGGACCTCGCCGCCGCGCTCCGCCGCTGGCAGACCGAGCAGAACCTCCGCGCGCCCGTCCTCCTCTGGATCGTCAAGAACCGCCACTCGAAGAAGTTCGCCAAGCTGCTCAACGACCTGATCACGCCGCGCCTGCTCAGCGCGATCTTCTTCGCGATCGACTACGAGGCCCTCCAGGCCTCCTCCGCCCGCCGCATCCCGCTCGCCGACATCCTGAGCGAGGACACCGACCTCATCGCCGACCTCCTCTCGACCGCCGACCCGGAGACCGCCCGCGACCTCGCCAACACCCTCATGCTCAACCAGGGCTTCGAGGAGCTGACCAAGAAGTCGCTGCTCGCCCGGTTCATCAAGATCTTCCCCAAGATCCAGTCCCTCGTCGCCGCCGACGCCGAGAGCCGCGAGGAGCAGCTCCTCGTCTCCAAGGCCAGCTACGAGCGCAAGCGCGAGGAGTACGAGACCATCGTCGCCAAGAAGATCCCGGAGAATTCCCGCGCCATCGCCGTCGCCCGCGAGCACGGCGACCTCAAGGAGAACTCCGAGTACAAGATGGCCAAGCAGGACCAGCAGGTCCTCATGGC
>CAZUQB010000740.1:0-1619 GCA_964622405.1 uncultured Opitutaceae bacterium | reverse complement strand
CCATGATCACGCTCTGGAACAGCACCTGGTCGAGGAACATCCGGACCGCCTGCACGTCGCCGGTCACGCGGGTGATGATCGAGCCGGTGGAGTTGGCGTCGAAGAACCGGAAGCTCAGCTGCTGGAGCTTGTCGTAGATGACCGCGCGCAGCTCCACCACGAGCTCCTGCTGGAGCAGGATGTTGATCGAGATCAGGTAGGCGTAGTTCAGCAGCGCGCGGCACAGCGCCAGCAGGAGGATGATGCCCGCGATCAGGCCGATCACGTGCATCGGGGCCCAGCTGGGCGGCAGCAGCGCGACGTCGACGACATGCGCCGGGCGGGCGGGGGCGACGGCGTGGGCCGGCTGCATCTGGAGCCGGATGTAGTCGATGCCGAGGCCCGTCAGGCTCAGGCCGACCAGGCCCATGGTCAGCAGGACCAGCTGGATGCTCAGGACCTTGATGCAGCCCCAGCGGTAGCGCCACGTCAGCCGCAGGAGCCGGCGGACCAGCGCGCTGTTGGACAGCGGCGCGGCGGCGGGAGACGGCGGAACGGGCATGGCCCGGTCACGGTAGGGCCGCCGACCCGAAAGACACGAAATTTTTCCGGCCCGCCCGGCGCCGGCTCAGCGCCGCTGCGGCGAGGCCTGCTGCGCCTGGGCGGCCGCCTGCTCGCGGAGGGCCCGGCGGCGGGCGATCTCCTCCTTCACGCGGTTGAACCGCGCCACCTCGTCGGCCGGGGTCGGATTGAGCACCACCGTCTGGGCCGGGCCCGCCGCCGGCTGGCTGCCGGGGCCGGCGACCGGCGCGGCCGGGGCGGCCGCGACCTTGGCGGTGCGGAGCACGAGCGTCAGGACCCGGCCCTGGTAGTCGAGCGTCACCAGGTCGCGGCTCGCGTCGTAGCTGCGGATCACGAAGTCGTAGCCGGTCTCGTTCACGCGGGCCCAGGTCCCGGTGTGCCGCGTCGGGTCGAAGATGCTGAAACGGTAGCCGGCGTGGTCGGCCATGATGCCGCGGAGCTCCAGCGGCGTGACCTCGGCGCTGGCGGCGCCGGCCGCCGCCGGGGGCAGGAAGGGCGAGCTGGAGGCCAGACCCTCGCCGGCCCACGCGCGGCCGGCCGCGCCGACGAGCAGGCCGGCCAGGAGGCAGGAAAGGAGCGGGGAGCGGGACATGGACAACGACTAGGTATGACGCCGGTGCGGGGCGTCAAGTGACGCCCGGCCTAGAGCAGGGTTCCATGCATGATCAGGTAGGCGACCGTGAAATAGATGATCAGGCCGGTCACGTCCACCAGCGTGGCCACGAAGGGTGCGCTCGAGGTCGCCGGGTCGAAGCCCAGGCGTTTCAGCACCAGCGGCAGCATCGAGCCCATCAGGGAGCCCCACAGGACGATGCCGATCAGCGCTACGCCGACCGTGGCGGCGACCAGCATCCAGTGCGGGCCGTAGATGTTCGAGAAGAACGACCAGGCCGCGATGCGCACGAAGCCGATCGCGCCGAGGATCGCGCCCAGCGCCGTGCCGGCCGCGAGCTCGCGGCGCATGATCCGCCACCAGTCGCGGAGCTTGAACTCGCCCAGCGCCAGCGCCCGGATCACCAGCGTCGCCGCCTGCGAGCCGGCGTTGCCGCCCGAGCTGA
>CAZUQB010000739.1:0-1623 GCA_964622405.1 uncultured Opitutaceae bacterium | reverse complement strand
CTTGCCCTCGCGGTTGATCCACTCGCACGCGCCGTGAAGCTGGAAGAAGCGGACCATCTCCACGACCGTGCGGTCGGCGAGGGCCGGGTCTGCCAAGTCGAGCGCGTAGACAAACCAGCCGACCGGTGTGGCCCAGAAACCGCCGGACTGGTATTCGCCGCTGTTGGCGGCCGCTGGCCGGCCGTGCCAGTCCAGAAAACCGGGCGTGTGACGCACCTGTCCATGCAGGACGAGTTCGCCGTGGTGCGCCCGGAAATAGTGCGCGATCCTCCGGGTCTGGTCGCCGGCCGCCACGTCGAGCCAGATGGCGAAGGCCGAACCCCAGATGTCCGGGACGTTGCAGTTCCCGGTGGTGGCTCGAAACAAGCCCTCCCGCTCATCCCAGAAAACCTCGCGGACACCGGCGGCAACGCGGTTCGCCTCCTCTCGCCAGCCGGCCGCCTCACCGTCGCGGCCCGCGGCCGTGAGCAGGTCGGCCAGCTGGCGCGAGGCCTGCACGAACAGCAGGGAGCAGAACAGCTCGTCGCCCGACTTGGGAATGCTGTCCGTGAAGCCGTAGCTGCAGCGCTCGTCGGGCGAGCGGACATGGGCCAGCCCGTTGGCTGGGTTGCGGGGAAAGGTTCGCATCGTCCGGGCCAGCGGATCGAGCACCTCGCGCAATAGGGCGTGATCCCCCGTGCGCAGAAACGTCCGCCAGGCGACGTCCACGGTGAACGGCGACCCGTCGAGCACCGGCTCGCGTCCCATCGTGCCGTAGCCGGGCCGGTAAATGGGCGTGCCGTTGAGTCGCACGCAGTCGACGGCCGCGCCATCGGACCGCAACGCGCGCACGAACACGCGGCACGCGGCGGCGAGTTCGGCGTCGGTGAAGGACGCGATGGAGCCTTCCAGCGCGTACGCGTAGTCGCGCAGCCAGAACGCGTCGTAGCCGATCCCGACCTGAGGCGGAAAGGCGAGGGTGCCATCGTGCATCGGCACCGCGGACGCGCGGATGACCCGGTGTGCCTCGCCCTCAAGCCACCGCACCGCCCCGGCGAAGTCGGCCACGGGATTCGACGGCGGGGGCATGGTGGCGGGAGGCGGGGATGCGGGTGGAGGGGCCATCGGTACGGGGAGCGAAAGCTGGCCCGGCCCTGACCGCGAGGAAAGCACAGTTTCATCCCATGCTGGCGTTTGGCCGACGGGCGTGGCATCTCCAGCGGGCATGGCGACGGGCGTTTTGCTCAAGGCAGCGCTGGGCTGGTTGCTGATCGCGGGCGCGGAGACCCTGCATGGGATCTTGCGCGTGCGGCTCTTGAATCGGCGGATCGGCGATCGCCGGGCTCGTCAGGTGGGCGTGTTTTCCGGCTCTGCCATCATTCTGGCCTTGGCGTGGTGGCTCGTGCCGTGGACCGGGGTGCGGTCGGATCGCGATTGCCTGGTGGTCGGAGCCGCCTGGCTGCTGCTCATGATGGGATTTGACCTGGGACTCGGGCGGGTGGTTTTCCGTCTGCCGTGGCCGAGGTTGATGGCCGAATTCGATCCGCGACAGGGGGGCTTCCTCGCCTTCGGCATGCTCGTGCTGTTCTGCTCGCCGCTGATCATCGCGCATGTCCGCCACTTCGTTTGGTGAGCCCGGGTGGT
>CAZUQB010000738.1:0-1632 GCA_964622405.1 uncultured Opitutaceae bacterium | reverse complement strand
CGTCACCCGTGGACTTCGGGAGCGGGGTGCCGTAGAAGTCGATCGGGATGCCGGAGGGCGGGTTGAAGTTGTCCGACTGGTTGTAGTGGAACTGGAGCTCGCCGGACTTCCAGCGGTAGGGCTTCACGACGGCGCCGGCGGTCCGGGTCGTGCCCGACAGGCGGTACCAGTCGGTGAGGCGGTGGTAGGTCCAGCCCGGGTCGATCGCGAGGCCGTTGACGTAGAGGTCGGCGGTCGTGAGGCCGGTCACGTTGGTCTGGCGGGCCTTGTAGTCGTCCTTGCGCCAGCCGAAGGTCGTGACGATGCGGTCATCCCAGAAGTAGCTGGTGATCGCGCCGCTCTTGCCCGTGATGTTCTTCTGGATGAGGCCGTACGCGCCGGCATAGAAGAGCTGCTGCGACATGTGCAGCGTGGAGGTCTCCCACTGGCCGGTCGACCAGTTGTAGGTGCGGACGGTGGACTCGTCGGGCCCGCCGTAGCCGGGCTGGCCCAGACGGCCGGGGGCGTACTGGACGACGCCATTCCTGTCCTGGCCGACGTAGAACATGCGGGTGATGCCCGAGTTCGCGATAATCGCGCCGGCGGTGGCCGGGTTGGCCTGGTAGCGAATGTCGCCGCCGTCGAAGGTGTTGCGGTAGCGGAACGTGCTGCGCTCCGCCTCCTGCTCGCTCCAGAGGCCGACGATGCGGTGGTGGCCGAGGAAACGGAGGAAGCCCTTCTCCTTCGTCAGGTCGAGGTCATAGGCCAGCATCGCGCGGAGATTGTCGTTCGTCTCGGGCGTCTTGAAGGTGTCCGGCGAGATGTCCGCGAGGAACGGGCTGCCGAAGTACGGGTTCGGCGAGCCGTCGAGGTTGTTGATGTTCGTGTCGACGTAGAGCGTGGTGATCGCATTGGCGTTCGACACGGTGTAGTTCTCGACGGCGTTCAGCAGCTGGCGGAACCAGCCGGCCGAGAAGTTGAGGTTCGGGAGGATCTCCTGCTGGAACTCGACGTTGTAGGTGCGGCCGTCGTAGTCGCCATAGTTCATCTGGAGCAGGTTGATGTGCTCGTAGTCGTAGATCGCCTTGTTGGTCGACGAGGGCTGGATCCAGCCGCCGTAACCGGCGGGGGCGACCGGGCCGATCGAGGACGTGAGCCGGCGGTCGGCCACCAGCCACTGCGCGGGCGTGCGGGAGGCCGCGGCCGGGGCGTTGTAGGCGGTGTACGGCGCGACCAGCGTGGTGAACGGCGTGCCCGTGACGGCGGTGGTGTAGAGCACCTGCCCCTGGTTCGTGTAGACCGCGGTGCGCGCGCTGCCGGTGATGCCGAACTGGATGCCCGGGACGTACTGGGCGTTCGGGACCGTGGCGGTCGGGGCCTGGGTGAGCGCCGGATTGCCGATGATCATGCCGGCGACATAGCCGGGCGAAGTGTTCGCGGTGACATACGGCCCGGTGACGACGCCTGTGTCCGTGATGGTGACGCTGCGGGTGATCGGGTCATAGCCCGGGCGGCCGGCGCGCAGCCACTCGGAGACATAGTCGCGGGGCGTCTGGGCGTTCGGGGCGTTGTTGAAATTCCGGTAGTGCTCGATGCTCGCGGTGATCCGCGTCTTCTTGAACGGCTGGAACGTGATGGCGCCGTACTGGCGGT
>CAZUQB010000737.1:0-1632 GCA_964622405.1 uncultured Opitutaceae bacterium | reverse complement strand
CATCCTGGACCGCGTGAAGGACCAGCTCGGCCGCGACGCCCGCAAGGCGGAGTGATTTTAGGGAGTAGCGAGTAGCGGGTAGCGAGTAGCGAGCATCCGGACGCCGGCGATGCGACGCCTACCACGTTTGACCCGGATCGATTCTACTCGCTACCCGCTACTCGCTACCCGCTACTAGCTCCCCCATGTTCGGCCTCTTCAAGAAATTCAAGGACGGCCTCGCCAAGACGGTCTCCGCCATCGCGGCGAAGACGGCCGGTCTGTTTGGCGGGAAGAAGATCGACGCCGCCTCGCTGGGCGAGCTGGAGGAGGCGCTCTATACCGCCGATTTCGGCGTCGAGACCACCACCGAGATCTTGGCCGAGATCAAGCAGGCCTATGCGCAGGACAAGGAGCTGCAGGGGCATCAGGCCGCGGAGATTGGCGCGCGGGTCCTGCGACGCGTCCTGGCCGGTTCCGAGGGCACGCTTGACCTGACCCCGGCGGCGGGGGGTCATCCGGTGGTGATCGCCATGATCGGCGTCAATGGCTCAGGCAAGACCACCACCTCGGCCAAGCTCGCGTGGAAGCTCAAGCAGGAGGGGCGCAGCGTGACCCTGGCGGCCTGTGACACATTTCGCGCGGCGGCGGTGGAGCAATTGAAGACCTGGGCGCACCGGCTGGAGCTCGAGATAGTGGCCAGCCATACCGGCGCCGATGCGGCGGCGGTGGCGTTCGACGCCTGGCAGGCGGCGAAGGCGCGCCAGCGGGATTTCCTGATCATCGACACCGCGGGCCGGCTCCACACCAAGTCCAATTTGATGGACGAGCTGGCGAAGATCCGCCGCGTGCTGCAGAAGCACGACCCGGCGGCGCCGCAGCACCGCTGGCTGGTGGTCGACGGCTCGCTCGGCAGCAACTCGATCGAGCAGGCGAAGGTGTTCCACCAGAGCTTTGGCCTCACGGGCCTCGTGGTCACCAAGCTCGATGGCACGAGTCGCGGCGGCGCGTTGGTCGGCATCTACCGCCAGCTGAAGATTCCGATCTATTTTTTGGGCCTCGGCGAGAAGGCGGAGGACCTGCAGCCCTTCAGCGTTGAGAACTACGCCAAGGCTGTCTTCGGCCTCGGGTGATTGGGTCAACGGTCGCGTATGACCGGCCCGGGCGAATGGGGCCGGTTGTGAGCTTGTTCGGGTTTCTGGATTGGCTGGGGGATTGAACGAGTCGACCTCGCGACACCTGTCGCCGGCGGACGCCTCGGCGGGGTGGGAATTGGTGGAGGAAAGGGGTTGTCTGGACGGTGTGCGCCGCCTTCCTTTTCTCGGTGCGGCCGGAAAACCAGACTTGGGGCTTTATCAACGGCCTGCGTGGCCTGCTTGCCCTCTGGGTTGTTGCGGGCCATGCGCTGAATGCGTTCAACACGACGCTGCTCGAGGTGAGCAATCCGGCGCTCGCCGTGGACGTGTTCATGATCATCTCGGGATTTCTGATGGCCGCGCATTTCCACGAGCGCGCCGAGAAGGAGCCATGGGAAAGCCCGCGGACCTGGCGTCGATTCTACCTGCGGCGGTACCTGCGCATTGCGCCGGCCTATTACGTGGCGTTGGCGGCGGCGTTTCTCCTTGCCGCGCGCTATGGCGCGACCCACGGCGC
>CAZUQB010000736.1:0-1633 GCA_964622405.1 uncultured Opitutaceae bacterium | reverse complement strand
GAACTGCAGGAATGGTGGGAGGAACAGGAGTGATGGGCGCCTCCGCTGTCGCCGGAGGAATCTGCGTGACCCGCGTGACCTTCCGCCGGGGTGCCAGGATCCGCCGGGTGGTGATTGGCGTCGTGACTGGGCGACGAGAACAGCGCCGTGAACCAGGTCCAAAAGGAGCCGTCATCGCGACTGCAATCCGGAGCCGCGGCACCGTCACCGGAACCACTGACCTCTGCTTTCCGTTTCTGCCTTGGTTTCATGGCACCACATTTCAGCGGTCCCCGCCCGGGTCACCCCCATCTGGATGAACGGCTCCACCGCTTTTCCAGCGGCACCTGTTCACCGCCCACCGCCAACCGTCCACCGTCGCAGCCGCCCCGTCCTAGCCATCCCGCAACACCGCGCCTCCCTGTGCCCGGTCGAACGCTCCGTCCCATTTTGCCACCACCAGCGTGGCCACGGTGTTGCCGATGAAGTTGGTGATCGCCCGGGCCTCGGACATGAAACGGTCCACGCCGAGGATCAGGGTCATGCCCGCCACCGGCACCTTGCCGGTCGCCGCCAGCGTCGCCGCGAGCACGATGAAGCCGCTGCCCGTCACGCCCGCGGCACCCTTCGACGTGATCAGCAGCACGGCCAGCAGTCCCAGCTGCTGGCCGAGCGACAGCGCCGTGTCGGTCGCCTGCGCGATGAACAGCGCGGCCATGGTCAGGTAGATGCAGGTGCCGTCGAGGTTGAACGAGTAGCCGGCCGGCACCACCAGCCCCACCACCGGGCGTGAGCAGCCCGCGCGCTCGAGTTTTTCCATCAGGCCGGGCAGGCCGGCCTCGGACGACGACGTGCCGATCACGATCAGCAGCTCGTCGCGGATGTAGCGCACGATTTTCCAGAGGCTGAAACCGGTCAGGCGGCAGATCGTCCCGAGAACCGCGACGACAAACAGCAGGCAGGTCAGGTAAACGCAGGCCATCAGGTGCGCGAGCGCCGCGAGCGAGCCCAGGCCGTACTTGCCGACGGTGAAGGCCATGGCGCCGAACGCCGCCACCGGCGCGAGTCGCGCCACCAGCGAGACGATGCTGAAGAACACCTGGGCCACTTCGTGCAGCAGCCGCGCGATGGGCCGCCCCTGCTCGCCCAGTCGCGCCAGCGCAAAACCCGTCAGCAGCGCCACCAGCAGCACCTGCAGGATCTCGCCCTCGACAAACGCGCCGACGAAGGTGCTCGGGATGATGTGCAGGATCGAGTCGACCGGCGTCATCTCCTTCGCCGCGCCCACGTAGGCCGCGATCGCCTTCGTGTCCAGCGAGGCCGCCGTCGCATGCACGCCCTCGCCCGGCCGGAACCCGTTGGCCACCGCCAGGCCGATCACCAGCGCCAGGGTCGTCACGACCTCAAAGTAGACCAGCGCCTTCACCCCCACCCGCCCCACCTGCCGCAGGTTGCCCATGCCGGCCAGGCCCGCCACCACCGTCGTGAAGATGATCGGGCCGATCAGCATCTTGATCAGCTTGATGAAGCCGTCGCCCAGCGGCTTGAGCGGCACCGCGAAGTCCGGCGCCAGCACCCCGAGCAGCACGCCCAGCACGATCGCGACCAACACCTGGAGGTAGAGGCTGGAAAGCAGGCGCTTCATGGGGCGGGG
>CAZUQB010000735.1:0-1635 GCA_964622405.1 uncultured Opitutaceae bacterium | reverse complement strand
CAGCATGGTCATAGAGATGCGTCCCGTCAAAAAGTGCTAACCCATGTGGATCATCAGGAAAGTGCGCCGGCGCCAGGGCATAAAACGCGATCGCAACGGCCGCCGCGGCGGCCAGGGCCGACGACAGCCAGTACCAGCGGGCGCGGCGCGGCGGGGCGAGGAGGTCGGGATTCGGGACGGTGCTGTGGGCGGGCCGCCACTGCGACAACGCGTCAAGCGCGCCCCAGGTCTTTTCCAGCCGGGTGATGGCCTGGCCATGGCGCGGGTCCTGCCCCAGCCACTGCAGGTATTCGTCCTGCTCGGCGGGGGTCAGGGCGCGGTCGCGCCGGGAGAGCCATTGGGCGGCGGTCGCATCGATGGTGTCGGTAGCGCCCGCCTGGGATTTGGCGTTCATGGGGTCAGGGCAGTCCGTGGCGGGCGAGAAATTCGGCGCAGCGGCGCATGCCGTTGCCGACCTGGGCCTCGACCGTGTGCTCGGAAATACCGAGCTGCTGGGCGATCTCCTTCTGCGAAAGTCCGTAGATCTTCCGCAGGGTGAGCACCTGCCGGCAGCGGTCGGGAAGCTGTTGGATGGCCTTGGTCAAGATTTCGAGTTCCTGGTGGCGGGCCGCGGCGTCGGCCGCCGACGGTCCTTCCGCATAGACGGACAGCTCGGCCATTTCCGCTACGGACTCGAAAGTGACAATTTTCCGCCGGCGCATTTCGTCGATCGCCAGGTTCTGGGCGGTGGAAAACAAGAACGCCTTCGCCGACGCCACCGGGCCCGCCTCATGCGCGCGCCACACGCGGGTCATCGCCTCCTGCACCACATCGTCCACGTCGTTGAGCGCCGGGAACCGGCTGCGCAGCCAGGACCGGAGCAGGGCCTCGTGCACCTGCACCTCCTCCGCAAACCAGCGGGCCTGTTCTGGAGAAGGCGAGCTCATGGCGGAATGGAACGGCCGCCCTCCATCTGCCTCACCCGCCCCCGAGTCGAGGACATTTTTTTCAAGCCGAAGAAAACCGGGCAGGAGGAAACGGGAAAATGGAGGTGGCAGCGGTTGTCTTCCCGCGGATGACGCGAATCCACGCGGATGTCCCAAGCCGGCACCCGCACGCATTCGCGCCATCTGCGGGAAACGCCTGCCTCCGTTCCCTCCGTTTCCTCCTGTGCAAGTTCCTGTGTCAGTGGTGCCTTGCCTCGATTCCCGGGGGGCGTCATGACAAGCGTGGCTGGTTTCTCCCCATGGAAGCGCTCCTCGTCCTGCTGCTGCTTTACCTCGCCCTCGCCCTGATTGTCCTGCCGATCTGGACGATCACCAAGATTCTCCAGCAGGACCGCGCCTCCCGCGCCCTGCGCGCGGAGATGCTCGAACTCCAGGAGGCCATCCGGAAGCTGCGGACGTCTTCGTCAGCCGCGCCCGCCCCGGCGCCGTCCCCTGTTCAGCCCGAAGCGACCGAGCCTGCCATGCCGCCCGCCCGACCGGCAACGGTCGCCGCCCCTGCCGCGGTCGTCGCCCCGCCTGAACCGCCCGCCCGCGCCGCAACGCCTGAACCGGTCCCGGCGCCGCCACCGCTGGTCGCGTCGCCCAGCGTCCCGGCGCCGGTGTACCGGCCGCCGGAGCCGAGCCAGCCGGTCATCAACTGGGAGCAGTT
>CAZUQB010000734.1:0-1638 GCA_964622405.1 uncultured Opitutaceae bacterium | reverse complement strand
CCTTCTGGCCGGCGGCGATGTTCATCCCGGCGTCCACCATCCTGCACCAGAGCTCGTACGCGATGATGCTCGGGCTGCTCGGGCTGGCGATCGTGCTGCTGCTCCGCCTGCCGGCCTGGCTCGGCTGGCCGGTGCTGGCCTGGCAGGCGCTGGGTTTCGCCCTCACCTGGCTGCCCTACTATGGCTCGGCGCCGCTGCGACCGGACATGGGGGCGTTGCTCCTGTTGGCGGCGGGACTGGTGGCCTGGGCGGCCCGGCGCGTCATGCAGCCCGAGGCACCCGCGGTGCCGTCCGCGCTGCGGCGGGCATGGGACCGGGTGGCGGCGAACCGATGGAGCACGGTGCTCGTGACCCTGGCGGGATTGCTGGCCGTGCTTTTCCTCCGTCGGCCCGAGGCGTTCCTGCGGCCCCAGTTCTGGGCCGAGGACGGCGGCGTGTTTTTCCGCGGCGCCGACCTCGACGGCGCGGGCGCCATCCTTCAGCCCTACGGCGGCTACCATCATCTCCTGCTGCGGCTGGTGGCCGCCGCGGCCAGCGGTCTTGATCCCGGCTGGATTCCCGCCGCCTATCTGACCTTCAGCGTCCTGCTGACCCTCGCGGTTGCGGCGGCTTTGTTTTCGCCGCGACTCGCCCTGCCCTGCCGGCCGGCCTTCGCGCTCGCGCTCGTGCTCGTGCCCCAGAACGGCGAGGTGTTCGGCAACCTCACCAACGCGCAGTGGGTCGGCGCGCTGGGCCTGGTGACGCTCTGCCTGATGCGCGATCCGGAAAGTCCGCTCCAAGCCGGGCGCGACGCCGTTGCGGCGGTACTGCTGGGCCTGACCGGCCTGTTCTCGACGCTGTTCGCGCCACTGTTCGTGGTCCGGGCATGGCACCGCCGCTCGCGGTCCGCCTGGACGCTCGCGGGCCTTGTGACGGCAACGGCCTTCGTGCAGGCGGTGACCTACCTGCAGACGGCGCCGGTGGACGGCCATGGCCACGGCGGCGTGGTGGCGGGCAGCCTTCAACTCGTGGCCCGCTGCTGGACCGGCCTGGTGCTGTCGCCGGCCGTCGCCAGCTCCCTGCCGCACGCGGTGGGACTGGTCCTGAGCCTCGGCCTGACCGCCGGTCTGGCAGCTGTTGGGTGGTCGCGCACCGAGCATCGTCCCGAGCGGCTGGCCCTGTGGGGTTGCCTGCTGGTGACCGTCGGCGCGGTCCTCGTGAAATTCCGCGGTTCGGCCGACCTCCTGGCACCCATGGCCAACGGCGACCGGTATTTCTTCCTGCCCAAAGTCCTGCTGGTCTGGCTCCTCCTGCTCGAATGGGACGGACCCCGTCGCACATGGGCCCGGATCGCGGTGGGGCTGGCGCTGCTGGCCAGCCTCGCGGCCTTTCGGTTCGCCCCCTACACGGACTACGACTGGCCGACCTGGGCCGCCAAGCTGCGCGCCGGTCAGCCGGTCACCGTGCCGGTCAATCCCGCCGGCTCCTCTTTCACGCATCCGGGAAAACGCCCGCGCGCCGACTAACAGACGGTCGATCCGGGTTGGCGGCAGAGGTCACCCCGAGGAGCTCCGCCGTCCGAGACGGGCCGGCCGCGGTGACCCGATAAAATCGACTGGAAAGCGACCGGGGCATCCTGTTGCCTCATTTTCTCCGGGT
>CAZUQB010000733.1:0-1638 GCA_964622405.1 uncultured Opitutaceae bacterium | reverse complement strand
CCAAGGTCGCGCAGGAGACGCTCGATCGCGCCAACATCACCTGCAACAAGAACACCGTGCCGTTCGAGACCCGCTCGCCCTTCCAGGCCTCCGGCATCCGCCTCGGCACGCCGGCCGTCACCACCCGCGGGCTCGTCGAGTCCGAGATGGACGAGATCGCGGCCTGCATCGACGCGGTGCTCACCGCGATCGGCACGCCGGCCGAGGCCGGCACGATCGCGGCCGTGAAGGAGCGCGTGCTCGCGCTCACCGCGCGCCACCCGCTCCCGTATCGGCTCTGAAGCGGTTCGTTGGGTGAGGGCTGAGGGCTGGAGGTTGAAAGCTGAAAGTTGAAGGTTGAAAGTTGACGGGGTCCGACGGGGCCGCCGGTAGTCGATGGGCGCCCGCGACCCGCGGTCTTCCCGCTCTCAACCTTCAACTCTCAGCTTTCAACGCCGACCCGTTCCAGCTGACCGGTTCGCAGAGTCGACGGTCACGAAACCATTGCCGGGCGGCCCGTCGCGTGCATCATCGGCGGGACCCCGCCCATGCCCCGCGTCCCTACCTTTCCGCGGCTGCCCCGTTACCGGGTCGCCATCGCGCTGGTCCTGCTGGCCGGGGCCGTCGGGGCGGTGCTGGTGTTCCGCGACCAGCGCGCGGCCGAGCTCGCCCAGGCACGCGCGAACTTCATCCGGCGCGCCGCGGTGCTGCACTCGCGGCTGACCGACCTGCTCGGGCGCTACGACGACGCGCTGGTCAGCCTGCGGGCCGCCATGATCGCCGGCGGCGGGGCCAACCGCGCCGAGTTCGACCACATCGCGGCGGGCCTCGCCGCCCGCAACCCCGGTGCCCAGGCGCTGGAGTGGGTACCCCTCGTCCCGGCCGCGGACCGCGCCGCGGTCGAGGCGGCCTTGGCGCGCGATTACGGCCTGCCGCTTGCCTTCACCGACCGTATCGCGGACGGCACCTTCACGCGGGCGGCGGACCAGCCGGACTACCTGCCAATCCGGTACGCCTATCCCGTCGCGGGCAACGAGCCGGTCCTGGGCTACAATCTCCGTTCGGGGCCCACGCTGGAGGCGATCGAGCGCGCCCGCGTCTCGGGCCAGCTGGCGCTCAGCCGCCAGATCGTGCTGGCCCAGGACCGGGAGCACCGCCGCGGCGTCGTGATGATCCTGCCGGTCTATCGCCCGGGCCCGGCGGGCGAGGTGCTGGCCGGCTATGTCCAGGGCGTGTTCCGCCTGCATGACATGCTGGAGGCGATGCGGACCCGGACCTGGGGCCCGGGCAGCATCCTCGACGTAATCTTCCTCGACGAGTCGGAGCCGGACGCGGCGTACCGCACCATGTACTACCGGCCGTACGACGACGCAGCGCCGCGGACTCCCGTGCCGAGCCCGGCGGAATTCCGGCGGTCGCTGTCCTACGAGATGCCGCTCGCGTTCGGCGGCCGCGAGTGGCGGATCCTGTACCGGCCCTACCCCGGCTGGCTGTCCGAGCAGCTCGGCGCCGCGCCCTGGATCCCGACCGTCGGTGTCCTCCTGGTGAGCGTCCTCGTGGCGGGATTCGTGGAGCTGCTCGGCCGCCGGGCCGAGCACATCGCCCGCGAGGTGGCGGAGCGCACCACCGAGTTGTCGGAAAGCCGGCGACAGCTGAGCA
>CAZUQB010000732.1:0-1643 GCA_964622405.1 uncultured Opitutaceae bacterium | reverse complement strand
GCTCGCTCACGCAGCGCGGCTCGGCCTACGCCCTCGAGGCGCTGCGGCTCGGCGCGTTCGACGTGCTGGCCAAGCCGAACGGCTCCTACTCCTTCGGCGACCTCGGCCCGCAGCTCATCGCCCGGATCAAGGCGACCGCCGGCGCCCGCATGCGCCCGGTGGCCGTCGCGCCCTCCGCCGCGGCGCCCGCGCCGCCGCCGCGCCCGCCGCTCACCCACCCGGTCCAGTCGCGCCAGGTCATCCTCCTCGGCGCCTCCACCGGCGGCACTGAGGCGCTGCGCGAGGTGCTGACCCGGCTGCCGGCCGGCCTGCCCGGCATCGCGATCGTGCAGCACATCCCGCCGGTCTTTTCCAAGGCCTTCGCCGACCGCCTCGGCACCCAGTGCGCCTTCGAGGTCCGCGAGGCCGCCGACGGCGACCGGCTGACGCCGGGACTCGCCCTGATCGCGCCGGGCAACTTCCACATGCTGCTCCAGTGGCGCACCGACCACTACGCCGTGCGCGTGACCGACGGCCCCCCCGTCTGGCACCAGCGGCCCGCCGTCGACCTGCTCTTCAAATCCGCCGCCGACGCGGCCACCGCCCCGCACGTGCTCGCCGGGATCTTCACCGGCATGGGCAAGGACGGGGCCGAGGGCCTCCTGCAGCTCCGCCAGCGCGGCGCCACCACCTTCGCCCAGGACGAGGCCTCCAGCGTCGTGTACGGCATGCCGCGCGCGGCCTGGGAGAATGGCGCCGCGATGCGCCAGGTGCCGCTCGACCGCGCCGCCGACCTGATCACCCGCCACTACGAGGGCTCGGTCAGCCGCGCCCCGTTTGCCGCCCGCATCCCATGACCAAGCCTGACCCCACCACCGTCAAAGGGCCGCCCATCCTCATCGTCGACGATGAGGCCGTCGTGCTGTTCGCCCTGAAGGAGACGCTCGAGCGCGAACACTTCCCCGTCGTCGCCTGCCAGAGTCCCCTCAAGGCGCTCGCCCTGCTCGCCGAGCGGGACTTCGCCGTGATCATCTCCGACCAGCGCATGCCCGAGATGCTCGGCCTCGACTTCCTGATCGAGAGCCGCCGCCTGCGGCCGCACGCGTCGCGCATCCTCATCACCGCCGTGCTGGCGCTGCCGACGATCGTCGACGCCATCAACAAGGGCGAGATCTTCCGCTTCGTCGCCAAGCCGTGGCTGCGCGAGGAGCTGATCGCGACCGTCCGCAATGCCGTGCAGCGGCACGAGCTGGTGACCCACAACTCCGAGCTGCAGCGCCAGACGGCCGAGCTCAACACCCAGCTCACCACCGCCAACGCCGCCCTGGCCGCGCAGGTGGCGGATCTCGAGCAGCAGCGCCAGCGGCTCGACGCCGCCAACAGCGAGCTGGCCGAGCAATACGATCACTCCCTCGAGCTCTGCCGCCGCATCCTCACCGCCTACGACCCCGTGCTTGGCGGCCAGGCCAAGGCGCTGGTGGAGTTTGCCGAGCAGATGGCGGCCACCGACGAGTTCAACGACCAGCAGCGCCATTCGCTCAAGGCGGCGGCGCGCCTGTGCGACCTCGGTCTCATCGGCATGCCGCGCGAGATGCTGCGGGCCTTCCGGTCCAAGCCCGACTTCCTCACCGAGCACGAGCGCGGGATGCTGCACAACCACCCGG
>CAZUQB010000731.1:0-1645 GCA_964622405.1 uncultured Opitutaceae bacterium | reverse complement strand
CTCGAGGTCGGCGTCCTTGACGGTCTCGCGATAGACGCGGTTGAGCCGCGTGCCCGCGGCGTTGCCGCCGAGCCAGAGTTGGTAGCGGCCGGGGGCCTTTCCGACCAGGGCGATTTCCGCCATGTACGGCCGGGCGCAGCCGTTGGGGCAGCCGGTGGAGCGAATGACGATCTCCTCGCCGCCCAGGCCGAGCTCGCCGCCGAGTTTTTCAATGCGGTCGAGATAACCCGGCAGCGCCCGCTCGGACTCGGCCAGGGCGAGGCCGCAGGTGGGCAGCGCCGGGCAGGCCATGGCGGCGGCGTGCAGGACCGAGGCCTGCTGCTCGACCTTCACGCCGTGCGCCAGGAGCAGGGTCGTGACGGCCGCGCGGTCGGCGTCGGGCACGTTCGCGAGGATCACGTTCTGATTGGCCGACAGGCGGAACTCGAGCTGCGGGAAACGCTCGGCCACCTGCCGCAGCGCGGTCTTGAGCGTGTGGCCCGGGACGTCCTTCACGCGGCCGGTTTCCACAAACAGCGTGAGAAACTGCGTCCCGTCGACCGCGCGGTTCCAGCCGTAGCGGTCGCCGGTGGTGGTGAATTCAAAGCGCCGGACCCCGGAAAGGGCGAAGCCGGTGCGGCGGTTGATCTCCTCGACCACCCACGGCACGCCGCGCTCCTCGACGACGTACTTGAGGCGGGCATGCTTGCGGTTCGTGCGGTCGCCGAAGTCGCGGTGGATCGTCAGCACGGCCTTCGCGACCTCGACCAGGCGGTCGGGGGTGAAGAATCCGACGACATCGGCGAGGCGCGGGTAGGTGACGACATTGCCGTGGCTGCGCCCCATGCCCCCGCCGACTGCCAGATTGTAGCCGAGCAGCCGATCGCCCTCGATCACGGCGATGAACCCGAGGTCGTTCGTGTAGACATCCATGTCGTTCACCGGCGGGATCACGAACGACGCCTTGAACTTCCGCGGCAGGTAGCTCCGCCCGTAGAGCGGGTCGACGAACTCCTTGTGCGCGGGGTCGTCCAGGTTGAGCTGCACGTTGTCGATCCAGATCGCGTGGTACGCCGCGGTCTGCGGTGCGAGCGCGTGGGCCAGGCTGACACTGTCGGCGAAAACCTGCTCGCGGGCGCGCGTGTAGGCGGGCGTCGGCGGCGCGGTGACGTTGCGGTTCACGTCACCGCACGCCGCGAGGGTCGAGAGGAGGGACTCATTGATTCGCTTGATGACGGGACCGAGGCCCGACTTGAGGACGCCGTGCAGCTGGATGCTCTGGCGCGTGGTCAGGCGCAGCGTCTGGTTGCCGTAGGTGTTCGCGAGGTCGTCGAACGCAATCCACTGCGCCGCCGTCAGCACCCCACCGGGGATGCGGCCGCGGATCATCATCTGATATTTCTTCCCGGCCTTCCGCAGGTCGCGGTCGTCCTGCTGGTATGCGCCGTGGAACTTGAGGAATTGCTCGTCGTCCTCGCTGAAACGATCCGCGGCGGGGTCGAGCAGAGTCTGAGCGAGCGTGCCCGCCAAGGTCGGGACACCCAGCTTGAGCAGTTCGTTCTTGGAAAGGGGGGCGGGGGTGGCGGTCGACATTCGAACTTTATTGTTGATAAATTAAGTTAAGAACTAAAGTAAGTCCAGTGATGCCGAGTAAAGAACTAACTTC
>CAZUQB010000730.1:0-1651 GCA_964622405.1 uncultured Opitutaceae bacterium | reverse complement strand
GCCTCCGCCACCACCTGCGCGCCCTGCTCCTGCACGATCGCGCCCAGCCGCGCGGCCTGGTCGTCCTGGATGTCGAAGAACATCAGGTTCGGCCGGGCGCCCTCGCCGATCCCGAGGATCTTGTTCACGAGGGTCTGCCGGGTGAGCACCAGCGTGAGCATGAGGAAGGTGCCGAGGCCGAGCGACAGCAGCAGCAGCACGGTGCGGTTGTTCGGCCGGTGCAGGTTCGCGAGGCCCTGCCGCGCCACGTAGGGCAGCGGGCGCCGCGGGACCAGCCGCCGCGCGAGCCACGAGACCAGTTGCGCCATGCCGGCGAGCGTCCCGAACCCAAGGGCCATCATCAGCGCAAAGCCCAGGCCGGTGATCCAATGCCCGGTCTGCCACACGGCGAATCCGAGGATCGCCACGGCGATCGACGCGATCAGGGCCGCCTGCAGCGGGTCCCGCCCGGCGGCTTCGCCCTGGGCGGAGCGGATCGCGAGCAGCGGCGACACCCGGCGCACCGCCAGCAGCGGCAGCAGCGTGAACAGGAAGCAGATCACCAGCCCCGCCAGGGCCCCCTTGCCCACGGCCGGCCACGACACGTAGAAATCCACGCTGAACGGCAGGAAGTCCTTCACGACGACCGGCAGGACCAGCTGCACCAGCACGCCGAGCGCCGCCCCCAGCACTGCGCCCAGCAGGCCGACGCCCATGCCCTGGATCAGGTAGACCGCAAAGCTGGTCCGCGTGCTTGCGCCCAGGCAGCGCAGGACCGCCACGGTGTTCAGCTTCTGCCGGACGTACACGTGCATCGCGCTCGCCACGCCGACGGCCCCGAGGAACAGCGCGACAAAGCCCACGAGGCTGATGAACGAGTAGGTGTCCTTCAGCACCTGGCCGAGATCCCGCTTCCGCTCCTCCACCGTCGCGTACTGCCAGCGCTGCTTGCCGAACTTCGCCTTCAGGTCCTTCACCAGCTGCTCGGGATTCGCCGCGGCCGGCAGGCGGAAGTGCTCGCGATAGGTGATGAAGGACTTGCTCGCGAGCAGGCCCGTCGACTCGAGCGCCGCCCGCGAGATGTACACCCGCGGGGAGAACATCGCGATCGCCGCCGACTCGCCCGGGATTTTGCGCAGCGCGCCCACGACCTTGAACGTCTGCCGCCCGATGCGCACCTCGTCCCCGGCCTGCACGCCGAACTGCACGAGGAGCGTCTCCTCCAGCAGCGCCCCTTTCCCCTCCTGGACCAGCGCCATCGCGCCCGGCGGCGTCGTCACGATCTCCCCGTAGAACGGAAAATTGCCCTCGAGCGCGCGCACCTGCACCAGGCGGCGCTGGTCGCCGCGCGTGGGAAACGACACCATGGAGCCCAGCGAGATCTCGGCCGCCCGCTCCGCCCCCAGCGCCTTGAACGCGGCCTCCGCCTCGTCCGGGAATCTCTGCCGCGCGGCGATGGTCAGGTCCGAGCCCAGCAGCGCCTTCGTCTGCAGCTCGACCGTCCGCTTCAGGTTGTCCGCAAACGACCCGATGCCCACCAGCGCCGCAATTCCCAGCACCACCGACAGCGACACCAGCGCCAGCCGCCGCCGCGAGGCGCGCGAGTCCCGCCAAGCCATCTTGAGGATGAAATTCATGGGTGGCCCACGGAATACACGGAACACGCGGAAGA
>CAZUQB010000729.1:0-1654 GCA_964622405.1 uncultured Opitutaceae bacterium | reverse complement strand
GCGATTAGAGATCGTGCGCGACGGTAAGTCGAAGGGCCTGGGTCCGGAGGAACATTGGTCTGCCGCGGAGTTAGGCTCCGGGCCCGGTGGCTGTCAAGGGGCCCGCCTGTCCTAACGCTGTAACCCGTTCGTACCCCAGCCGTCTTGCCTGTTGTGCTGGAAATTGACCACATCCCCCCATGCCTGAAGACGAGTCGTTCGACCTGGCCGGCTGCCTGGCCCGCGTGCGGGAGCGCGACCAGTCCGCAGCCCGGGCTTTGGTTGAGCACCTTTACCCGCTCGTTATCCGCATCATCCGGGCCCACCTGCCGCGCCGGGTCGCCGAGGAAGACCTGGCCCAGGACATATTTCTGAAGATGTTCACCCGCCTCGAACAGTACCAGGGCGCCGTGCCCTTCCCGCACTGGGTGTCCCGCATCGCGGTGACGACCTGCATTGACCAGCTGCGGGCGCAGAAACGGCGGCCGGAGTTCCGCTGGGCCGACCTCTCGGAAAACGAGGCCGATGTGCTCGACGCGGTGCTGACCAACGAGGACGCGGTGGAGGCAGGCGACGCCCTGGCGGCGCGCGAACTCGTGCACCGTCTGCTGGACCAGCTGAAGCCGGACGACCGCCTCGTGATCCAGCTGCTCGACCTTGAACAGAAGACCATCGCGGAGATCAGCGCCCTGACCGGTTGGAACCAGTCGCTCGTAAAGGTCCGCGCCTTTCGGGCGAGACGGAAGTTGCAGAAGCTCTTCCGGGAACTAGAAGAGAAAGAACGCCCATGAATCCCTCGGACCAGAAATGGCAGCGCCTGGTCGCCGCCGCCCGCCGTGCTCCCGATGCCCGGGACGTGACGGCTCCGTTTGGTTTTTCGACCCGGGTTGCCGCCCAGGCTTATGCCGCGCCGGTCGCCTCGCTGCTGGAGCGGTTCTCGCTCCGCGCGCTCGGCGTGGCCGCGCTGCTCGCGGTGGTTTGCGTGGCGGGCAACTACACGACCATCGCCTCGGCCCTCGATCCTGATTCCGGGGCCGTCGACGACCCGGTCGCCGACATGCTCGAGCTCGCCTCCTGACCATGGACAAGCCCTGGAAAGTCGTCACCGCCTTCGTGGGAGTGTTTGTCGCCGGCCTGCTGGTCGGCGGCCTGGTGACCCTGCGGGTGGTGAAAGCCCAGGCGCCGCAGCGCATGGCGGCGACGGACCAGTACGGACCCTTTTTGATGAAGCGCCTGGTGAACCGGCTCGAGCTGACGCCTGAGCAGCAGACCAAGATCAAGCCGCTGGTGGACCGGGCCGCCGGCGAACTCCATCAGGTCCGTCGCAAGGCGTGGACCGATTCGCAGGCGATCCTGGAGCGGATCGACAAGGAAATCACCGCCGAGCTCACGCCGGCGCAGCGCGCCACCTTCGAGAAACTGCAGAACGAGCAGCGCGAACGCATCCGCCGTTTCCGCGAGGGCCGCCGCAACAACGCCGACCGTCCGGGTGAAGGCGCGCCGCCGCCGCCCCCGCCGCCATAGCCGGCGGCGATTTCGGTCCGACTCGGTCGTTGCCCTTTGCCGGCAAGGGGTTCCGACGGGCGACCGCAAATAGGTGTTGCGCGACGGAGGAACCGGCCCATGGTCCGCAGCGGCCAGGTGCCATGCATGGGCAGGCGCGTGAACTCCGCCA
>CAZUQB010000728.1:0-1660 GCA_964622405.1 uncultured Opitutaceae bacterium | reverse complement strand
GCCTCCTTGAGCGTCTTCTCGAGCTGGTAGATGGTGCTGTCGAGCTGGTTCTTGGTCTCGACGGCCTCGCGGCGCTTGCGGTCCTCCTCGGCGTGGAGCTCGGCCTCCTTGGTCATCTTCTCGACCTCGTCCTTCGACAGGCCGGAGGAGCCCTGGATGGTGATCTTCTGGTCCTTGCCGGTGCCGAGGTCCTTGGCCGACACGTGCAGGATGCCGTTCGCGTCGATGTCGAACGTCACCTCGATCTGCGGGGTGCCGCGCGGCGCCGGCGGGATGCCGTCCAGCTTGAAGGTGCCGAGGATCTTGTTGTCCCGCGCCATCGGGCGCTCGCCCTGCAGGACCACGATCTCGACGCCCGGCTGGTTGTCGCTGTACGTGGAGAAGATCTGGGTCTTCTTCGACGGGATCGTCGTGTTGCGCGGGATCATCGCGGTGGCGACGTCGCCGGCCGTCATGATGCCGAGCGTGAGCGGCGTCACGTCGAGGAGCAGCACGTCGCGGACGTCACCCTTGAGCACGCCGCCCTGGATGGCTGCGCCGACGGCGACCACCTCGTCCGGGTTCACGCCCTGGTGCGGCGGCTTGCCGCCGAGGTTCTTCGCGATCTCGACGACCTTCGGCATGCGGGTCATGCCGCCGACGAGCACGAGCTCGTCGATCTGCGCGGAGGTCAGGTCGGCGTCCTTGAGGCAGTTCTTGAACGGCTGGATGCAGCGCTCGAAGAGCGCGTCGCAGATCTGCTCCATCTTCGCCCGGCTCAGCTGCACGTTGAGGTGCTTCGGGCCGGACGCGTCCGCCGTGATGAACGGCAGGTTGATGTCGACCGACTGCGTGGACGAAAGGGCGATCTTGGCCTTCTCGGCCTCCTCCTTCAGGCGCTGGAGGGCCATCGGGTCCTTCCGGAGATCGATGCCGTTCTCCTTCTTGAAGGTCTCGACGAGCCAGCCGATGATGGCGTCATCCCAATTGTCACCGCCGAGGTGCGTGTCGCCGTTCGTGGCCTTCACCTCGAACACGCCGTCGCCGATCTCGAGCACCGACACGTCGAACGTGCCGCCGCCGAGGTCGTACACCGCGATCTTCTCGTCCTTCTTCTTGTCGAGGCCGTACGCGAGCGAGGCCGCGGTCGGCTCGTTGATGATGCGGAGGACCTCCAGGCCGGCGATCTTGCCGGCGTCCTTGGTGGCCTGGCGCTGCGAGTCGTTGAAGTACGCCGGCACCGTGATGACGGCCTGCGTGATCTTCTCGCCCAGGAACGCCTCGGCGTCGGCCTTCATCTTCGCGAGCACGAACGCCGAGATCTGCTGCGGAGCAAACTGCTCCACCTTGTCGCCGACCTTCACCTCGATGTAGGCGTCGCCGTTCTTCCCCTCGACCACCTTGAACGGCATGTTCTTGGCCTCCGCCGTGACCTCGGAAAACTTCCGGCCGATCAGGCGCTTCGCCGAGAACACCGTGTTGCTCGGGTTCGTCACGGCCTGGCGTTTCGCCGCCTGGCCCACGAGGCGCTCGCCGTTCTTCGTGAACGCGACGACCGACGGGGTCGTGCGGGCACCTTCCGCGTTGGGAACAACGACCGGCTCGCCGCCTTCCATGACGGCCATGCAGGAGTTGGTGGTGCCGAGATCGATGCCTAAAATCTTGCTCATAAGGGCACATG
>CAZUQB010000727.1:0-1661 GCA_964622405.1 uncultured Opitutaceae bacterium | reverse complement strand
AGCTGCTCGATTTCGACCGGCGGGCTGTAGATCGCGGGCGCGTCGACCGTCGTCACCCGATGGATCGGGGCGTCGAGGTCGTCGAAGGCCTCGCGCTGGATCATGTAAGCCAGCTGGGTGCCGACGCTGGCGAAGGGCTTCTGCTCCTCGACGATCAGGACGCGGTGGGTCTTGGCGACCGAGGCCAGCACCGTGTTGATGTCGAGCGGGCGGATCGTGCGGAGGTCAACCACCTCGACCGATTTTCCGTGCTCCTGCTGCAGCCGCTCGGCGGCGGCCAGCGAATGCAGGACCGAGCGGCCGTAGGTCACAATCGTCAGGTCGGTGCCGGCCCGCTTGACGTCGGCCACTCCGAGCGGAACGAGATGCTCGCCCTCGGGGACCTCGCCCTTCTCGCCGTACAGGATGGTGTTCTCGAGGAACATGACCGGGTCGTTGTCCCGAATCGCCGATTTCAGGAGTCCCTTGGCATCGGCCGGCGTCGCGGGCACGACGACCTTCACGCCGGGATGATTGGCGAGGACGTTTTCCGGCGTGTGGGAATGCGTGGCGCCGACGTTGGTGCCACCGTTGGCGGGGCCGCGGATGACGATCGGGCAGTTGATCAGGCCGCCCGACATGTAGCGGACATTGGCGGCGTTGTTGAGGATCTGGTCGAACGCGACCGAATAAAAGCTCCAGAACATGAGCTCCATCACGGGCCGGATGCCGAGCATGGAGGCGCCGACCCCGAGGCCGATGAAGCCGGCCTCCGAGATGGGCGTGTCAACGATGCGCTGCGGGCCGAACTTGGCGAGCAGCCCCTCGGTGACCTTGTAGGCGCCGTTGAACTGGCCGACTTCCTCGCCCATGACGACGACGTTGGAGTCGCGCTCAAGCTCCTCGGTCAGGGCGTGGCGGATGGCTTCGCGGTAGGTGATGACAGGCACGGGCGGAAAAGAAGGGAGGATTGAAAGGAGGAAGCTGCGAAACGGGGCCGCGGCTCAGTTGAAGAAGAGACGGCCGCCAGACTTGCGCTCGGCGGGATGGTCGGCCTCCCAGTAGACGTCGCGCTGGATGTCCTCGACCGTCGGGAAGGGGCTGGCCTCGGCAAAATCCGCGGCCTGGTCGGCCTCGAGCCGCGCGGCCTGATCGATCTGCTCGATCAGGGCGTCGTTCAGGACGCCCTCGGCGACGAGCTGGTTCTGGAAGAGCTGGATCGGGTCCTTGGTCTTGCGGTACTCCTCGATCTCGGCCTTCGACCGGTAGGTGTTGTCCGGGTCGGCGACCGAGTGACCGCGGTAACGATAGGTGCGAATCTCGACGATGGCCGGCTTGGATTCCTCGCGGGCGGCCTTGAGGAACCGGTCCATGGTCTCGCGCACCTCGTACAGGTCGTGGCCGTTGCAGGTGCCCCAGGCCATGTCATAGGCCTCGGCCCGCTTCGCGAGTTCGCCGGCCGACGAGCGCCGCTGGCTGGTGCCCATGGAATAGCCGTTGTTCTCGATCACAAAAATGACCGGCAGCTGCCAGAGCGACGCGAGATTGTAGGCCTCGTGAACGGCACCCTGATTGACCGCACCGTCACCCATGAACGCCATCGCGGCGCCCTTGAGACCCTTGTACTTGAGGGCGTAGGCGAGGCCGGTGCCGAGCGGGATCTGGCCGCCGACAATGCCGTG
>CAZUQB010000726.1:0-1664 GCA_964622405.1 uncultured Opitutaceae bacterium | reverse complement strand
TCGCGGGGAGGATCGTGCCGTCGGGTTGGACTGAGTCGAGATTCTGGGCCAGCATTGAGCGGGCCATGTCGAGACATTGCTCGGAGAAACTGTGCATGCGGTAGTGCGGTCGAGGTGTTGGGCGGCAGCGAAAAAGGAAGGAAGACTCTGCCGGTCGCGGGGCGGGCCCGGCAAGAGTGAATTGCGGATTAGCGGGCGATCAGTTTCAGGAACTCGGCGTTGGTCTTCGTCTTGGAGAGTCGCGCGATCATCGTCTCGGTGGCTTCCTCGATTTTCTGCTGCACCAGCGCGCGGCGGAAGAAGTGGATGCCCTCAAGCGTCTTGGCGTCGATCAGGAGCTCCTCCTTGCGGGTGCCGGAGGCGGCGATGTTGATCGCCGGCCAGAGGCGCATCTCCGCGCACTTCCGGTCGAGGACGAGCTCCATGTTGCCCGTGCCCTTGAACTCCTGAAAGATCACGTCGTCCATGCGGCTGCCGGTCTCGACCAGCACCGAGGCGATGATCGTGAGCGAGCCGGCCTCCTCCGTCTTGCGCGCGGTGGCGAAGAGCTGGCGGGGCTTCTCCAGGGCGCGCACGTCCAGGCCGCCGGAGCCCGTGCGGCCCGAGTTGCGGGCGGTGTTGTGGGCGCGGGACAGGCGGGTGATCGAGTCGACGAACAGCACGACGTCGCGGCCCACCTCGACGAGCCGCTTGGCGCGCTCGATGCAGAGGTCGGCGATGCGGAGGTGATTCTCGATCTGCTCGTCGTTCGACGACGCCCAGATTTCGGCCGGCACGCTGCGGCGGAAATCGGTGACCTCCTCGGGGCGCTCGTCGACGAGGAGGATCATGACGTGGCACTCGGGATTGTTCTCGAGGACGCCGAGGGCCATGTCGCGGAGCAGGGTGGTCTTGCCGGTGCGCGGCGGCGCGACGATCAGGCCGCGGGTGCCCTTGCCGATGGGACAGAAGAGATCGACGGCGCGGGTGGTCATGCGGCCGTCCTTCATCTCCATCTTCAGGTGCTGGTTCGGGGAAATGGTCGTGAGCGTGGTGAACTCGAAGCGGGCGCGGCGGTCCTCGAGGGCGACGCCGTCGACGGTCTCGATGAACCGCATCTTCGGATTCGGGAAGCGGCCGTCCGGCGGAAACGCGGTCCCGCCGATCATCGACCCGGTGCGCAGCTTGAAGCGGCGGATCAGTTCCTTCGGCACGAAGGGGTCGGTCGGGCGGCGCTTGCCGCCGCGCGAAATGTCGAGGAGTTGCCCGTTGCCGCCTCGCTGCAAGTCAATGTCAAGGACGCCCTCGACCTTGATCGTCTCGACGGGGGGAGCGGCGGGAGCCGCAGTTTCGGGGCTGGCAGGGGCCGCGCTCGGGGCGGGCGCGGGAGTGTCCGCCGGAGCGGACGCGGATTTCTTTTCCATACAAAATTGGTGGCGGTCTCGCCCCCGCGCTTGACGCCTAAAACTCATGGCGGGATAAGAAACGCGACTTGCGATCTTAAACCCTAAAATCCGCCACTAACGTGTCAGACCAGACGATTACCTCAGTTTCCCGGGAACACCGGAAGTTCAGGCCCTCGGCCGAGTTCAAAGCCCAAGCAAATCTTGGGAGCGAAGCTGCCTATAAGAAGCTCTATGCCGAGTCTGTCAACTCCCCAGAGAAATTCTGGGGCCGTCAGGCCA
>CAZUQB010000725.1:0-1668 GCA_964622405.1 uncultured Opitutaceae bacterium | reverse complement strand
ACGGCCGCGGGACGATGTTCGGCTTTCCCAACGAGGGCTGGCACGAGTGGCGCGCCCCGTGGGGCCAGGTGGTGCTGGTGCCGGCGGGCTTCCGGCCGCGCGAGGAGCCGTCGGGTGACGTCTACCTCTTTCCCGAGGGTGACACCTCGGTGCCGGCGAGCGGGCACATGCCGGCGGGCGGGTATTTCTTCGACGCGATCGTGCGGCAGCCGCCGTTCGAGGAGGACCAGCTCGACCCCGCGGACAACTGCGAGGAGTTCAAGCTCCTGAGCACCGAGGACCTCGACCACTGGAAGAAGGAATTCGCCCGGGTCGCGCACGAGGACCGCGCGGTGGTGTCCGGCGTGGGCGGCACCGCCTTCGGCGACATCGCCTTCGTGCCGGCCGCGTTCCTCAAGCACCCGAAGGGCATCCGCGACATCGGCGAGTGGTACATCTCCCTCGTCGAGCGCCGCGACTTCGTGCACCGGATCTTCGACTACCAGTGCGAGATCGCGCTGCAGAACCTCGCCACCTGGTCCAAGCTCGCGGGCGACAAGATCGACGTGATCGTGATCTGCGGGACCGACTTCGGCACGCAGCAGTCGCAGTTCTGCTCGCCGGCGACCTTCGACGAGCTCTTCGCGCCGTACTACCGCCGGGTGAACGACTGGATCCACCGCCACACGAAGTGGAAGACGTTCAAGCACTCCTGCGGCGCGGTCCGGCCGCTGGTCGACCACTTCATCGCGGCCGGCTTCGACATCCTCAACCCGGTGCAGTGCTCGGCGAAGGACATGGATCCGGTGCGGCTGAAGGCGGACTTCGGCGACCGCCTCGTGTTCTGGGGCGGCGGCGTCGACACGCAGCGCACCCTGCCCTTCGGCACGCCGAAGGAGGTCCGCGCCGAGGTCACCGCGCGGCTCAAGGCCTTTTCCCCGAACGGCGGCTTCGTGTTCAACACGATCCACAACATCCAGGCCCGCACGCCGGTCGCCAACATCATCGCGATGGTCGACGCCATCCGCGACTTCAACGGCTCCGCCGGCTGAGTCGCCGCCATGAACCCGCGCAACCACTTCTTCACGCCGGCCGCGTCCAGCGCCCGCTACGCCGCCTGGTGGCAGGGCGGCCGCCTCGACCGCCCGCCGGTCACGCTCTACGTGGAGAACCGCGGCTCGCTGCGCGCCCCGCGCTCGAACCACGCGACCCTCCGCGAGCGCTGGCTCGACGTCGGCTTCCAGGTCGAGTCCGCCCTCGCGACGCTCGAGACCAGCCCGGCCCTCGGCGACAGCGTGCCGTGCTGGATGCCCAACGTCGGCCCCGACCTCACCTCGACGCTCTTCGGCGCCGAGCTCATCTTCGGCGAGAGCACGAGCTGGTGCCAGCACACGCTGCACGAGACGGCCGACTGGGAGCGCTTCATCGCCACCCCGCCGGACTTCAACAACCTGTACTGGGAGACGATCGACGCGATGATCTCCCTCGCGGCCGACCGCTTCGCCGGCCGGTTCTATGTCGCGATGCCGGACCTGCACGGGAGCTTCGACATGCTCGCCGGGCTCCGCGGTCCGGAGGACCTCTGCCTCGACCTCATCGACGCGCCGGACCTCGTCCGCCGCGCGAGCCTGCATGCGGCGCGCGCCTACGTGGAGGCCTTCCGCCGGCTCCACCAGAAGCTCACGGCGC
>CAZUQB010000724.1:0-1671 GCA_964622405.1 uncultured Opitutaceae bacterium | reverse complement strand
ACTACGGCACCTCGAGCTTCCGCATCAACGTCCACGACCACCGCTACGCCCGCCGCCCGCTCGCGCTCGGCGTCGCCGTGATCACGCACAACCTGAACCTCGAGGGCGCCCCGCTCTTCATCTTCGAGTACGCCCGCCACCTCGCCGCCCAGCCGGGCTGGAAGGTCCGGGTGTTCTCGCCGGTCGAGGGGCCGCTGCGGAAGAAGTTTGAGGACGCCGGCCTCGCCGTGGAGGTGCTCGACGCCGACTCGTTCCTCCGGGCCGAGACGGCCGCCGGGTTCCACGCGAACCTGAAGCGCTTCGCCGCCGGGCTGCGCTGGGACGACATCGACCTGATCGTGGGCAACACGATGGTCGCCTACTGGGCCGTGTTCCTCGGCCAGGCCCTCGGCAAGCCGGCCGCGCTGTACATCCACGAGAGCAACACGCCGCGGAAGTTCTTCACGGAGCACGGGCTCGCGTCCCCGGAGGTCGTGCCGCTCACCGAGCAGGCGCTGTCGCAGGCGAGCCGGGTGATCTTCACCGCGCGCGCCACCCGGCAGATCCACGAGCCGCTCAACACCAACGACAATTTCCGCACGCTCGCCAGCTGGGTCGACATCGAGCGCATCGAGCGCTTCGCCGCCGCGCACGACAAGCGCGCGCTCCGGCGGAAGTACGGGCTCGACCCCGACGCCACCCTTGTCGTCAACATCGGCTCTGTCTGCCAGCGCAAGGGCCAGCACGTGTACATCCGCGCGATCGACCAGCTGATGAAGCAGCACGGCGCGTCCTTCGCCGACAAGGGCCCGATCGAGTTCCTCATGGTTGGCGCCCGCGAGGGCCTTTACCTCGAGTCCATCGAGCAGGACATCGAGCTGATGGGCCTGAAGAACACCCGGCTGTTCCCCGAGACCCTCGACATCTACGACTGGTACCGTCTCGCCGACGTCTTCGTCTGCACGAGCTTCGAGGAGTCGTTCCCCCGCGTGCTGCTCGAGTCCGCCTCGTTCCGGATTCCGATCATCAGCACCAACGTCAACGGCATCCCCGAGATGCTGGTGAACAACGACGAGGCCCTCCTCATCCCGGCCGGCGACTATCACAAGCTGGCCGCCGCGCTGAAGGCCTGCCTCGACAAGTTCTTCGCCCGCGACGACAAGATGGTCTCCATGGCCTTCGCCCGGATGTCGCGGTTCTACGACGCCCGCGTCTCCCTGCCGACCCACGTCGCCATGGCCCGCGAGGCGTACTTCGGCTGAGCGCCGCCGCCATGCGCCCCCGGCGGCCATCTCCAGCAAACGGGGTCTCCTTCGCGGGCGGCGCCGCCGCCTGAGTCTCGCCCCATGGCCCGCCGCCTCCCCGTCTGGCTCGGCGCCGTCCTCCTCGTCGCGCTCGCCGTCGCCCTGCGCTGGCCGTCGCTCCCGCGCGAGGTCTGGAATCTCGACGAGGCCAACACCACCGTGTTCGCGCAGCACCTCCTGCGGGGCGACGTGATGTACCGCGACGTGGCCGACACGCGCAGCCCCCTGATGGTGTACCTGCTCGCCGCCGAGCTGCGGGTCGTCGGCGACTGGAACAACCGCGGGTTGCACGTCGGCCTCGCCGTCATGATCGGGCTCACCGGCCTGCTGCTTTGGCGCACGGTCCGGCGGCTCGACGGCAGCGCCGCCGGCGGCTGGGCCGGCGCGC
>CAZUQB010000723.1:0-1671 GCA_964622405.1 uncultured Opitutaceae bacterium | reverse complement strand
GGAGTGCGCGGCGGTCAACAACCCGCAGGACGAGCACCCGACGACCCGGCCGGTGCCGCTCACCCGCGAGGTGTACATCGAGTGGGACGATTTTGCCGAGGTGCCGCCGCCCAAGTATTTCCGCCTCAAGCCGGGTGGCGAGGTGCGGCTCAAGTACGCCTGCATCATCAAGTGCGACGAGGTCATCAAGGACGCCGCGGGCAAGGTCACGGAGATCCGCTGCACCGCCGACCTGTCGACGCGCGCCGGCGGCCCGAATGTCGATCGCAAGGTCAAGGGCACGATCCACTGGGTCAGTGCCTCGGCCAGCGTCGAGGCCGAGGTGCGCCTCTACGACCGCCTCTTCACTGTGCCGGAGCCCGACGCCGACGGTGATTTCACGAAGCACGTGAACCCGCGCTCGCTGGAGGTGGTTCGCGCCCGGCTCGAGCCGTCGCTCGCCGCCGCGGCGACGGGACAATATTTCCAGTTCGAACGCCTTGGCTACTTCGTGGTCGACGCGAAGGACTCGGCGCCCGGTCAGCTCGTGTTCAACCGGACGATCAGCCTCAAGGACACCTGGGCCAAGGCGCCCGGCGCCCGCTAAAGGTTGGAACGGGTCAGTGGCCGGCGGTTTTCCGCCCGGTGGCGGTCACCGGGCGGCCTTCCTCGTCTCAGGACTTCGGCGGCGTTTCCGCGTCGGTCTTCTGCTTGTGCTTCTTGCCCTTCTTGTGGCCCTTGGCGTGTTTTTTCTTGGCCGGGGCCGTACCTTGGTCGGCCGGCGACGCGGCCGGAGCGGCCTCGGGCGCGGCGGCCGGCGCCGGCGTGGGCGCCGGGGCGGGCAGTTTGATTTCGGGCGACTCCTGCGCGAGGAGGCTGGCGGCGGCAAGGCCGCCGACCAGGACGAGAAGGGTGAGTTTCTTCATGCTCGGCGGAAAAAGACGGACTAACCGCCGCCGGGTTACAAGCGCCTTTGGGAGAAGGCATGCACCCCGCGCCCCGAGCCGCGGACTTTCGCCGCCAGTCCGCGTCCTTTCAGCCGCACATCACCGATAATTCCGCCGCGTGGTCGCGTCTTATTCCAGCCGGCGCCATCGGGGCGAAACACCGGCGGCCGATGATCAACCACGACCTCCGCTGCATCTACGTTCACATCCCCAAGACAGCGGGCAACAGCGTCAATCGCGTGTTTGGCATCGGCTGGTCCGACCACAAGGACCTCGCCAAGCATGCCGCCGAGGTTTCACCCGAGGTGTTCGAGCGCTACCTGAAGTTCGCGATCGTGCGGAATCCCTGGGACCGGCTGTTCTCCGACTACAATTACCAGCTCAAGAAGAGCCGCCCGGCGGCCTCCAAGCTATTCCTGCACGACCGGTCCGGCCTGGTCCGCGGATTCTCCGACTGGGTGCGGGCCACCCTGGCCGACCCGCACCGGTATTCGCCGCGGGACTGGGGCGGCGACGTGAGTCCCGGTCTCCATCGCTGGAGTCCCCAGGTTGACTGGATCTCGGTCGACGGGTGCAACCGGCTCGACTGCCTGCTGCGCATGGAGAGCCTCCAGGCGGACTTCAGTCGCCTTTGTTCCCGGCTGGGACTGCCGCCGGTGCGCCTGCCCCGCCGCAATCGTCGCCTCCACTGGCACTACTCGTGGTACTACGACGACGACACCCGGGAGTTTGTCAGCGCCTACTA
>CAZUQB010000722.1:0-1672 GCA_964622405.1 uncultured Opitutaceae bacterium | reverse complement strand
CGGTCCCAGTCGTACGAGAAGCCGAGGGCCTTGATCTGCCGCTTGAAGTTGACGATGTTGTTCTGGGTGTTCGAAGCGGGGTGCGTGCCGGTCTTCACCGCATGCTGCTCGGCCGGCAGGCCGAAGGCATCCCAGCCGATCGGGTGGAGGACGTTGAAGCCCTTGGCGCGCTTGTAGCGGGCGACGATGTCCGTCGCGGTGTAACCCTCGGGATGGCCGATGTGCAGACCGGCGCCCGACGGATACGGAAACATGTCCAGCACGTAGTACTTGGGCTTGGACGTGCCGCGGTCGGTGCGGAACGAGTGATTTTTATCCCAGAAAGATTGCCAGTGGGGCTCTATCTCTAGGAAATTGTAGTCTTTGCACTTGGTAGCCATTGCGTGAAATTTAGCACAGTGAAGTATTCGTTCTCCCGGTCAATCATGCTCAGGGTGTCACTCCTCGGCCTCGCCCTGGCGATTTCGGCCTCCGGGGCGATGAGCAAGGGCTTCAACCAGCTGCTCGACGCCGTGGTGCGCATCGACGTTCGGGAGGTGGCCTTCGAGGACGGCGCCAAGCGCTTCAGCGCCAGCATCGGCTCCGGGGTGATCCTCTCCAACGACGGGCTGATCCTCACCAACGCCCATGTCGCGAGCCCGCGCGCGATCGAGCTGTCGGTGACCCTCTCCAGCCTCGAGCGGGTCAGCGCACGGCTGGTGGGCTGGGACCATTGGACCGACCTCGCGGTCCTGCAGCTCGACCTGGCGGACGTCCGGCGGCGCGGGTTGAAGTTCTCGCATGCCGAATTCGGCGACAGTTCGAAACTCTTTGTCGGCCAGACCGTCTATGCGGTCGGCACGCCCTTTGGCCTCACCCGTACCGCCACCCGGGGCATCATCTCGAACAACAACCGCTACTTTGAGGACAGCCGCGGCGTGAACGGTTACGAGACCGGTGCGTTCAACACCTGGCTGCAGACCGACGCGGCGATCAACCCCGGCAACTCGGGCGGTCCGCTGGTCACTGAGGACGGCAAGGTCATCGGCATCTCGTCGCGCGGCTACCTCGGCGCCAACAATCTCGGCTTCGCAATCCCCGCCAGCACGGCCAAGCGGGTCGTCGAGGGACTGGCGCGCGACGGCGCCATCACGCGCAGCTACATCGGGCTCGTGCCGCGGGAGATGCAGGACCTGGAGAATTTCTATTCCGTGGCGCTGAACACCGGCATGCTGGTGGCCAGCGTCGACCCGGGTTCGCCGGCTGCGCGCGCCGGCCTGCGGCCCGGCGACATCCTGCTGGCGATCAACGGCGAAAAGGTCGACGGC
The DNA here is from genome assembly GCA_964622405.1 of uncultured Opitutaceae bacterium. Lineage (GTDB taxonomy): Bacteria > Verrucomicrobiota > Verrucomicrobiia > Opitutales > Opitutaceae > Opi-474. The sequence goes on along the minus strand of CAZUQB010000722.1, from coordinate 365 downwards.
CGGTTTCCAGAGCAGCTCCCGCCGATTCAGAACCGTATCGCCAGCACGCCGGTGGGCGAGAAGCTGCGCCTGACCGTGAAGCGCGGCGCGCAGACGAAGGATTACCTGGTCGTCACCGAGAAGCTCGAGAGCCGCGTCGGCGAGGAGTGGGTGCTCGAGAAGTGGGGCCTGAGCGTGCGCAAGGTCTCGCGGACCTTTGCCCGGGAGAACCAGCTCGACGACGCGACCGGCGTGTTCGTGATCGGCGTCCAGCCGGGATTCCCCGCGGACGTCGCGGGTCTCTCCCGGGGCGACATAATTACCAAGATCAACCAGGTCCCGATCGTCACGCTCGACCAGGTCAAGGCGTTCCACGCCGACTACGA
>CAZUQB010000721.1:0-1676 GCA_964622405.1 uncultured Opitutaceae bacterium | reverse complement strand
GACTGCGCGGCGACGACGAGCCGGATGTAGTCGCGGGCCTGCTGCTGCCACTCGGGGCGGTGGAACGCCTGGCCGGCGATGAACAGGCCGGCCGCGTGGTGGCAGGGAATGTTGTGGATCCAGGGGATCACCTCGCCCGGCCGGAGCGGCGGATGCCCGGTGAGCGGCCCCGGGTAGATGTTGCTGCGCGAGGAGAGCTCGGTGGCGGCGATGCCGCCGTAGCCGAGCTGCAGGCCCTCGGCCCAGATCGCCCGGTCGGCCGGCGCCAGCTCGTCCGCCATCAGCTGGTAGGTGATCATCCACCGCAGGTAGGTCCACGGCATGTAGATCTGGCCCCAGTTCGAGCCGTCCTTCTTGTCAAAGGGCCACATGCCCTTCGCGTCCTGCCGCGTCCGCAGGTACCGGCCGGCGGCCGCGATGGCCTCGCGGAGCGGGGCCTGGCCGTGATACGGGCCCGCCTCGTCGCGGTACAGCAGCGCCAGCGTGAGCATCACGTCCTGGTCGCGCACGATCCACGGCTCCGTGCCGAACTGCCCGCTCGGGCGGGCGCCCGCCATGATCGCGTCGTGCTTCGCCGCGAGGGCGCGCCGGAGGTAGGCCCGCAGCGCGGCGAGATCCACGCGGCCCGCCGGGCCGGCGCCCCGGGCGGACCGGGGCAGGGCCGCGGCCGCGGCGAGGCCGGCGGCGAGCAGCGAGCTGTGGCGGACAAAGGCGCGGCGGGAGAGCGGGCTCATGGGGTAACCAAACGGTTAACCCCCGGCGACGCCGGCACAAGCCCGCGTTTCGCGGCGGTCAGCGGTGGGGGTCGACCTCGAAGCCGAGGACGTACTCGCGGCCCGGGCGCGGGACGGGCGGCGCGCCGGGCGCGGCCCGCGGTGCCGGCGGGGCCGGGACGGCCCGGGCGGGTGCGAGCACGGCCCCGGCCAGCGCCAGCCCTGTCACCTTGAGCCACTGGCGGCGGTCCAGCACGGGGCGGGAAAGATCCATGGGCGGAGAGTGCGCGGGCCGGACCGACGGCGACAAGCCCGAATGCACGGCGCCACTCCGCGCTTGCGCCCACCCCGGCCGCGCCAAGTCTCGCCGCATGGGCGCCTACGACTTCAACTTCGACGTTCCCCCGGGTCTCTCGTACGCGCCCAACCCCGACCGGGTGCGCGCGCTCGCGGCGCAGCTGCCGGCGGCGCCGTTCTCGTATGCGCCGCCCGCGACGGACCGGGCCGCCTGGGCGCCGTGGGCCGAGACGGCCTTCGGCCGCAAGGTGCTGCAGACGGCGCGCGAGCTCGCGGCCCAGCCCTTCCCCGACTACACGGACGCGGCGTACCTCGACTGCCTCGCGCGGGAGGACGTCACGCACATCAACCAGGTCATGCCGGTGGTCCGGAAGCGCCAGGCCGCGTTCCTGCTGGCCGAGGCGATCCACGACCGCGGCGAGTTCCTCGCGGTGATCGGCGACGACACGCGCCGGATGGCGGCGCTCCGCACCTGGATCCACCCGGGCAACGACCTGAAGCGGCTGAACTACGACGGCAAGACGGTCGAGTCGGACCTCGCCGTGATGCACACCGGCGCGAATCTCGCCGAGACCGACCTCCTCCTGGGTGCGCGGCTGCCCGCGGACCTCCGCGCGCTGATCCGGTCCGAGGTGGACCGCCGGGTGCTCGCGCCGCTGAAGCAGC
>CAZUQB010000720.1:0-1682 GCA_964622405.1 uncultured Opitutaceae bacterium | reverse complement strand
TCCGAGCGCGCCGACGTGCCGATCGAGCCGCGCCTCACCGAGCAGTGGTGGCTCCGCTACCCGAAGATCGAGGAGGCCAAGGCCGCCGTGCGCGACGGGCTGATCCAGTTCCACCCCGAGCGCTGGACCAAGGTCTACCTCCACTGGCTGGAGAACATCCAGGACTGGTGCATCAGCCGCCAGCTCTGGTGGGGTCACCGGATCCCGGTCTGGTACCGCAAGGGCGCCGACCGCAGCGACCCGAAGAACTGGCACGTGTCCGTGCACGGCCCCGCCGATGCGGCGAACTGGGAGCAGGAGGAGGACGTCCTCGACACCTGGGCGTCGTCCTGGCTGTGGCCGTTCGCCACCCTGGGCTGGCCCGACCAGGCGGCCATGAAACAGGCCGGCTTTGATTTCTTCTATCCGACCACGACGCTCGTGACCGGCCCGGACATCATCTTCTTCTGGGTGGCCCGCATGATCATGGCCGGCCTGGAGTTCGTGGAGGGCCCGGCGGCGGACAGTTCTGGCAATCGCGCGCCGAAGCCAGCCGGCCTGACGAAGGAGCAGATGCTGAAGCGCATCCCGTTCAAGCACGTCTACTTCACCGGCATCATCCGCGACCATCAGGGCCGCAAGATGTCGAAGTCGCTGGGCAACTCGCCGGATCCGCTCGACCTGATCGACCGCTATGGCGCGGACGGCCTGCGCTTCGGCATCATCTCGATCGCGCCGCAGGGGCAGGACATCCGGTTCCAGGAGGAGCGCATCGAGGGTGGCAAGAACTTCTGCAACAAGCTCTGGAACGCCTGCCGCTTCCGGCAGATGAGCGGCGAGGCCGGCGACAATTCGACGCTGGCCGCGATCGCGGCGCGGATCGACGTGGCGAAGTTCGACGCCGACGACCATGCGATTCTCGACCGGCTGCTGGCGACGACGCGCGAGGTGGACCGGTGCTTTGCCGAGTTCGAATTCAGCGCGGCGGTGCAGGCGCTGTACGGCTTTTTCTGGAATGACTTCTGCGACTGGTACGTGGAGGTCTCGAAGGCCAAGCTGCAGGCGGCGGACACCAAGGGCACCTGCCTGGCCGTGCAGGATCTGGTCCTCCGCCAGACCCTGCTGCTGCTGCATCCGTTCATCCCGTTCATCACCGAGGAACTCTGGGCCCTGCTGGGTTATGGCGCGGCCGGGACGTTCATCGAGGACGTGCGCATCGAGAACGCCTCGACGCTGGGTTCACCGGCGCTGATCCGCGGTCTGGCGCTCGACCAGCGGCAGATCGCCGCGGTGCAGAATCTCAAGGCGGCGATTTCCCAGGCCCGCGCCCTGAAGGCCGAGCACAATCTGGCGAGCCGTCGGGACGTGAAGTTCATGGTGACAACCTCGGACGCCGAGTGGGCGATCCTGTCGGCCAATCTGGCCAAGTTCACCCGCCTGGCCGGGGCTGCCGAGTTGGTGCGTCGGGACAAGGTGGACGGCGCGCCCGCCGTGGTGACGACCCTGGGCACGCTCTATCTTGATCTGGCGAGCACGGTGGATGCCGGGGCCGAAAAGCTCCGCCTGACCAAGGAACTCGAGGCGCTGGCTAAACACATCGCCGGCACCGAGGCCCGCCTGGCGAATCCCTCCTTCGTCAATAAGGCCCCGCCCGCGGTCCTGGACGGCGCGAAGAAACAGCTCGCCGACCAACAGGCCAAACG
>CAZUQB010000719.1:0-1684 GCA_964622405.1 uncultured Opitutaceae bacterium | reverse complement strand
TGAATCACCCGGGTGCCGGAACCGTCGGCATTCACCTGCCGCGACATTTCCCGCTCGGTCGTCCTACCCTGCGGTCCGGTCACGCTGGACGTCCGTGTGACCGCACCGGGGCCCGAGTGGCTCACCGTGCTGGCAAAGGTGCTGGTCTGTCCGTTGGGCCCCGTGATGGTCCCGGTCGTCGAGCGGCCGGTGTCCGTTTTCACCGTTGTGTCCGCGTAGGTCGAGTTGCCGCCCTTGGGCCCGGTGATCGTGCCCGCGCCGGAGACGGAACCGTCCGCGTTCTTGGTGAGAGTACCCTGCCGGGAGGTCGTGCGACCGTTGAAGCCCGTGGAGCTGGAATTGACCGTGCCGGTGCCGGAGGCCTTGTCCCAGGTGCGGTCCGACGTATGCGTCGCGGTCTGGCCGCTCTGGTTCGTGAGGGTGGTATTGCGCGTCCGCTCGCCTCCGCCGCTCGTGGTCGTGGAGGTGACCGTGCCGCTGCCGCCGTTGCTCGTCTGGTAGGTGCCGGTGCGGGTGTGGCTGTGCTTGGCCTTGGAGGCGCCGGCAGCTTCGGCGGCACGGGTCGTGGGCGCGAGCAGGCAGGCGGCGACGCCGGCGATGATGATCGCGGCGAGGAGTTTGAAGGTCGGATCGTTCTTCATGGTGGACAGGAGGTGGATTGCACCGGTTGACGCGGGTCATGGGAGCGCGGTTTCACGACCGCCGGGCAAAATAGCCGGTAAATCCGGCCGCACCCTGTAACCAAGGCGCGGGCCAGAGCGTAGCCCGACGGCTACTTGACCCGTGCGCAGACGATGCAGTCGCGCGCCTCGGGACCGATCGTGGGGCAGACATGCCAGCGGCGCAGGATGCCTTCGCGCTGCATGCCGGCCTTCTCCATCACCCGGGCAGACGACGGATTTTCCGTGTCACAAAACGCCCACGCGCGGGAAAGGCCCGGCTGGGTCAAAGACCAGTCCACCAGCCACCGCAGCGGTTCGGCCATCAAGCCCTGGCCCCAGTGCTTCTTGCCCAGGACGTAGCCGAAGACCACATGATGAAGGTTGATCGAAAGCCCGATGGAACCGACCGCCTCCCGGCTGGAACGCAGGCGCAGCAGCCAGGCGAAGTGACCCTTGCCGGTGCGCCAGGTTTCCTCGCTGCCCCGGAGAAACTCCACCAGCGGCGGCAGCTCGGAGTACGCCTTCCACGCCAGGAAGCGCGTCACCTCCGGGTCACTCGCGTAGGCCGCGAAGATCTCGGGGGCGTCCGCCACCGTCACGGCTTTCGCGGACAGGCGGGCGGTTTCAAAATTCTCGGGTGGACGGAGCATCGGCGGTTCAGGTGGTCTTCTGCCACGAACCCGACTGCATGGAAGCAAGCAGCGCCCCGAGCACGCGCTGGGCCGCCAAGCCGTCGGCGAACGTCGGGAAATCCACCTTCTCGCCCCGGATGGCCGGCACGATCGCGGCCGGCGTGCCCGGTCCCTGGCGGCCGGCAAAATCGGTGGGCAGCCGCTGCAGCGGCAGGTCGGAGCGCCAGGTGGCGTAGCGGGTGAGGGTGGCCCCGGCGCGCAGCCAGATCTCGTCGGGATGATCGGAGTGGATCGCGAGCGTGCCGCGGTCCCCGGACACCTCGAGGCGGAAATAATTCCCGTAGCCCGGCGCCACCTGGGTGGTCTCGAACGTGGCCACGACGCCGCCGG
>CAZUQB010000718.1:0-1685 GCA_964622405.1 uncultured Opitutaceae bacterium | reverse complement strand
ACGTCCAGCTGCGCCGCGCCGATGCGCGTGACCTGCTTGTCGGCCAGCGCCAGCCGGACGATCGCGCCGTCGGGACAGGCCTCGGCGCAGCGGTGACAGTCGTAGTTGCAGAAGGCCGCCGCGTAATCGAGCCGCGGCTTCAGCACGCCGACCGCGCCGTACTGCCACCAGGCCGGCGCCAGCACGTGCGTCGGGCACGCGCTCACGCACAGCTGGCAGGCCGTGCAATGGGAAAGAAAGCGGGCGACCGAGCCCGCCCCCGGCGGACAGATGGGCCCGCCGGTCTCCGGCCCGACCGGCGTCGCCCGCACCGGCTCCGCCAGGCGCGCCGGCAGGGTGGCCGCGGCCGCCGCCGTGATCGCGACGAAGGCGCGGCGACCCGGGTCGGGGCGGGCCGGCACCGATGGCGGCGCCGGACGACGGCGCCAGCTCCACTCGTGACGGATGCCGCCTTCGTGGCAGACACTGACGCAATTGTAGCAGGCGACGCAGCGCGAGGCGTCGATCGTGCCGGCCCGCACGTCGATGCACTGCGCGCGGCAGGCGCGGAGGCAGTCGCCGCACTTTTGGCAGGCGGCCAGGTCCAGCCGAAGGCGGAGCGCGCTGCGGCCGGCGACCAGGCCGAGCACCGTGCCCACGGGACAGACAGTGTTGCAGTAGATTCGTCCCCGCCAGAAGGCCAGGCCGGTGGCCACGAGGGGCACGAGCGCGGCCAGGGCCAGCACGCCCCACGGTGCCCACGCGAGATCCACGCGGTAGAGCGATTCCACACCAAGCGGGCGAAGGACCGGCACCAGGTCATTGTTGACCGCCACGACGACCGGACGTCCGAGCACAACGGCTGCACGGGCGAAATTGCTGTAGGGGTCGACCAGTGCCAGCGTGAAACCAGCCCCACCGGCGAGGATGCCCGCCACCGACAGCCACAGGAATAGCTGACGCAGGCCGTTGCGGGCCGGCCGGGTCGGATAGCGGTTGCGAGACCGACCGAGGTACTCGGCCGCGCGCGCGACCAAGTCCTGCCAGATTCCCAGCGGGCAGAAGGCCCCGCAGTAGATGCGTCCCGCGAGCGCCGTGACGACCACCACCGCCACGCCGCCGAGCGCGAGCGAGGCCCCGGCCGCGAGCGCCAGCCACGACGGCACGAACTGCATCGCCGCGACCCCCCGCCCGACCTCCGGCGGCATCGCCCCGCGAAAATCCAGCAGCGCGAGCAGGAGCGCGCCGAGCACGAGCCCGGCGGCGGCGGCGCGCGCGAGCTTCAGGGCGGGGGCGCGCATCGCGTCAGGCGAGGCTGAGGCGGCGGATGTCGACCTGGGTCAGGTCCATCGTCCCCAGCTTCATCTCCGCGCCAATCCGGATGTGCCCGATCTTCGCCGGATCGAGGCCGAGCATCTTGGCGGCGGCCGCATCGACGGCGACCGGGTCGGTGCCGGCCAGCAGGGTCTTCATCTCGACGAGGTCGGCCGTGGTCTTGCCGCGCGGGCCGTTGCGAACCATCGGGTGATACGCGTCGAGGATGTTGAGGGTCGGCCGGCAGATCGTGAGGAAGTCGGCGATCGACTGCTGCAGGTCGTTCTGGTGATAGAAGCGCCGGTCGAGCACGGCGCCCATCAGGTTCTTCATCGCGGCGGTCATGCCCGCGCCGCTGTGGTGCTTGAGCACCGGGACGTTGAACAGGACGT
>CAZUQB010000717.1:0-1691 GCA_964622405.1 uncultured Opitutaceae bacterium | reverse complement strand
CCGAGGTGCCGCTCGACGGCCACGACACCATCCCCCACTTCCTCGAGGCCACCGTCAAGACGCCCGACGACTGGGCGAAGGTGAAGGCCGAGCGCTTCGACCGGAAGCACCCCGACCGCAAACTCGACGTCGCCGCGCTGCAGAAGAAATTCCCGGCCGACCGCGATTACCCGGTCGGCATCTGGTGCGGCTCGATGATCGGCAAGGTCCGCGACATGCTCACGGTCGAAGGCCTTGCCTACTCCGTCTTCGATTACCCGGACATGGTCGAGGACATCGTCGAGGTGTCCTGCCAACTGATCGAGGACACGCTCGACCAGGTGCTGCCGCACATGAAGTTTGATTTTGCCTCGGGCTGGGAGGACATCTGCTACAAGAGCGGCCCGCTCGTCTCGGTCGGCTTCTTCCGCGATGTCGTGGTCCCGCGCTACCAGCGCATCACGAAGAAACTCCGCGCCCACGGCGTGGACATCTTCTGGATCGACTGCGACGGCGACGTCCGCCCGCTGATTCCGCATTTCCTCGCCGGCGGCGTGAACACGATGTTCCCGTGGGAGGTGAACGGCTCCGGCCACCCGGGCGAGTCGCTCGAAAAATGGGGCCCCGAGCTCCGCATCATGGGCGGCATGGACAAGATGGTCCTCGGCCGCAGCCGGACCGAGATCCGCTCCTACCTCGACTCGCTCGTGCCGTACGTGGCGAAGGGCGGCTTCATCCCGTTCTGCGACCACCGCTGCCCGCCGAACGTGGATCCGGACGACTACCTCTACTACCTCAAGCTGAAGGAAGACCTGCTCGGCCTGAAGGGCTGAGCCTCCCCCATGACCTCGCGCGAAAAGGTCCAGCGGGCGCTCGCCCACCAGCCCGGTCCCGTGCCGGTGGACTTCGGCAGCACCGGCCTGACCAGCCTCCACGTCAGCTGCGTCGCCGCCCTGCGCGAGCACTACGGGCTGCCCTCCCACCCGGTGAAGGTCATCGAGCCCTTCCAGATGCTCGGCGAGGTGGAGGACGACCTCGCCCGCGCGCTGGGCTCCGACTGCGTCGGCGCGAACGGCCGCGGGACGATGTTCGGCTTTCCCAACGAGGGCTGGCACGAGTGGCGCGCGCCGTGGGGCCAGGTGATGCTGGTGCCTGCAGGCTTCCGGCCGCGGCAGGAGCCGTCGGGCGACGTCTATCTCTATCCCGAGGGTGACACCTCGGTGCCGGCGAGCGGCCACATGCCGGCTGGCGGGTATTTCTTCGATGCGATCGTGCGGCAGGAGCCGTTCGAGGAGGAGCAGCTCAACGCCGCGGACAACTGCGAAGAGTTCAAACCTCTCGGCGCCGAGGACCTTGCGCACTGGCGGAACGAGTTCGCCCGCGTCGCCCATGAGGACCGCGCGGTCGTCTCGGGCGTCGGCGGCACCGGCTTCGGCGACATCGCGCTCGTGCCGGCCGCGTTCCTCAAGCACCCGAAGGGCATCCGCGACGTCGGCGAGTGGTACATCTCCCTCGTCGAGCGCCGCGACTACGTGCACAAGATCTTTGAGTACCAGTGCGAGGTCGCGCTGCAGAACCTCGCCACCTGGTCCCGGCTCGCGGGCGACCGGGTCGACGTGATCGTGATCTGCGGGACGGACTTTGGCACGCAGCAGTCGCAGTTCTGCTCGCCGGCGACGTTCGACGAGCTGTTCGCGCCGTACTACCGCCGC
>CAZUQB010000716.1:0-1691 GCA_964622405.1 uncultured Opitutaceae bacterium | reverse complement strand
CCGATGTCCTCGTACTTCGGGCGCCCCGCCGCGTCAAAGAAGTCGGCCGTCAGCTTGACGTGGAAGGGCGCGGGCATGGCGCGGCGGTCAGGAGCCCCAGGCGACCCCGGGGGCGGTGGCGCACTCCTCGGCGACGACGATCCGCTCGGGCTTGGGTCCGGCGTAGACCCAGATCATGCCCATCGCGGCGGTGGACTCGTTGATGAAATAGTGGATGCGCCCGCGCGGCTGGAGCGCCGTGCCCAGCTGGTCGAGCGCGTAGCGGCGCCCCTCGACCACGCAGGTGGCGCGGCCCTCGACGATGCAGATCGACTCGTCGAAATCGTGCAGGTGCGCCGGCAGCCGCCCGCCCGGCTGGAAGAGGCCGTAGCCGCCGCTCATCTCGAGGCCCGGCACGAGCTCGTCGTTGAAAAAGTCGACGAACCCCGCGTTATTGCCTGGCGAGTAGCGGGCCGCCTTGCGGATGAACGTGACCCGCTCGCCGCCGGGCTGGGTCTGCGTGACCTCCGGCATCGAGCGCTTCGGGAAGAACTGGTGCACGAGCTCGCGGTCGGGCGACGCCGAGGCGAGCGCCACGTGGAACACCGCCGGCTGCGTGCGCGAAAGGTTGTTCACGCGGTGCGCGAGGCCGCGCGGGATCGTGACGTTGTCGAGCGGGCCGACCTCGTAGACCCGGCCCTCGACGTCGACCTGGGCGCGGCCCTGCAGCAGCGTGATCGACTCGGCGAAGGGGTGGCGGTGGCACGGCAGCTGGGCGCCCGGCTGGAAGGTCACGATGCCCGTGGTCAGCTGGCGCGCCTGGTTGTGGCCGCCGACCTGGACGTCGAGGGCGACGCCGGGACAGATCTCGAGCTGCGGGCCGGAGCCGCGGTCGTTCATGACCTCGGGCCGGTCGGGCCGCATCTCCGGCGGCGCGCACTGGGCGGCGGTCTCGTTGGCGACGGCGACCGGATCGTTCTCGAGGGTGAAACCCGCGCGGATGGCACGGTCGCGGCCCTGGGACGCGAGCATCCGGTGCAGGCTCCGCAGCAGCAGGCTGCCGTCGAGCCCCACCCCGAGCATCGCGAAGCCCTGCTCGCGCCGCTGGTTGAGATTGGCCTCGTCGGTGGCGATCACGCCGCAGTGCTTGCCGGCGCGCCGGAGCGCGTCCTTCGCCTGCCCGATCAGGTCGGCGACGCCGGGGCCCTCCCACTGGCCGGGGAAGCCCGCGGTGGCCGAGAGATCGGCGGGGCCGAAGAAGAAGACATCCGCCCCGGGCACGCGCGCGAGCTGGTCGATGTTCCGGACCGCCTTGACGCTCTCGATGATCGGCACGACCAGGACGTTCTGGTCGGCCTCGCCGGTGTGCTCGATGAAGCACTGGCCCCAGCACGTGGCGCGCTCGGCGCCGATGCCGCGGAGGCCGCGCGGCGGGTAGGTCGCGGCCTTCAGGGCGGACTCCAGCTGGGCCGGCGTCTCGATCCACGGGATCACCACGCCGTCGGCGCCGATGTCGAGGGCGCGCTTGATGAGCGCGGGGGAGTTTTCCGCCAGCCGCACCAGCGCGACCGTCTGGCTCCGGACCGTGGCGCGGACGTGCTCGACGATCTCCTTCCAGTCGAGGTGCCCGTGCTCGGCGTCGATCACGACCCAGTCGAGCCCGAGCGCCACCGCCATCTCGCAGATGCTCGGGGACTCGAGCGTGATCCACA
>CAZUQB010000715.1:0-1693 GCA_964622405.1 uncultured Opitutaceae bacterium | reverse complement strand
AGCGCCAGATGCCCGGCCGCCTCGTCGGCGTGTCCAAGGACGCGCAGGGCCACCCCGCGCTGCGCCTCGCCCTCGGCACCCGCGAGCAGCACATCCGCCGCGACAAGGCCACGTCGAACATCTGCACCGCGCAGGTCCTGCTCGCCGTGATGGCCTCGATGTACGCCGTGTATCACGGCCCGGCCGGGCTCCGTGAGATCGCCCGCCGCGTGAAGTTCCTCACCGGCCTCCTCGCCCGCGGGCTCACCAGTCTCGGCGCCAAGGTCAATGCCGAGCCGGTCTTCGACACGCTCACCGTGACCAACGTCGCCGCCGAGCGCGTGCACGCCGCGGCCGCCGCGAAGCGCTTCAATCTCCGCCGGCGCGACGCCTACTCGGTCGGCATCTCGCTCGACGAGACCACCACGCTTGAGGACGTCATCACGCTGCTCGGCTGCTTCGGCGAGGCCGGCGCGCCCTCCCCCGACGGCGTCGCGGCCGACTTCGCCCCGCCGCACGCCCGCGCCTCGGCGTACCTCACCGCCGCGGTGTTCAACCGCCACCACACCGAGCACGAGATGCTGCGCTACATCCGGCGCCTCGAGGCAAAGGACCTCTCCCTCTGTCACTCGATGATCTCGCTGGGCTCGTGCACGATGAAGCTCAACGCCACGAGCGAGATGCTGCCCGTCACGTGGCCCGAGTTCGGCCGCCTGCACCCGTTCGCGCCCGCCGAGCAGGCGCGGGGCTACGCGAAGCTCTTCCGCGACCTCGAGACGTGGCTGTGCGAGATCACCGGCTTTGCCGCGATGTCGCTCCAGCCCAACGCGGGCTCGCAGGGTGAGTATGCCGGCCTGCTCGCCATCCGCGGTTATCACGAGTCGCGCGGCGAGGGCCGCCGCCATGTCTGCCTGATCCCCACCTCCGCCCACGGCACCAATCCCGCCAGCGCCGCCATGTGCGGCTTCAAGGTGGTCCCGGTCGCGTGCGACGCCCACGGCAACATCGACGTCGCCGACCTCACCGCCAAGGCCACCACCCACGCGGCCGATCTCGCCGCGCTGATGGTGACCTACCCGTCCACCCACGGCGTGTTCGAGGGCAGCATCCGCGACATCTGCCGGATTGTCCACGCGCACGGCGGCCAGGTCTACATGGACGGCGCGAACATGAACGCCCAGGTCGGGCTCACGTCGCCCGGCTTCATCGGCGCCGATGTCTGCCATCTCAACCTGCACAAGACCTTCTGCATCCCGCACGGCGGCGGCGGCCCCGGCATGGGCCCGATCGGCGTCGCGGCGCATCTCGCGCCGTTCCTGCCGGGCCACGCGGTCGTGGGCCTCGGCGCCGCGGACGGCGCCAAGCTCTCCGCGGGCGCGGTCAGCGCTGCGCCCTGGGGCAGCGCGTCGATCCTCGTCATCTCGTGGATGTACATCCGCATGATGGGCGCCGAGGGCCTGACCGAGGCCACCAAGGTCGCGATCCTCAACGCCAACTACGTCGCCCGCCGGCTCGAGTCCTGCTTCCCCGTGCTCTACAAGGGCGCGAGCGGGCTCGTGGCCCACGAGTGCATCCTGGAATTCCGGCCGTGGAAGAAGCACGGGCTCGAGGTCGAGGACGTGGCCAAGCGGCTCATGGACTACGGCTATCACGCGCCGACCATGTCGTTCCCGGTGCCCGGCACGCTCATGATCGAGCCGACCGAGAGCGAGTC
>CAZUQB010000714.1:0-1697 GCA_964622405.1 uncultured Opitutaceae bacterium | reverse complement strand
CCACGGGCGGAGCAGCTCGAGCTGCAGCTCGCCGTCGAGGCGGTAGTGCGCCGACAGGTCCTGCGCGAGGCCCGCGAGGAGCTGCTCGCGCGAGTAGGCGGCGGGGGTCGCGGGCTGGCTGGCGGCAGCCAGGAGGCCGGCGCACGCGACGAAGAGAATGAAGAGGCGGGCGCGCATGGTCAGCGTTTCATGTTCGCGACGTTCTGGAGCATCTCGTCCGAGGTCTGGATCGACTTCGAATTGATCTCGTACGCGCGCTGGGCGACGATGAGGTTCACCATTTCCTCCACGATGTTGACGTTGGAGGCCTCCTTGTAGCCCTGGATGGTGCTGCCGAAACCCTGCTCGCCGGGCTGGCCCGACTCGGGGGAGCCGCTGCCGCCGGTCTCGGCGTAGAGGTTGCCGCCGAGGCTCTGGAGGCCGGACGGGTTCGGGAAGCGCGTGAGCGTGAGGCGGAAAGTCTGGCTGCCGCTGGCGGTCTGGACCGTCACCTGGCCGTTTTCCGCGATGGTCACCGCGGTGGCGCCGGCGGGGATCGGCTGGAAGCCGCTGAGCACCGGCAGGCCGTCGATCGTGACGACCTGGCCCTGGGCGTTGAGCTTGAACGAGCCGTCGCGCGTGTAGCCGATCGTGCCGTCCGGGCGCTGCACCTCGAAGAAACCGTCGCCCTGGATCGCGATGTCGAGCTTCTCGCCCGTCTGCGTGAGCTGGCCCTGGGTGAAGACCTTCGACGTGGACGCCACGCGGGTGCCGTTGCCGACCTCGAGGCCGTTCGGGACGATGTTGCCGCCGCCGGAGTCGGTGCCGGAGGAACGGGTCGGCTTCTGGTACAGCAGGTCCTGGAACTCGATCTTGCTGCGCTTGAAGCCGGCGGTGTTCACGTTCGCGAGGTTGTTCGCGATCGTGTTGAGGTTGAGCTGCTGCGCCTCCATGCCGGTGGCGGCGGAATACAGGGACAGGTTCATGCGCGGAGGGTGGCTGTCAGCGCGGCGCGGCGGGCGGCCCGGGCGTCCGAACGCCCCGGCCCCGTCACCGGCTCCAGGCTGGTGGTGGAAAAAGAGGCCGGCGCGCTCCCATCACGCGCGCGGCCATGTAGTCGTGATTGCGGTTGTCTGTCTGGGAAGGTCATGGGCGGGGGCTCAACCGAGCGCATCCAGCGTCTTCTGCATCTGCTGGTCCACGGTCGTGATCATTTTCTCGTTCGCCTCGTAGGCCCGGGAGATGAGAACCAGGTCCACCATCTCGCGGAGCGGCGTCACGTTGCTGCCCTCCAGGTAGCCCTGCAGGAGCTCCGGCTTCTCCACCGGGGTCGGCGCCATGCCGCCCGCCGGGATGAACGCGCCGCCGGCGACCGGGGCGAGCTCGGCGTTGTTGGCGAACTTCTGCACCGAGAGCTTCCCGAGGGAAGTCGTGCCCTGGAAAATCGTGCCGTCCTGGTTGATCGTCACCTCGCCGCCGCCGGCCACCAGCGTGATCGGCGCACCGGAGTCGGACAAAACCTCGCCGCCCGTGGAGGTGACGAGCACCCGGTCGGACCGCATGTGAAACTCGCCGTTGCGCGTGTAGACGCGCGTGCCGTCGGGCTGCTGCACGGCGAAGAAACCGTCACCCTGGATCGCGACATCGAGCTCGCGCCGGGTCGGCTGGGTCTCGCCCGTGACGAAGTTGATGCCCGTGTTGACCTTCGGGAAGATCAT
>CAZUQB010000713.1:0-1704 GCA_964622405.1 uncultured Opitutaceae bacterium | reverse complement strand
CATTGGAACTGGCCCGAGCGCGTGATCTACCATCCCAAGGTCGACCTCGAGTTCCTCCAGAACGTCACGCGGCCTTCCCTCGTCTATTTCGCTCCCAACCCGAAGCGCGCCAGCGGCACCGCCGTCATCGTCGCCCCGGGCGGCGGCGGCGTGAACCTCACGATCCGGTACGAGGGCACGCGGGTCGCCCAGCAGCTCGCGGAGGCCGGCGCCGCCGTGTTCGTGCTCAAGTACCGGCTCGTCGCCCACCCGCTCGACGCGGAGCTCTCGCTGGCCTACATGCAGGACGAAGACGGCGTCGTCACCGAGGGCCCGCAGAAGGGCGAGAATGTCCGCCGGCTCGCGGTCGCCGATGCCTTCGCCGCCATGGCCTGGGTCCGTCGTCACGCCGCCGAGTTCGGCGTCGATCCCCATCGCGTCGGCTTTGTCGGCTTCTCCGCCGGCGGCTACCTCGCCTGCCAGGTCGCCGATGGTCCGCCGGAGACCCGGCCGGATTTCTTCGCCCCGATCTACGGCGCCCGCGAACTGCCCGCGCGACCGGACTCGCCGCCGGTGTTCCTCGCCACCGCTTCCGATGACGACTACTCCGTGCCGCGCTCGATCGCGCTCTTCCAGGCCTGGCGCGCCGCCAACCGGCCGGCCGAGCTCCTGATCTTCCAGATCGGCACCCACGGTTTTCTCGTCAAGGGCGGCGGCGGCGACCAAGTCATCGACCGCCTCGAGGACTGGATGCGTTCGAACCTCTGGCTGAAGCCGAAGGGTTAGGATCCGATCCGCAACCCGATTTCCACAGGAGGGAACGGAGGGAACCGAGGGGAACCGCTAATCTACGCTCATAATCGCTAATTCGGTCCCGGCGCATGAGTGACCATGAGCGACGATTAGCGGTTCCCCCTCTCCGTTCTCTCCGTTCCCTCCTGTAAAACAAAACTGTCCGTCCACTCGCCGCCGCGGACTTGACAGGCGCCGCTTTCCCGGGACAGTCCGCCGCATCGTGTTGCGCTGGCGCCACAGTTTCCAGGCCCTCGACCTCGTCCGCCGTCTCGGCGGCGCGGCCGGCGCCGGCTTGGTGCTCTTCCTCTCGGTGCTGGCCTCCAGCCCGGAGCTGCACCACTGGTTCCACGGCGATGACGCCGGCGGATCCGAGGATGGCTGCGCCATCGTCCAGTTTGCCAGCGGTGTGTCGGTCGCGACCGACACCGCGTTCGTCCAGCAGGGCCCGGCGTTCCGCCCGGTCGCCCTCCGCCCGGCCTCCACCGAGGTCCATCTCGCGGCCCCCGCCTACCGGCTTCCGCCGGGTCAGGCCCCGCCGCTGAACTGAGTCAGGGGTTCTCCTCCGCCAGGGTCCGCGCGTTCGGTCCCGGCGTTTGCGCCCGTCCACCCGGACGGCGCCGTTCCGTCCACACCCACTCAGTTCCGTCATGTCGCATTCACGTCTTTCCCTTCTTCTTTCCGTATTTTCCGTCTCCGCCCTTTCCCTCTCCGCCCAGTCTGCCAGCGATGGCGCCGCGGCGGCGGAAAAGAGCGCCCCGGTCGAGCTCGCGAAGTTCGTCGTCACCGACGAGCTCGACCGCGCCCGCGAGGACATCGTCCCGAGTCTCGGCGCCACGTCGTTCCAGATCTCCCTCACGCAGCTCTCCGCCCAGCCGCAGGGCCCGGACGCCGCGTTCAACCAGGTGCTGCTCCGCGTGCCGGGCGTCGCCC
>CAZUQB010000712.1:0-1705 GCA_964622405.1 uncultured Opitutaceae bacterium | reverse complement strand
CCTGGATTACGCCGCCCTGCTCCCGCCGCCGCCGGCGGAGGGATCCGCGGAGGCGGCCGCCGACCTGGAGGAGACCTACGAGGTTTACCGCCATCGCACCCCGGACGAGCGCGCCCGCGGGGTCGCGGAGGTGAAACTCTCGCCGTTCCATTTCTCGCCGGTGATCGGCCCCTGGTTTGAGCCGGGGCGGTTCCCCAAGACGGAGGCGCTGTTCAAGGAGCTGGAGCGCGAGTCCAAGGCGATGTCGACCGCGGCGAAGAAGCACTGGCGGCGACCGCGGCCCTATCACGCGGATCCGGCGCGCTTCACCGACCCGATCGAACACGAGGACCCGACCGATTACAGCTACCCAAGCGGACACTCGACCCGGGGCACGCTCTACGCGCTGATCCTGGCCGAGATCTTCCCGGCGCAGCACGACGCCCTGCTGGCCAAGGGCCGGGAGACCGGCTGGCTGCGCGTGCTCGGCGGCGTGCACTATCCGTCGGACATCCTGGCGGGACGCGTGCTTGGCCAGGCGCAGGCGAAGGCCTTTCTGCGCAGCGCAAACTTCCAGCGCGACCTGGCGGCGGTGCGGGCGGAGCTGGCGGCGGGCCGCTGAAATCCTCAGCGCAGCTCGGGTGGGTCGAAGACGAACCCGTGGAAGTATGAGCGGTGCTCGCGCGGCAGACGCCGATTGTAGAACTCCTTGCTGTAGTTCCAGTGGGCGTACGACGCCAGCATCCACGGGTGCTCGTACGCGTAGTAGAGCATCGTGCGGCCCGGCGCGCCCTCGGCGTACGGCGCCGCGGTGTGCCAGATCGCGTTGTGGAACAGGATCGCCGTGCCGGCCGGGGCGCAGACCTGCACCGCGCCGGGGAAAAAGTCGCGCCGGTTCGCCTGCTCCGGCGCGAGCTCGGCGCGCGAGAGGTGGCTGCCGGGCACCACGGTCAGGTTGCCGCGCCACGGCTGCGTCATGTCGCTGAGATAGTAGCCGACCTTGAGCTGGAGCAGCGGGATCTCGTGCCCGAGCTGGCGGTAGCCGTTGTCCGCGCCGTCGCGGTGCCAGCCGCCGAAGCGGTTCCGGTAGTCGCGCGCATCCTCGACGATCGCGTCGGACGCGTGGTAGTGCGGCGCGGGGTTCAGCAGCGCGTGCACGTACGGCTGCAGCGCGGGCCAGAGCATCAGCTCGAGAAATGCCGGGTCGTCCTCGAGGAGGTTGAGGATCCGCGTGCTCCGTTCACCCTGGATCTGGGTGAGATCGTGGCTGTTGCGCGGCGGCCACTGCCACTTCCAGCCGGCGGGCACGCCCTGGCGGCGGCGCGCCACCGCCGGTGTGAGGGCGGCCTGCAGCCGCGCGACGTGCGCGGGCGTCAGGAAATTCTCGAGCACCAGGTAGCCCTGGGTCTCGAAGTAAAAGCGTTCGGCCGCGGTGGGCCCGGCCGGGGCGGGAGTCGACGGGGAGGACATCGGCGTGGGGTCAGAGTGGGCTAGCCGCATTCGTTGGCGGCACAATCCAAAAGCATCCGGCGCGAGCTCCGGATGGGTCGAAGGTCCCAGGTCGAAGGGTCCAAGTCACCCAGCCGCGCCCGCGGCTAGTATCGACCGCACTCCTCGACGAGCTCGGCCACGCGGCGCAGGCGGTGCTCGAGCCCGTCGGGCGGAACCTGATCGGCCACCCCGAGGAAATAGCGCGGCTCGGTGCGCATCACGGCCAGCGTCGCGC
>CAZUQB010000711.1:0-1711 GCA_964622405.1 uncultured Opitutaceae bacterium | reverse complement strand
AAGGACGACGTGCCCTCGTACCAACTGGCGTGCGCGGTGGACGACGCGGCGATGGACATCACCGAGGTGGTGCGCGGCGCCGACCTGATCCGGAGCACCTTTCGCCAGCTCCTGATCTATCGCGCGCTCGGGCTGCAGGCTCCGGCTTTTTTCCACTGTCCCCTGATGCTGGACGCGTCGGGGCAGCGCCTGGCCAAGCGCCACGACGCGCTGAGCCTCCGGACGCTGCGGGAGCAGGGCGTGAAGCCCGAGGAAATCACGGCGAGATTTCGGGCCGAGGGGCTGTGAGATTCCACCGCTCTTGGGGAAACTCCAAAGGCCAAACTGCCAAACTCCAAACTAAGGTCAGCGGCAGAAGGGCGGGTGCGGTGCCATCGGCGCAGGCTCATGCAGACCAACCTGGTGGCTGGCGGCATGGCCGGTGACGTTTCCCGCGCGGTTGCACTCCGGCATCCGGCCCTTCATGCTGCGGGCGTTCGGATCAATCCACCCTCAACCCTGGAGTCCCATGCCCTACCTCAAGATCCAGACCAATCTCCCGATCGGCAAGAAGTCGCAGCAGACGATCATGCGCAGCGCGGCGACGCTGGTGGCCCGTGAGCTCGACAAGCCCAAGGAGCTGGTGCTCGTGGCGCTCGAGATCGACACGCCGATGCTGTTTGCGGGCACGGACGACCCGGTGGCCTTTCTCGAACTGAAGAGCGTGGGCCTCTCGGCCCGCCGCACGAAGACCCTGAGCCAAGACCTGTGCGAGCTCATCAAGGAGCACCTCGGCATCGAACGCGACCGCGTCTACCTCAAGTACTTCAGCGGCGCCCGGGGCATGTGGGGCTTCAGTGGCGACGTGCTGTAGGCCCGCGGCGGCGGGCCGGAGAAAGGAGAACGGAGGAGGAAAAAGGGACGAATCGGCGGGACGCTTACAGCGGAGTGTCCTCCCACGGTGCAGCAGAGCGGCCGCCGCAGCGGGTCGTCCTGGTTTCCGGTTGGTCAGAGGGAAGGCGGGCGGGATTCAGCGACCGGAATTTCCGAATCCGGATTCCGGAATCCGAAATCCGGAATTCGCGGGCTCAGAGCTCGGTGTATTTCTCCGACCGGCCCTTGGCTTTCTCGACGGGGTATTTTTTCGCGTTGGCGGCCATCTTGGCCTCGATGGCGGCGGCGAGGTCGAGATGGGTGGCGTTGGCGAATTCGAGGGCGTAGATCACGACGTCTGCCAGTTCCTCGGCGATCTTGGTGCGCTTGACGGGATCCTGGGCGATGGTGCGCGACTGCTCGGAGGTGGCCCACAGGAAATGCTCCATGAGTTCGCCGGCCTCGGCGGCGAGCGCCATGCTGAGATTCTTGGGGGCGTGAAACTGTTCCCAGTCCCGCTCGCGCACGAAGGCCAGCACACGGGCCTTCAGTTCACCGATCGTCGTGGTGGCGTCGTTCATGGCAGCGAGGATGCAGGGGAGCGCCCGGTCTGCCGAGCACCTATTTGGCCAGGGCGGTGAATGAATGTGGGCAGGGAGCTCTCACCCCGTCGACACGGGCGCGGGGTGAGGGCACCCCGCCCACATATCTTTCCCTGCGCGAACTGCGTCACTTTCAGAAAAGTACTTGGCATGCGGGCTGCAGTGTGCATGGTGACAGACCGTTGTCTCAATGACCGCTCTCCATCAGCATCTTCGCGGCTACGCCGGCACTTCGATTACGAAGGCCGTCGTTGCCA
>CAZUQB010000710.1:0-1713 GCA_964622405.1 uncultured Opitutaceae bacterium | reverse complement strand
TCGCCGCATGGACATTGTCCAGATCTACGAATGCCTGTGCGATCGGACCCGGCTGCGGCTGCTGCACCTGCTCGCGCAGGGGCCGCTGTGCGTGTGTCATTTCCAGTCGGTCCTGCGGGAGCCGCAGGTGAAGATTTCCAAGCATCTCGGGTACCTGAAGGCGCGCGGGATGGTCGCGGCCGAGCGGCGCGGCACGTGGATGATCTACGCGCTCCCGGCGAAACCGTCGCCGGAGCTCCGGGCCAACCTCGCCTGCCTGCAGGACTGCGTGCGCGAGGAGCCCGCCTTCCGCGCCGATCTCGCCCGGCTCCGGAAGCTCTCTCCCACCTTCGAACCCTGCCCGTGCGCGAAAAAGTGATCTCCATGCCCGCCACCAAGCCCACCATCCTCGTCCTCTGCACCGGCAACTCCTGCCGCAGCCATCTCGCCGAGGGCATCCTGCGCACCGTCGCCGGCGACTTCCTCCACGTGGTCAGCGCCGGCTCCAAGCCCGCCGGCTACGTGCACCCGCTCGCCATCAAGGTCATGGCCGAGATCGGCATCGACATCTCGCACCACACGTCGAAGCCCATGAGCGAGTTCGTCACGCAGCCGGTCGAGACCGTCATCACGGTCTGCGGCCACGCCGACCAGGCCTGCCCGATCTTCCCCGGCCAGCTCAACCGTCACCACTGGCCCTTCGAGGACCCGGCGCACGCCGTGGGCACCGAGGAGGAGAAGCTCGCGGTGTTCCGCCGCGTGCGAAACGAGATTCGCCGGACGTTCACCACCTACGCGGAAGGCCGCCGCGACCAGCTCAAGGCCAGCCAGCGCCCATGAAGAACAGCATCCTGAAGGGCCTCTCGTTCGTCGACCGTTACCTGACTCTGTGGATCTTCGCCGCCATGGCCGCGGGCGTCGCCCTCGGGCATTTCGTGATCCGCGACCCGGCCCGGTTCTTCGCGCCGTTCACGATCGGCACGACCAACCTGCCCATCGCCATCGGGCTCATCCTCATGATGTACCCGCCGCTCGCCAAGGTCCGGTACCGCGAGCTGCCCAAGGTCTTCGCGGACCTTCGCATCCTCAGCCTGTCGCTCGTCCAGAACTGGATCGTGGGCCCGGTCCTCATGTTCCTCCTCGCGGTCACCCTTCTCCGCGACCACCCGGACTACATGGTGGGGCTGATCCTCGTCGGCATCGCCCGCTGCATCGCCATGGTGCTCGTCTGGAACGATCTCGCCAAGGGCAGCCGCGAGTACGCCGCCGGACTCGTCGCGCTCAACTCCATCGCCCAGATCCTCACCTACAGCGCCTACGCCTGGCTGTTCCTCACCGTCCTGCCGCCGTACTTCGGGCTCGCGGGCCGCATCGTCCACATCGCGATGGGCGACATCTTCTGGAGCGTCATGACGTACCTCGGCATCCCGTTCGCCGCGGGGGTCCTCAGCCGCCTCGTGCTCGTGCAGCGCAAGGGCGAGGAGTGGTACGAGACGGTCTTCGTGCCACGCATCTCGCCGCTCACGCTCGGCGCCCTGCTCTTCACGATCGTCATGATGTTCACCTTCAAGGGCGAATCCATCGTGCAGCTGCCGCTCGAGGTCGTGCGCATCGCGATCCCGCTGGCCGTGTACTTCGCGGTGATGTTCTTCGTGAGCTTCTTCATGGCGAAGAAACTGGGCGCCGACTACGAGCGCTCCACCACGCTCGCCTTCACGTCCGCCGGCAACAACT
>CAZUQB010000709.1:0-1713 GCA_964622405.1 uncultured Opitutaceae bacterium | reverse complement strand
TCTGCTTATAGGTTGCCGTCCAATAAGTGACCATTATGGTCCCAGGGATTCGCGCCAGCCATGCAAATCGAGAACTTCAAAATTTTCGCTGACCTCGTCGAGACTAAGAGCTTTTCGAAGTCGGCCAAACTTAACGGGATTACCCAATCGGCCGTCAGCCAACAGGCGCGGGCGATGGAGCGGCACTTCAAGACCCTCCTCATTGACCGCAGCCAGAAGCAGTTCCAGCTGACCCGGGAAGGTCAGCGGGTGTACGAGTCGGCCAAGGAAATCCTCCATACCTACGATAAGCTGCTCTCCGAACTGCAGGAGATGAAGAAGGTAATCAGCGGAACGATCCGGATTTCGACGATCTACTCGATCGGCCTCCATGAGCTTCCTGCATACATCAAGAAGTTCCTCCACGACTATCCCTCGGTGAATGTCCGGGTGGAGTACCGCCGGTCGAACCTCGTGTACGAGGATATCCTACACAACGCCGTCGACTTCGGGCTCGTCGCCTTTCCCGTCAAGCAGCGCCAGATCGAGGTCCTGCCGTTCCGCGACGACCATCTGGTCCTGATCGCCCACCCGGGTCACCCGCTCGCCAAGGCGGGGGAAATCGACCTCAAGGCGCTGGCCGGGCAGAAGTTCATCGGTTTCGACCCGGACATCCCGACCCGCAAGGCGGTCGACCAGATCTTCCGCGACAACAAGCTCGAGATCGAGCCGGTCATGGAGTTCGACAACATCGAGACCGTGAAGCGCGCGGTTGAGATCGACCACGGCATCGCGATCGTCCCGCAGGCCACCGTCCTCCAGGAGGTCAAGCAGGGCACCCTCGCGGCCGTCCACTTCAAGGGCAAGGACTTCACCCGTCCCCTGGCCATCCTCCACCGCAAGGGCCGCGTGCTCACGCCGGCGATGAAGAAGTTCATCGAGACGCTGGGCCTCGAGCTGCCCGACTCGAAGGAGAACTGAGTTCGGCCCCGGCCGGGAACCCCGGCCGGTCCGCAGAGTCACCTTTAAGGCGGGTTTGCTTTCCCGCCGTTCCAGCTTCCTGTGTTTTCCTCCATGAAATACCTGCGCCTGCTGCTCTCGTCCCTGGCAATGTTCTCCCTGGCTGCGGTCTTGCGGGCCGAGCCCGTCAAGCCGACCCCGGCCCCGGCCTGGAAACTCAAGGATGTCGACGGCAACGTCGTCAGCTCCGAACAGTTCAAGGGCAAGGTGATCGTCGTCGACTTCTGGGCCACGTGGTGCGGGCCGTGCCGCACGGAGATCCCGGGCTACGTCGCGCTGCAGAAGAAGTACCGCGACGCCGGCCTGGTCGTCGTCGGGGTCTCGCTCGACCAGCAGGGTCCCGGGGTCGTGAAGAAGTTCATCACGACGCAGAAAGTCGACTACCAGATCGTGATGGGCACCGACGAGGTGGTGGAGGCGTTCGGCGGCATGGACGCGATCCCGACGACCTTCATCATCGACCGCGACGGCAACATTCGCGACCGCAAGGTCGGCGCCGAGCCGGAAGAGGAGTTCGAGGCGCGCCTGAAGCAGTTCCTGAAGAGCTGATCCGGCCTGCCACCCTCGCTTCGGCGTCGCGCGTTGGGCGTTCGTCGTAGGGCGTTCGCGGCGGAAAAACGCCCCGGCCGGTCTAGTCCTCGGTAAACCGGGCGACCTGAGTCAGGCCGTCGGCGACGGCGCGGTCGCTGCGGCAGCGCGGCATCTTGTTCTGCC
>CAZUQB010000708.1:0-1724 GCA_964622405.1 uncultured Opitutaceae bacterium | reverse complement strand
GCCGCAAGGCGCAGGGCGAAGACGAAGAGCGCGATGATGCCGCCGCTGAGCGCGCTGCAGACGAGAAACCCGACGGTGTCCACGCGGTCCCAGCGGCAGAATTCCCAGTCGGACCAGCGGAACAGCTTGGTGTGGTCGAAGCGCCCGGGATTCCGGCGCGTCTCCGCCATCGCCGCCTCCTCCTGCTCCGGGGTCGCCCCGACCGGCGTCTTCATCTTCCCGTAGAACTGCGCCACCCGGCCCGCATCGGTCCGCCGAGTCACGAGGCTCGTCACGATCAGCACGGCGAACGGAAAGAGCCCGTCGAAGAAGAACTGCGCGGTGAGCCGCTCGTTCGGGGTGTAGCGCTCGACCGGCAGCCCGGCCCGGCCGAGGAGCCAGCACTCGAGATTGAACCGGCCGCCGCCGATCCGCGGGCTGGTGAGATCGTGGGGATCCTGGTGCACCACCGACGCGAAATAGACGCCGGCCGGCCGGCCGTTCGGGCCCACGCTGACCGACGTGAGCGACGGGTCCCGGCTCAGCGCCGGCAGCCGGGCCGCGGTCCAGGGGATGACCAGGATCACCAGCGTCGACAGGAGGACACAGGCCCACACCGCCGGTGCGGTCAGGCGGCGCCAGAAATAGACCAGGAGCACGCTCGCGCCGAACGGCACGTTGACGGTCAGGACCAGGTTCACGATCGCGAGGAAGTCGCCCATCAGCCAGGCAGAGACGGCCCCGAGCGCGAGCACGGCCGCGATGGTGCAGCGGGCGAAAAACACGCCGCGGCCCTGGTCGAGGCCGGGCCAGATCGGGCGGTACACGTTGCGGACGAAGAGCGAGGAGATTGCCAGGGCCTTCGCCGCCAGCGTCGACATGGTGCCGGCCAGCACGCCGGCGAGCATCAGGCCGATGAGCCCCGGGCCCAGCAGCCGGTGCGACAGCGCGCCCCAGGTGGAGTCCGGGTCCGACAGCCCCCCGGCGCCGAACAGCGCGACGGCGATGAGGCCGGCGAAGGCCCACAGGATGATCATGAAGCGCTTGAGGTAGTTGCCCGACACGCCGAAGCGGGCGGCGAACTCGTTGCGCGCCGAGCCGCAGATGCCCATGTTGTGGCTGAGCCCGTGGATCTGGACGAGGCTCACGAGCAGGATCGCCAGGAGGCTCCAGGCGGAGAACTGCTCGGTCCCGCCCGCGCCGAAAAGGTCGAACATCCTCCGCGGCACGCGCTCGCCCAGCGCGTGCCAGCCCCCGAGCGCGTGGAGGCCCGTCGGGATCAGCAGCAGCGAGAACACGATGATCAGGATGCTCTGGAGGCCCTCGTTCACCGCGGCCGCCGCCATGCCGCCGAGCACGATGTAGGTGCCGACCACCAGCGCGAAGACGGTGTAGAACGCGACGGCGTTGAGGGCGGTGATGTAGCTGTGCAGCTCGCCGCGGGCGTTGCGCTCGCGCAGCCGCGCCAGCGCCGACGCGTCGTCCGCCGCCAGCGGCCCGGCCGCCTGTCGCTGCTCAAGCCCCTTGAG
The DNA here is from genome assembly GCA_964622405.1 of uncultured Opitutaceae bacterium. Classification (GTDB taxonomy): domain Bacteria; phylum Verrucomicrobiota; class Verrucomicrobiia; order Opitutales; family Opitutaceae; genus Opi-474. Next base: position 216 of record CAZUQB010000708.1, on the reverse strand, counting down.
CTCGTGGTAGCCGTCGACCGCCGCCCGGTCCGCCGCGGTCCACGCCGCGGGCTCCTTCACGACGAGCGACGAGGCGATCTTGTAGGCCGTCACGTTGCCGAACCCGAGAAACACGCAGGCCACCAGGATCTGGAACAGCGCGTAGGCGAGGCTGAGGCCGCGGCTGCCGAAGCGGTCCTCGAAGAGGTCGGAGACCGTCGTGAGCCGCACCCGGCG
>CAZUQB010000707.1:0-1726 GCA_964622405.1 uncultured Opitutaceae bacterium | reverse complement strand
CCACCGCCACCGGGCTCCTCACCGGCATGGCCGTCGTCGGCGTGCTGCCCGTGCTGGAGTCGCTCTTCCAGCGCACCACCGACATCACGCTGCTCGAGCTCACGGACTACAACCATCCCCTGCTCCGCCTGATGCAGCTCGAGGCGCCCGGCACGTACCACCACTCCCTGGTCGTCGCCCAGCTGGCCGAGAACGCCGCGAATGCCATCGGCGCCAACCCGCTCCTCGCCCGGGTCTGCGCCCTGTTCCATGACATCGGCAAGACCGCGCACCCGGGCTTCTTCACCGAGAATCTCCGCGACCAGCCCAACCCGCACGACGGCCTGCCGCCGGCCGAGTCCGCGCGCATCATCAAGCAGCACGTCACCGATGGCGTGGAGCTGGCCCGCCGGCACCGCCTGCCGCGCGCCGTGACCGACGTCATCCAGCAGCACCACGGCACGACGCTCGTCCGCTATTTCTACAACCGCGCGGTCGAGGCCTCGCGGGCGCCGTTCGCGACCCCCACCGCCGGCACGCGCAACCCGCTGGGCGAGGTGCTCACGCCGTCGGTGCCGGAGGCCGGCTTCCGCTACGACGGCCCGCGGCCGCAGTTCAAGGAGAGCGCGGTGATCTCGCTCGCCGACGGCGTCGAGGCCGCCACCCGGTCGCTGCGCACGGTCAACGCCGAGCAGCTCGCGGCCCTGATCGAGCGGATCGTCCGCGACCGCATGGCCGAGGGCCAGCTCGACGAGGCGCCGCTGACGTTTGAGGAGCTCGCCAAGGTGCGGAACAGCTTCCAGTTCACGCTGCTCAACATGCTGCACTCCCGGGTGGCCTACCCGGCCGGCGAGCAGACCCCGCCGCAGCGGGTCAAGGGCTGAGCCGCCCGGATCCCCGCGTGAACGCCGTCCCCCGCCCCCCGGTCGCCGGCCGGCCCGTCCTCATCGCGAACCGCCACCCGCGCCTGCGCGTCGACCGGCGGCGGCTCGCGCGGCTGGTTCACCTCCTCGACGCGGAGTTCCGCGTGGCCCCCGCCGACCGCCGCGCCCTGGTGCTGCCGCCGGCGGGCTCGGGACTGTCCGCGCCGGCGGCGGAACTGAGCGTGGTGTTCCTCACCGACGCGGCCCTGGCCCGGCTGCACGCCGATTTCCTCGCGGACCCGGCCGTGACCGACGTCATCACCTTCGAGGGCCAGCCCGCGCTGGGCACCGCCGGCGAGATCTGCGTGTCCGCCGACGCGGCGCAGCGGCAGGTCCGCGACGGCAACACCGCCGGCCGTGACTTCGCCACCGAGCTCACGCTCTACGTGATCCATGGCTGGCTGCACCTGACCGGCTACGACGATCTGCGACCGGCCCGGAAGCGAATCATGCGCCGGGCCGAGGCCCGGGCCCTGCGCCTGCTGGCGGGGCGGCTGGGACCCCGGCCGCTGTTCCGGCTCGGGCGCTGAGCCGGCGGCCCAGAAAACTTTTGCTTCCGGCCGGCTTTGGGCGAGCCTTGGGCCGAACCATGGCCGCCCGTCCCCCCGCCCACCTCGTCACCCTCCGCACCGCGTTCTTCTCGGGCCTGCTGCTGCTCGCCCCGCTGATTGTCACGATCTGGGCCGTGGTGAAGGTCATCGACCTCGTCGGCGGCACGTTCCGCCCGCTGTTCTTCGCCTACATGCCGGACGTGCTGAGCACGCCGCGCCTCAACCTGCTCTGGGACGTGCTGGCGACGGTGATCGTGTTCGCGCTCATCACGC
>CAZUQB010000706.1:0-1740 GCA_964622405.1 uncultured Opitutaceae bacterium | reverse complement strand
CGGTTCAGACGGCCGCGAGCGCCTTCTACTACGGCGACGGGCGCCTGAAGTGGATTCTCCAGAAGCTGCCGAACCTCGCGGTGCCGCAGCGCTGCTCGTTCCTGCATTTCTACCCGGTGTTCCTCCAGAAATTCGACACCGGCCCAGAGCTGGCGCCCGTGCCGCCGGTCGCGGGCGAGACGATTCGCTGCCTGCCGATCTCGGACCACATCCAGTCGATCACCACCAACCCGCCCGTCCACATCGAGCCCGCCGGGCACCTCGTGAACGCGATCGAGACCTGGGAGGTCGCCGAAGGCATCGGCCTCAACCGCCTCCCGCAGGCCCGCGGCTTCGACAAGATCGTGCTACGCGCCGGGTATGAGCGAGCGGACGCCTACCTGATGATCCAGGGTTATCAGGGCGGTTTCCGCTGGCAGGGCCACATGCAGGCGACGAATGCGATCGTCCGCTTTTACCAGCACGGCCACGTCTGGCTCGTCCAGAACACCTCGCGGCACTCGTTCAACGACAAGAACGGGCTGTTCATCAGCGACGGCCGCAACGACTCGCTCATGCCGCCGGTCGGCGAGCGCTGCGCCATCGCGGACTACGCCCCGGCCGGCCTCATCGTCACGCGGTTATCCGACTACCACCACACCGAGTGGACCCGCCACCTGTTCTGGTCCAAGGCCGGCGACGGCTGCTTCGTCGCGATCGATCGCGTGCGGTTCGCCGCCGACGGTCCCTACTCCGTCACCTGCACCTGGCGCACCCCCGCCTTCGCCGAGCCGAGCGGCCGCCGCTGGGTCAGCGAGCAGGGCACGCACCGCTTCACGCTGGTCGCCGGCGCCGCCTATCCGTCGACCTGCGAGGAGGAATTCGACCAGGGCGCGTGCGCGCCGTACGTCCTGCGCCAGCGCACGGCCGGCAGCCGCCGCGCCGGCGAGGAGCAGTCGTTCCAGAATCTCTTCTATGTGCGGCCGCAGGCGGCCCCCGAGCGGCTGGACCTGCAGCAGCTCGACGGCCGCGGCGCGCTCGTGCGCCGGGAGGGCGTGGCCGCCGCCTGGTGCGGCATCGAGCTGGCCCCCGGCACGGCCTGGCTCCCGGGCGCGTCCGCCCGCGCGATGAGCGCCTGGGTCGAACCCGCCGCCGTCGTCCTCGCCGGCGCCACGATGCTGGACCTTCCCGCGCTCGGCTGCCGGATCGAGAGCGACGTCGCCCTCAGCCTCTGCCTCGACCTCGCCGCCGCCACCCTGGTCCTGCGCCTCGACGACCCGGAGGCCCGCGCCGCGCGCGTAACCGTCACCGTCGGCCCCGAGTCCCGCGGCCTCACCCTGGCGGGCGAGCAGTTCCTCACGCTGCCGGAACCGGACGCCGCCATCGTCCGGAACGCCATTGCCACCTGGCTGAATGCCCTTCCGCCCGAGGTCGCGGCCGCCGCCGCGGCCGCGCCGGCCGTTGCCGACCGCGGCTGGGCGCGCCAGTGGACCTTTGACAGCGGCACCCGCGTGCCCGAGCGGGTGCGGCGCGTGAACGCCCTCTCCTGCCCGCTGCCGATCGACGGCGCACCCAACCAGCTGCTCGATCCAGTGATGCCGGACGGCTACTCCCGCGAAATCTGGATCCAGTGGCCGCAGGCCACCGAGTATGCGGTGTCCCTCCGCTTCCCGACCGGACAGGCCGTCTCGACGCTCAACATCCTTGGCGACTGCATCGACGACCCGTCGCTGCGGACCTTCAACCCGCTGCCCGACGGCA
>CAZUQB010000705.1:0-1741 GCA_964622405.1 uncultured Opitutaceae bacterium | reverse complement strand
AGTTGTAGCCGCAAGAAGGCTCAGGACGCACAAAAACGGGCCGCCGCCAGGATGCACCCGACTCAGGGTTGAGCCTTGTCCCACGCGGCAGGTCTCACCAAGGCCAAATTCGGATCGATCTGCGTCTCTTGCGCCGATTTGCGGCCGCACCTTTGGCCAACCTGCGCTAGCCGGCCCGGATGCTCAGGGTCTTCACGCCGGCGCAGCCCGGCAGCTTCTGGATGCGTTCCAGGATGCCCTCGCGGTGCAGGTTCAGTTCGTTCCTCACCACCGAATGGCCGGCGATCACGGTCAGGCGCTTGCCTTCGATGCGGGCCGCATGGGAGTACGCCGCGTTGGCCGCCCCGACGACCGCGGGCCAGTGGTCCCGGATGGTCTGCTCCGCCGAAGGCCGGCCGATGTGATACTTCGCCATCGTCTCCTCCACCAGCTCGGCCAGCGGACGCGACGGCCGCTTCACCTGGCGTTTCGGCTCCTCGAACGGCACGCCGCGCAGGTCGCCGACCAGTTCCTCGGCCAGCTTGCTGAAGGTGTGCGGCTGGTCAGGCATGGGGCGGACGCCGGTGCTCGGCCTCGTACAGGCGGCTGTAGCGCACGAACGCGCCGAAGGCCGTCGCCCACGCAATGTAGAACCCAGGGAAACCGTCGAGGAAACCGAGTTTCAGCACATAGGCGCGGAAGAACCTCCAGCCCGGACGGGCAACCGCCGCGAGCACGGAGAAGCGCCCGCCCTTCGCCTGCTGCTGCTGCACGAAGAGGTCGGCGAACGGATTGATCTTCGCGACATGGCTGGCGAGGTCGGGAAATGAGAAATGATGGAGGTCGCCGGCCAGCGTCGCGACCGGGCCGTCGCACTCGACCTTCTCGTGCACGAATGCATCGCCGCCCCAGCGGCCGCGGCCCCGCTGCACGAGCCGGAGGCTCAGGTCGGGATACCAGTCGCCGTGCGTGATCCAGCGGTCGATGAACCACACCTTGCGGGGAAACCGGGCGCCGGCGAACTGGTCGCGATCCGGGCGCGCGAGAAACGCGCTGATCGCCTCGCGCAGCGCCGGCGACACCTCCTCGTCGGCATCGAGCGAGAGCACCCAGGGCCGGGAGGCCAGCGCCAGCGCCGCGTTCTTCGTGTCGCGGTAGCCCTGCCACGGCACGTGGTGCACGACGGCGCCCAGCCCGCGGCTCACGGCCTCGCTGTCGTCGGTGGTGTTGTTCAGCACCACGATCATCTCGCCCGCCCAGTCCCGCACGCTGCCGAGGCAGCGCGGCAGGTTCCGGGCCTCGTTGCGGGCGATGACGACGACGGAAAGAGGGAGCGGCTCAGCCACGCGCCCATCCCAAGGCCTGCGCCCGGCCTTCACAATCCCGGAGTTCGCGGCGGCTTCCGGTGGAGCGAGTTGTCCCCCAACGCGCTGGCTGGTCGCGAATGACGAGTTCCGAATGGCGAATGGCGAATTCCGAGTTTGCCGGCGGCTTATGGAAGCCTGGAGGATGCCATCAGGACCTGGGCGCCGATGTCACTTTGGCGTTGATGTCGCGGGTTTCGTCGGTGGAGTGGCGCGCGAACCGCGGTAAACCCAGTCCCATGATGACGACCCTGCTGATGCTTGCCCCGGTGCTGGGCGCCCTGACGGTCGGAGCCATGAGCCCCGGCCCGAGTTTCATTTATGTGGCGCGGACCTCCGTCGCGGGCTCGCGCGCCGAGGGCGTCGCCGCGGCCGTGGGCATGGGCATCGGTGGCATG
>CAZUQB010000704.1:0-1746 GCA_964622405.1 uncultured Opitutaceae bacterium | reverse complement strand
TCCTAGGGCTCCTCTGTTCCGTCACGGTTGAGACTTGAGGCAAGTTCTATGCGGCGGTCTTGAGTCGGGCGTTGGCGAGGTAGTCGTTGACGTGGCGATCGATCGTGCGGAGCGCTTGGCGGAGTTCGATGGGCGCGGGTGGCTGGTTGGCGGCGAGGAGGGGTGGCAGAACCCGGTTGCCGAGCTTGGTGTAGGTGATGGCGAATCGTTGTCCTTCGGGGGTGAGCGTGTAGGTGTTGGACCGTGCGACACGGACGATGAGGCCCTTGAGGCGTAGTCGTCGCAGGTCGTAGGTCATCTGCGTCGTGCTGTAGGTCGCGTCGAGCAGTTGGGACACCAAGACACGGAGGCTCTTGTTGGTGAAGCCGACGACGTTGTTCAGCGCGATGCATAGGGCACCGGCCAGGGCCATGGCGCGTGGGTCCCCGAAGCGGATCGCTCCGGTTCGTTGGCCCTCCTGTAGCGAGGGCTGTGAGATCCGCTCCCACAGAGCGGTCTCGATGGCACAGCCCTGGCCGGCGCGCTGGGTGTCGAGCAGGCGGTCGTTGGCGGCTTTCGCTTTGGCCACCAGCTCGGCGAGGTTGGAGATGCGGCGTTGCACGCCGAGATCGGTCGGGCTGTTCACGACGGTCTCGATGCGCAGGGCGCGTCCCTCTTTGAGGTATTGCTTGATGCGCGAGTGCTTGTAGAACGCGTTGATCGTCACGTCCGTGCCGCGGGTGACGACCTTCGTGGCGAACTCGCCCTTGGTCGTTTTACGGATCTGTCGTCCGAAGATGAGCTTGATCTCGTCGGGTCGTCCGATGTCGAGGTTGTCCGCGGCGAGCGCTTCGAAGAACCCGCGAGCGCGGCGGGGCGCGTCGAACACGATCGTTCGGGATACCTCGATCTGGCGCATCGAGAGTTCCCACCAGTAGCCGCCGGCGCGATCGGCGGGGCCCAGCGGCGTGGGGATCACTTTCATCCACCGCTCGAAGAAGAGCTGCAGGTGCCGATCACTCAGCCGGTCACAGATCGCTCGGAGCCGTTCGGGTTCGGTGCAGGTCGCGAACCCGTTGGCCAGCGCGGTGTAGTCCAGTCCGGCGCGGTCGGCTTGGCGTTTGGCCCATTCGTGCCCGTTGACCCACACCTTGCCCGGGTACGGGAAGTAGGTGCACAACTTGATGAACCCAGGCCCGAAGTCGTCGTCGACGACGTAGAAGTAGAACACCGAGACCCGCCGGTCGGCCTTGGCGAAGCTGAACGACGGGGCGCCGTTGGCGGTGGTGCGGCGCGCCGAGCTGAACACGTTCTGGTACTCCTGCGCGCAGCCGATGGCGACGACCCCCGGCTTGGTCGCCTTGTCGATGTAGGGGCGCATGACGTCGATGTGCCGGTCGCCCTTGCTGAAACGCACCAACGGGATCTTGTTGCGCGCCGCGTATTTCTTGACCGCGTCGCGGAACCGGTTGCCGATCTTCTCCATGATCGCCGGCGACGGGATCGGCATGCCCAGATGCTCCTTCATGAACGTCACCACCTGGCCCGACACCTGGAGGTTGGGGACGTACGCGTTGAGATAGATCCGGTCCAAGCACGCCAGGTCCAACACGACGTGGCGGTCCAAAAGGTCGTTCACGTTGAAGACCTCGCCCATGGCGACACCCCCGAACTGAGGCTCCGCCTCGGGCAACCCCGAAGCGCGACAAGCCTAAGCTCACCACCGACGCACATGCCTCGGCGGTCCGAGGCGGAGCCTCACTGGGA
>CAZUQB010000703.1:0-1755 GCA_964622405.1 uncultured Opitutaceae bacterium | reverse complement strand
ACGAGAAGCGCACCGAGCGCGAGCTCTACATCTTTCTCCAGACCTACGGGGTGACCCCCTCGCAGTGCGTGAAGCTCGTCAATCACTTCGGGCCGCAGGCGAAGCAGATCCTGACCACCGAGCCGTACCGGGTGGCCCGGGAGATCGACGGCATCGGCTTCAAGACCGCCGACCGCATCGCGATCAACCTCGGCTTCGCGAACGACGCCCCGCCCCGGCTCGACGCCGGCATCATTTTCGCGCTCGAGACGCTCCAAGAGGAGGGTCATACCGCGTTCCGCGAGGGCGACCTGATCGAATACTCCGCCCAGCAGCTCGAGACCTCCACCGACCTGGTCACCGCCCGCATCCAGGCCCTCGTCGAGTCCAAGGCCCTCGTCCGCCACGCACCGGCTAGCGCCGGGGAAATTCCGGAATCCGGAGTCCGGAATCCGGAATCCCTCCTCCAGCTGCCCGTCAACGCCCGCGCCGAGCAGAAGATCGCCGAGGTCGTCGCGCGCCTGAACCGCGTCCCGAGCGGCCTGCCGCCGATCAAGGCGGACGCCGCGGTGCAGTGGGCGGAACAGAAGGCCGGCTTTGAGTTTCACGACCTGCAGCGGACCGCGGTGCGGCTCGCGCTCACGCACAAGTTCACGATCCTGACGGGCGGACCCGGCACCGGAAAGACCACGATCCTGCGCGCGTTGGTCGAGATCCTGAAGGCGAAGAAGGTCCGGGTTCACCTCGCGGCCCCGACCGGGCGCGCCGCACAGCGGCTGGCCGAGACCACGGGCGGGTTCGCGTCGACGATTCACCGGCTGCTGAAGTTCGACCCGGCCAACGGCGGGTTCACGAGCAACGAGTCGCACCCGCTCTCGACCGATTTTCTCGTCGTTGACGAAGCCTCGATGCTCGACGCCCGCCTCGCCTCCGCGCTCCTCCAGGCCGTGCCGTCGAAGGCGCACCTCCTCCTCGTCGGCGACATCGACCAGCTCCCCAGCGTCGGCGCGGGCAACGTGCTGAAAGATCTCATCGCCGCGAGCGCGGCGATGGGAGATCGGAATCCGAAACTCGAAATTCGCCTGAGCCAAGACCAACGATCCGGTGGAGCTGCTCGCAGCGCGCCGAATTCCGAATTTCGGATTCCGGATTCCGGACCGATTCCGGTCACGCGGTTGTCCGTCATCTACCGCCAGAAGGAGCAGAGCGGGATCGTCACGACGGCGCATGCGATCAACGCGGGCGACGCGGCACTGCCGCCGGCGGTGAACGACCTCGCGGCGATCCAGGCGTGGAGCGACCTCACGTTCGTGATCGCGCAGGACCCGGACGACTGCCTGCAGAAGGTGCTCGCGCTCTGCACCGAGTTCGTGCCGCGGATGTGGAAATGGTTCCATCCGGTCGACGACGTGCAGGTGCTCGCCCCGATGCACAAGGGCGTCGCAGGCGTGGCCAACCTCAACGCCACCCTCCAGGCCGCGCTCAACCCGCACGGCCGCGGGCTGCGGGGACCGGCGGGCGAGTTCCGTCCGGGCGACAAGGTCATCCAGCTCCGGAACAACTACGACAAGAACCTCTTCAACGGCGACATCGGCACGGTGAAGTCCGTCGACGGCGTGGAAGGCACGCTCGACGCGGAGTTCGACGGCGAGCGGCACACGTTCCAGCGGGGGGAGTTCAACGACCTGGCGCTGGCCTACGCGATCAGCATCCACAAGTCGCAGGGCAGCGAGTACCCGGTGGTGATCATCCCGCTGCTGAAGGGCCACTTCATGA
>CAZUQB010000702.1:0-1771 GCA_964622405.1 uncultured Opitutaceae bacterium | reverse complement strand
GCTCGGGGTCCCGCTCGCCGTTCGACTTCGTCAGGAACACGTAGCTCGCGCGCCGAAGGTGCTTGATCGGCTCGCGCAGGATGCCGCGCGGGAGCAGGTGCCCGTTGCCGAAGGGGTTCGTCTTGTCCACCAGCAGGAGGTTCAGCCGGCCCTTCAGCGGCAGGTACTGAAAGCCGTCGTCCAGCACGAGCGTGTCACAGCCGAAGCGCTTGATGGCATACGCGCCGGCCTTCACGCGGTTCTTGTCCACCAGGACGATCACGCCGGGCAGGTTGCGCGCGAGCATGTACGGCTCGTCGCCCGCCTCCTCGCTGTCGAGCAGCACCCGCTCGCCGTCGCTCACCACCCGCGGCGGCGGCTCCTCGGTGTGGGTCAGGGCGTACCACCCCTTCTTCCAGAAGGGCGGCGCCTTGCTCTTGTAGCCGCGGCTCAGGATCGCGACCTTCCGGCCGCGGTCGCGCAGCGCCCGCGCGAACTTCTCGACCACCGGGGTCTTGCCCGTGCCGCCGACCGTCAGGTTGCCCACCACCACCACCAGACAGCCGAGCGGCTGGTCGTGGAAAATCCGGTGACGGTAAAGCCAGAGCCGCGACTGGGCGACGATGCTGAAGATCCACGACAGGGCCTGCAGGAACGCGCCGTAGAGCGCCGGCCCCGTGCCCGCCCGTCGGCCGAGAATCACGTCAATCGTGTAAAGTTCGAGGGCCGTGAACTTTTTCTTCAGCCAGGACTGGGACATGCGCTTGACGGGAATGAAGGTTGACGCGGTCCCCCGCGCAAACTGTTTTCGAACCGGTCCCCGAGATTCGGGACCTCCCTCCTGCGCATTTGTTGTCCGTCCCCCTCCCTCCCATGAGCTACAAGCTTTTCATTCCCGGCCCGATCGCCGTCTCGGAAAAGACCCTGCGCGCCATGGCGCAGCCCATGATCGGCCACCGCAGCACCGACTTCGTGGCGCTGTACCAGTCGATCCAGCCCGAGCTCCAGGCCCTGTTCTACACCAAGGACCCGGTGTACCTCTCCACCAGCAGCGCGTGGGGCGTGATGGAAGGGTCCATCCGGAATGTCGTGAAAAAGAAGCTGCTGTGCTGCATGAACGGCGCGTTCTCCGACAAGTGGCTCGACGTCGCGCAGCGCTGCGGCAAGGCCGCCGCTCCCCTCAAGTACGAGTGGGGCCAGCCCATCGATCCCGCCGCCCTCCGCCGCGAGCTCGCCACCGGCCAGTACGACGCCTTCACGCTCATCCACAACGAGACCTCGTGCGGCTGCATGACCGACCTCGCGGCGATCATGGCCGTGGCCCGGGAGTTTCCGGACGTCATCAGCGTCATCGACACGATCAGTTCGTTCAGCGCACTCGCCATCAGGAAGGACGAGCTGGGCATCGACGTGATGATCACCGGCTCGCAGAAGGCCCTCGCCCTGCCGCCCGGCATGTCGCTCTTCTCGGTCTCGAAACGCGCGCTTGAGCGCGCGGCGACCGCGACGGACCGCGGGTACTATTTCGACTTCCTCGAGTTCCAGAAGAACCACGAAGGCGGCATGACCCCGAGCACGCCGGTAATCCCGCTGATCTACGCCCTGAAATCCAAGCTGGAGGACATCCGGCTCGAGGGCGTGGAGAACCGCTACGCCCGCCACGCGCGGCTCAACCAGACCGTCCGCACCTGGGCCCAGGGCAAGGGCTTCACGCTCTTCCCGAAGGAGGGCTACGGATCGGTCACGCTGAACTGCTTCAACAACAATCTCGGCTACGACCTGCCGGCGCTGA
>CAZUQB010000701.1:0-1773 GCA_964622405.1 uncultured Opitutaceae bacterium | reverse complement strand
TCAGTTACGTTGTGTGGGGAACCGGCCGTGCGCCCTGGCGTCGGCCGGTTTTTTCGTGGCCGGACGCGGCGAGGCGCCCCCGGATCGACGAACCGGCTCGAACCGAGCCCAGGGCAGATTCCCACCTGGGCCGCCCGCCCGGAGGCGCGACGACGTCGGCGACGACGCGGGTTGAGACGCGCTAGTCGGCGAGCGACCAGGAGTCGTTGAGGGTGGGGGTCTTCAGCACGAGCGTGCCGCTGCCCACCTCGAGGTGGAGCGTGCGGTTCACGGTGCCGCCCACGTCCGACCGCCGGACCGCGAGGCCCTGGCGGGCGAGATAGTCCATCGTCGCGCGCACGTTGCGCTCGCCGATCTTGAAGGAGTCGGGTCCCGTGAGCACGCTGGCTCCGCCGGCGACGAACAGCCGCAGTCGGGAGCGCTCCGCGCGCAGGCCGACCATCGAGCGGAAGAGCAGGGGCAGGCCGGTGTCGGCGAACATCGCGGGCTGCGCCTGCGCCTTCTCGGGCGAGATCTGGGACTCGGGCAGCATCAGGTGCAGCAGGCCGCCGGCGCGGGCGCCGGGATCGTAGACGACGACGCCGACGCACGACCCGAGCGCGTAGGTGCTGAGCGTGACCTGCGCGTTGTTGGAGACCGCGAGGTCGCCGACGCCGATCACGACGCGCTGGGCAAAGAGGGAGGCGATGGTGGGGGCGCCGGCCATGGGGCTCAGGTCGCCCCGCCAGGCAGGTGGCGGCGGGCCGGGGAAAGGAGGAAAGGCGATGACATACGCGCCGCGGTCGCACCGACGGCAGTACTCGTTCGGTACCGGGCGGGGCCAACTTGAGCCCAAACGCACCCTCAGGAAATTCCCTAGCGGGTACAGATTTTCCCCTAAGGGCCGATCTCAACTCCCGATGAAACTACTCAAGTTCTCCCCCCGCCACCCCGGTCTGCGCCTGGCGATCATCGCCCTCGGTGCCGCGCTGGCGGTCCGCCTCCCCGCCGCGATCCCGGTCGGTAACTCCGACGTCCAGATCGGCGGCTTTTTCAGCCAGGGTTACCTCTACGGCTCGAACAACAACTACCCGACCGCCGACAAGGGCGGCACGTGGGACTTCCGCGAGATGGCGTTCAACGCCTCGACCACGCTCGGCGCGCACTTCCGCCTCGGCGCCCAGGTCTTCGCCCAGCGGCTCGGCTCCCTCGGCGCCGACAAGGTGATCCTCGACTGGGCGGTCGCCGACTACAATTTCAACCCGGCGTTCGGCCTCCGCGTCGGCCGCGTCAAGTACCCGAAGGGCCTCTACGGCGAGGCGCTCGACCTCGACGTCGTCCGCCCGTTCGTGTTCCTGCCTGCCGCGGTCTACAACCCGATCCTCCGCGACTTCAGCGCCTCGTTCGACGGCGCGATGGCCTACGGCACGATCGACGCCGGCAAGTCGTCCTTCGACTACAAGCTGTTCCGCGGCGACATCCCGATGTCCCCCGAGAAGGGCGTCGCCGAGTTCTACAACAACTCCGGCCTCTACGCGCTCCCGGCCGGCACGAGCCAGCTCAAGATGGACTCCGTCACCGGCGGCCAGCTCACCTGGAACACGCCCGTCAGCGGCCTCAAGTTCGCGTACTCCTACTCGTACTACACCAACCTCAGCACCGACGGCCCGTTCTTCGCCTACCCGCCGGTGAACCTCCACTCGAACTTCGAGAAGTTCACCTGGAACACGTTCTCGGGCGAGTACAGCTGGAACAACTGGGTCTTCGCGGCCGAGTGGCAGCGCTGCGGCGGCG
>CAZUQB010000700.1:0-1775 GCA_964622405.1 uncultured Opitutaceae bacterium | reverse complement strand
TGTGCCGCGCCCCGATTTTCGGCGAGATCCTCGTGCGGGGCTTCAACGGCTTCGCCTGGCCGGCCACATGGATGGCGATGCACCGCCGCAGTCTCGGGCTGCTGGAGAAACGCGGCTACCTGCTGCCGTACAGTTCGTGGGCGTCGCGGATCGCGGTGCACGCCTTCGTGCGCGACATTCCCATGACGCCCCAGCACCGGAGCTGGCCCGCGCTCGCCGAGGCGGAGGCCGGCCTGGCCCAGTTCCGCGACCGGCCGCTGCTGCTCGCGTGGGGCGCGCAGGATTTCTGCTTCGACGAGACCTTCCTGCTGCGGTGGCGCGAGCTGTTCCCGAACGCGCGCTGCGTGCGGCTCGCGGACGCCGGGCACTACGTGCTTGAGGACGCGGCCGAGGATGTCATCCCGCTCATCCGCGAGCATCTGCTGGCGGGACGGGACGGAGCGCGCTAGGGCATCTCGAGCGGAATTGTAGCCGCAAGAAGGCGCAAAAGGCGCAAGAACTGCCTGCCGCCGCGACACCCAAAAAAAGCGTTTGGCTTAAGGTACCGATTCGGCCGCAGCCAAACCAGATTTGGTTCAATCTGCGCCTCTTGTGCCTTCTTGCGGCGAAACTCTTCGTGACCGCCCGGTGGCCGCGCACTCCGGGTCCTACCGGCGATAGAGCTCGGCGAGTTCGCGGAGGTACTTGGCGGCGTTGCGCTCGAGGGTTGCGAGGTCATTTGCGCGATAGCGCCAGGACCAGTTGCCCTCGGGCTTGCCGGGACTGTTGAAGCGCGCCTCGGAGCCGAGGCCCAGGAGATCCGGCAGGGGAATCACGGCGAGCGCGCACACCGAGGCGTACGCGGCCCGGAGCAGGTCCCAGTTCACGTCCTGACCGCTGACGCGGAAGTAGCGGCGCACGTGGTCGCGGGTCTTTTCATCGGCCGTGGCGTACCAGCCGCGCGTGGTGTCGTTGTCGTGGGTGCCGGGATAAATCACACAGTTCGCGCGGTGATTGTGCGGGAGGTAGAAATTTTCGTTGTCGCCGCCAAACGCGAACTGCAGCACCGCCATCCCGGGCAGCCCGGTCGCATCGCGCAGCGCCAGCACCTCAGGCGTCAGGGTCCCGAGGTCCTCGGCGATCAGCCGGGCGTCGGGCAGGGCCGACCGCACGGCGCGGAAGAAATCGAGCCCGGGGCCGGGAACCCATTTGCCGGGACGGGCATTGGGTGAACCTGCCGGGATCGACCAGTACGACTCAAAGCCGCGGAAATGGTCGATGCGGACGATGTCGCACAGGGCAAAATTGGCGCGCAGGCGGTCCAGCCACCACGCGTAACCGGTCTGGGCGTGGACCGGCCAGTCGTAGAGCGGATTGCCCCAAAGCTGACCGTCGGCCGAGAAATAGTCCGGCGGGCAGCCGGCGACCGCGGTCGGACGGGAGGTCTTGAGATCGAGTTGGAAGAGTTCCGGATTGGCCCACACGTCGGCGCTGTCCAAGGCCGCGAAGATCGGCGTGTCGCCGATGATGGAGATCCCAAGCTTCCGGGCGGCGGCGCGAAGCTGGCTCCACTGGCCGAAGAAGAGGTACTGGATGAACTCGTAGGCTTCGATCCGGTTGGCCAGCTGCTTCGGCAGCGGCGATTTTCTCGCGGCTGCCGGGGTCCGGACCGTGGCTGGCCATTGCCACCAGGGCTGGCCATCGAAATGGCCCTTGAGGGCTGAAAACAGTGCGTAATCCGGCAGCCAGGACTTCTGGGCGTCCCGGAAGGCATCAAAGGCACCGTAGGGAGCCTG
>CAZUQB010000699.1:0-1776 GCA_964622405.1 uncultured Opitutaceae bacterium | reverse complement strand
GCGAGCAATTTCCCGCGCGCCGCCTGGGCGTCGGTGAGACCGGCCTGCGCGGCGGTGGGCAGCTCGTGGATGTTGGCAAAGCGGCGCGCGCCGGCGCCGGTGAGATGGAGCAGCAGCGCGCCGCGGCGGACGCACCAGACCCGGGTCACGGCGACTTGCTCGGTCTTCTTCGCGGCCAAGCGCGGATAGGCCGTGGGATCGCCGCGGCGGGCGGCGGCGCAGAAGTCCCGGACCGGGCACGTGAGGCACAGCGGATTCTGGCGGAAGCACACGGTGGCCCCGAGCTCCATCATGGCCTGGTTGTGGTCGCCCGGATTCGCGGCGGGCAGCAGCGCCTGCGCGAGGGGCGCGAAGGCCTTGGCGGCGCTCGCGGAGTCGCGGAACGCCGTGCCATCGGCGGTGAGGCGCGCCAGGATCCGCACGACGTTGCCGTCGACGCAGGCCGCGGGGGCGCCGAACGCGATGCTCGTGATCGCCGCGGCGGTGTAGGGCCCGACGCCGGGCAGCTCGCGCCACTCCTCCGGGGTGACGGGCGGCGCGGGTCGCGCGACCAGCGCCTGGGCGAGACGGTGGAGGTTGCGAGCCCGCGAGTAGTAGCCGAGTCCCTCCCAGAGTTTCAGGACCTGCGCCTCGGGTGCCCCGGCGAGGGCGGCGAAATTGGGCAGGGCGGCGAGCCAGCGGTCGAAATACGGCAGGACCGTCTTCACCTGCGTCTGCTGGAGCATGAATTCGCTCACCACCGTCTTGTACAGCGACGGAGAATCCCGCCACGGCAGCGGACGGGCGCAGCTGCGGTACCAGCCGGCGAGGGCGCGGTGGAAAGGCGTCTTGGCGGCGGTGAGCTGGGCGCCGGATGGGCTGGGCATCGCGCGATCCGAGCTTGAATTGCGGGCGGAGGCAATCGGCCAATCCGGCCAATCACCCCGCGGATCACGCGAATGATCGCGGATCGTCGGTACTCCTCCGCGCTGGTTCGCGTCGTCGGCAGACACCGGGCCTGGGGAGATGGAGCCGAACGGACGTGAGGACAGGGCCGAGTGTGCCGCGTTTTCTCCTTTGCCCTTTGCGGGGAATTTTGCGGCGCTGTCGGGCGCATGCCGAAGAAGCCGACCGCCGACGAGGAGGCCCCGAAGCCGATCGCGTCCTATACCGTCAAGCTCGACGACGCCCAGATGGGGAAGCTCCACGCCATCTGCGAGGCGCGCGGCTTCACGCCCTTCGAGGTGGCCTACGCGCGGTTCGCCTACAAGGCGGACCACCTGCGGATCAACGTCACCGCCTACACCAGCGGCAAGGTCGTGGTCGCGGGCAAGGGCACCGCGGATTTCGTGACGAACACCATCGAGCCCGAGGTGACCGGCGCCGCGAAGCTCGGCTACGACGAAGTGCTGCACCCCGACTGGTTCGAGGCGCATGCCGGGCTCGACGAGAGCGGCAAGGGCGACTTTTTCGGGCCGGTCATCGCCGCGACGGTCATCGCCGACAAGCCGGCGATTGACGCGTGGATCAAGGCGGGCGTGAAGGACTCGAAGAAGATCGCCGAGACCCAGATCATCAAGCTCGACCGGCTGATCCGCGAGACGAAGGGCGTGGTGGTGCGGACCTGCTTCTGCGGGATGCCGAAGTACAACGAGCTGATGGCCCGTCCCGGCGCGAACCTCAACCGCCTGCTGGCCTGGCAGCACGCCACGGCGCTGGAGCAGGCGCTGCGGGAGCGGCGGGTGCCGTGGGGCCTGCTCGACCAGTTCAGCGAGACGCCGCTGGTGCAGCGCGAGC
>CAZUQB010000698.1:0-1779 GCA_964622405.1 uncultured Opitutaceae bacterium | reverse complement strand
AACCGCGCCTTCAGCTGCGCAAGTTTCGGCTTCAGGGCGCGGAGTTTCTCCGGGGTGAACCGGCCGCTGTTGCGCCGGTGGTCGCCCTCCTCGAACTGCGGCGGCTTCTCCGGGTCGAACTTGTCGAGCAGCAGGCCCTGGGCGAGCGGACTGAAGGCCACGAAGCTCATGCCGTGCTCCGTCAGCAGCCGTGGCACCACGCCGCCGGGACGGATGAAATCCGGCGCCAGCGCATTGGCCCACGACTGCAGCGCCGCGGGTTTCACGACCGGCACCGCCCGCGCAAAATCCTGCTCTGAATACGCGCTCTGGCCCTTGAGCCGGATCTTTCCCTCCTTCAGCAGCGCATCCAGCGTGTCGGCCGCACCCTGCAGCCACTCGCCCTTGGGACCGAAGTCGCCGTGGTGCAGATAGTACAGGTCGATGTAGTCGCGCCCGAGGTTTCGCAGCGACTGCTCGCACTGGTGACGGATGTGCAGCGGCTCGTAGGCGTGCTCCGCGGTGCCGGGAAAATGACCGACCTTGGTGGCGATGATGAAGTCGGTGGACTTAAGCCCGAGCCGCTTCAGCACCCGCGCCAGCATCCGCTCGGCCTTGCCGTTGCCGTAGACGTCGGCGTTGTCGAAGTGGTTCACGCCCGCGTCCACCGCCCGCCGGATCGCCGCCGTGATCTCGTCCTCGTTCACATTGGCCCAGCCGTTCGGCGTGCCGTTGACCCAGTTGAGTCCGCCCATCGTCCAGCAGCCCAGGCTGATCTCCGACACCTTGAGGTCACTGCGTCCGAGCGGCCGGTATTTCATGCGCGCGAGGACAGCGCAGGCCGACCGCGGCGACAATCCCACTCTGCTCGAACGGTCCGACGAAAAGACTGTCCTTTGCCGCCGCACCGCCTATGCACCGCGGGGTGCGCACCAAGCCCGTCAATCTGTATGACCTGACCCGGGAGGAACTCCGCCTCCAGCTGGTGCGCTGGGATGTCAACCCGTTCCACACCGCCCTGCTCTGGAACTACCTCTACCTCCAGCTGGCCGATTCGTTCGCCGCCATGACCGATCTGCCGACCAAGGTGCGGGCCGTGCTGGCGCGGGAGGCCCGGCTGGGCGTGCTGCCCACCGCACTGGAGACCGACTCGAGCGACGGTTTCACGAGAAAGTACCTGCTGGGGCTCGATGATGGCCATCGCATCGAGACCGTGCTGATGCGGTTCACCGGGCGGGTCACCGCCTGCATCTCGAGCCAGGTTGGCTGCGCGATGGGTTGTGTGTTTTGCGCGACCGGACAGATGGGCTACACGCGTCATCTCACCCCGGGCGAGATCGTCGCCCAGGCGGTCCACATCGCGCGGGCCCTCCGCACCGCCCGCGAGCCCCACCGCCTGCGCAATGTCGTGCTCATGGGTATGGGCGAGCCGCTGCACAACTACGACGCCGTGATGCATGCGGTCGACATCCTGCGTGACGAGGCCGGTCTCGCCCTCGGCGCGGGCCGCATCACGCTCAGCACTGTGGGGGTCGTGCCCGGCATCCTCCGGCTTGCGCGCGAGTCGCGTCCCCTGCATCTCGCCGTCTCCCTGCATGCCGCCACCCAGGCCGAGCGGGTCGCCTTGGTTCCCGCCGCGAAAAAGTGGCCCCTCGACGAACTCATGTCCGCCTGTCGCACCTACAGCGAGCAGACCGGCCGCCGGATATTCTATGAGTGGACGCTGATCGCCGGCCAGAACGACACCCCGGAGCACGCCCGGGCCGTCGGCCGCCTCCTGCACGGCCTGCCGGCGCAGGT
>CAZUQB010000697.1:0-1782 GCA_964622405.1 uncultured Opitutaceae bacterium | reverse complement strand
GCGAGCTCGGCCCCGTGATGGTCGCGATCCTGCTCGCCGGCCGCGTCGGCTCGGCGATCACCGCCGAGCTGGCGTCGATGAAGGTCTACCAGGAGGTCGATGCGCTCGTGACGATGAACATCCCGCCGGCGCGCATCCTCGTGCTGCCGCGGCTGGCGGCCGTGCTCGTGATGGTGCCGGTGCTGGCGATCATCGCCGACCTGGTCGGCTGGTTCGGCGGCGCGATCGTCGCCAAATACGTCGCGTTCATCAGCATCGAGCCCGAGGCCTACTTCACCGCGCTCCGGCGGTTCATGAAGTTCAAGGACGTGATGAACGGCCTGATCAAGGCGGAGTGCTTCGGCTTCGTCGTGACCCTCGTGT
Organism: uncultured Opitutaceae bacterium; assembly: GCA_964622405.1. Classification (GTDB taxonomy): domain Bacteria; phylum Verrucomicrobiota; class Verrucomicrobiia; order Opitutales; family Opitutaceae; genus Opi-474. The sequence continues at coordinate 1,419 of CAZUQB010000697.1, read as the reverse complement.
GCTGCAACATCGGCCTCAACACCCGCGGCGGCCCGCGCGAGATCGGCGCGGCCGTCACGCGCGCGGTGGTCGTCTCCCTCATCCTCATCCTCGTCCTCGATTACTTCGTGACGAAGGTCCTGATGTAACCCGCCATGCCCGGCACCAGCCAAACCCGCAATCCCTTCACCGAGCACGAGACGCCCGCCGTCAGCGTGGCGATCGAGGGCCTGAGCAAGAGCTTCGGCAACCGCGTGGTGCTGCACGACGTGAGCTTCAACGTGGAGCCCGGCGAGATCTTCGTGCTGATGGGGCCCAGCGGCTCGGGCAAGAGCGTGCTCCTGAAGCACATCGTCGGCCTCGAGCTGCCGTCGGGCGGCCGCGTGCAGATCGAAGGGCTGGATGCAACCCACGAGGAGACCCGCGAAAAGGTGCGCATGGCGATCGTCTTCCAGGCGGGCGCGCTGTTCAACTCGCTCACGGTCTACGACAATCTCGCGCTCTACCTCCGCGAGCACAACCTCGCGACCGAGGCCGGCATCCGGGAAAAGGTGAGCCGGGCGCTGCAGATCCTCTCGCTCGAGGGTGCGGCCGAGAAATACCCGTCGGAGCTCTCCGGCGGCATGAAGAAGCGCGTCGCCATCGCGCGCGCACTCGTGATGGAACCCCAGCTCATGCTCTACGACGAGCCCACCAGCGAGCTTGACCCCGTCATGTCAGCCACGATCAGCGAGATCATCGCGCTGCTGAAGAACGAGTATCACGTCACGACCCTGGTGGTATCCCACGACCGCGACCTCGCGCTGAACATCGCCGACCGCGTGGGCATCCTCATGGACGGCCAGCTCATCTTTCTCGGAACCCCGGCCGACCTGCGCGAACCAAAGGACCCGCGCGTCGCGGCGTTCCTCTATCCCCAGATCGATCTGCAGAATCCCCGTTACAAGCAATTGGAGACCTGAACCATGAACAACGCACAGCAGACCATCCGCGTCGGCCTCTTTTTCCTGCTCGGACTCGCCCTCACCTGGGTGACGTACGAGGCGCTGAGTGGCGGCGGCTTTTTCTCCAAGAACAAGGGCTACACCATCGTCGCCGGCTTCGAGAGCCTGAAGGAGCTGAAGGAGGGCGACGAAGTCCGCATGGCGGGCGTGAAGATCGGCGTCGTCGAGAAGACCCGCCTCGCCGGACGCCGCGCCGAGGCCGTGCTGCGCATCGGGAAGGACTTCTCCATCCCGCGCGACGCGACCGCCAGCATCATCATGGCGGGCATCATCGGCACCAACTACGTCGGCATCGATCTCGGCACCCCCGGCGCGCCGCCGCTGGCCCCGGGGGCGGAGATCCGCACCAAGGTCACGCCCGACATCAACGCGATCATGACTGAGCTGGGCAACCTCGGCCAGAAGCTCGAGGGCGCGCTCGGGGCCTTCGGCAACA
>CAZUQB010000696.1:0-1787 GCA_964622405.1 uncultured Opitutaceae bacterium | reverse complement strand
ATGCGCACGTGATACCTGTCCTTTGGTTCAGCTTGGCTGTAGACCCATTGACTTCGATGGACTGAGGCTGCTTCGACCGGTTGCATGGCGCGAAAGAAAAGGATCGAGGAACCGGGAACTGTCCAACACCTGATCAACCGAGGCAACTACCGCCGCCAGGTCTTCCAGGAGGACAGCACCAAGCGGGCATTTCTTTCCAGCCTGTGCGAGGTGCATCTGCGCTTCGGCTGGATCAGCTTCGCCTGGGCGGTGATGATCAACCATTTTCACGCCGCAACGCTCACGCCCCAAGCCAACCTCGTGCGTGGCATGCAGTGGTGGCTCGGGACCTTTGCCGTGCGCTTCAACCGGTTTCGCAACGAACACGGGCATCTTTTCCAGGGCCGCTACAAGAAAATCACGGTCGATCCGGAGACCCGGCTCGGTCCGCTATGCCACTATATCCACCTGAACCCGGTCCGCGCCGGGGCGGTGACGATCGAGGCCCTGCCCTCCTATCCTTGGAACAGTCTGCGTTGGCTGATGCACCCAAAGCTGCGTCCGGCTTGGTATGACCCCCGCGCCGCGCTCGTGCATGCCGGCAACCTGCCCGACACGAGCCAGGGGCGCAAAGCCTATGTAGAATACCTGCGCTGGCTGCTGCAGGACGAGGCGGCGCAGAAGACCATGGGATTCGACCAGATGACGCGCGGGACGGCGATGGGCTCCCCGGAGTTTCTGTGCAAGCTGGTCGTGGAGCACCGTCGTGCGCACACGCGACCCGACGCCGCCAGCGACGACACCCTTGCCGCGCTGCATCACGCGTGGGAGCGCCAGGCGGAGGCGTTGCTCACGTCGCTGGGCCGGACCCGTCAGGACGCCCTGCGTGCCCGCAAATCGGCCTCGTGGAAACTCGCGATTGCCGCAGCCATGAAGCTGCGGGGCGCCGCGACGAATCGCTGGCTCACCGGCTATCTCGGCCTTGGCGCAATCAACGAAGCAAGCCGCAACATCGCCGCGTGGCAGCGCACCCCGGATCCCGATCTCACGGAGTGGCTTCACGTGCAGGCGACGCCCCAGACCACACATCACATACTCTGACCCCCTGTTTGACGGAGGCCGACGTGGGGCGCGGTTTGACGCTGGGGGTCGGGAGCGTAGCCTCCAATCATGAGTCTTCCTCGCGCCCTTGTCCTGCTGGCTGGCCTGTTCGCCGTCGGGACGGTTTCCGCCCAGATCGACCGCGTGTACGGTCGCACCTTCGCCACGCGCTCGGTCGTGATCGCCCAGCATGGCATGGTGTGCACGAGCCAGCCGCTGGTCACCCAGATCGGCATCGATGTGCTCAAGGCCGGCGGGTCGGCGGTGGACGCCGCGATCGCGTGCGATGCCGCGCTCGGGCTGATGGAGCCGACGGGCAGCGGCGTCGGCGGCGACCTGTTCGCGATCGTGTACGATGCGAAGACCAAAAAGCTCTACGGCCTGAACGCCTCGGGTCGCTCGCCACTGGGCCTGAGTTTCGAGCAGCTCAAGGCGGAGCTCGTGAAGGCCGGCACACCCCATCACATCCCGATGCGCGGGATGCTGCCGATCTCGGTGCCCGGCTGCGTCAGCGGCTGGTTCGAGCTGCACGGCAGGTTTGGCCATCTCCCGGTGAAGGACCTGCTCGCGCCGGCGATCCGCTATGCCGAGGCGGGCTTCCCGGTTTCGCAGTACATCGCCGGCCAGTGGGCGGCGAACGTGGCGCTCGCGCAGTCGGACCGTTTTCCCGGCGCGTTCCTCGCCACCTACGCGCCCAACGGCCGCGC
>CAZUQB010000695.1:0-1791 GCA_964622405.1 uncultured Opitutaceae bacterium | reverse complement strand
TCGTAGTAGTTGATGCAGTGCGCCTCGGAGACGCGCCACATCGCGCCGCGGCCGTCATACTGGTCGGCGGCGAGGATCTGCCAGCTGTCCTCGTCGATGTAGAACGTGCGCCGTGAGTAAAGGTGCGAGGTGCCGGGCTTGAGCGTGGCGTCGACCACCCACACGCGGTGCACCTCGTAGCGGGCGAGGTCCTGGTTGAGGTGGAGCGGGCGGATGATGTCGGCGTACTTCACCTGGTCGCTGTGGAGGCGGTAGGAGTTGTACGGGACGATCATCTCCTTCTTGCCGACGAGCGTCCAGTTGTAGCGGTCGGGCGCGCCGTTGAACATGTCGAACTGGTCGCTGGTGCGCTGGCCGTCGGCCGCGGTGCCGGGATTGTCGTAGGCGACGTTCGGGGCGCGGGTCACGCGGCGGCGGCCGGTGTTGTAGATCCAGGCGCGGCGCGGCTCCTTGACCTGGTCCATCGTCTCGTGGGCGAGCAGGATGGTGCCGGCGAGGCGGGCGGGGGCGGTGACGGCCTGCTTGAAGAACACGAGCGTGTTCTCGAGGTCGTTCTCGGTGATGTTCTCGCGGCAGTAGTTGAACAGGAACTCGTCGTCGAAATCGACCATCGTGTAGCTGCCGTTGCGCTGCGGGGCGGCCTGGCCGATGTGGCGGGCCGCGCAGACGCCGCGGTAGCGGGTGAGGAAGTTCCAGACGACCTCGAGGCCGTTGGCGGGGATCGGGAACGGGGCGCCGACGACCGTGCCGGTGATGCCGTTGCCGCCCTCGGTGAGGCGGGCGGTGGTGGCATGCTGCTTGGTCGCGTCGTAGATCCGCTGCGGGTTCGAGAAGCTGCGGTGGGTCGGGTAGACCTCGAGCTTGTAGTCCGGATAGGCCTTCAGCAGGGCAATGTGGCCCGCCGTGAGCTTGTCCTGGTACTGCGCGAGGTTCGACGCCGTGACCGTGTAGAGCGGCTTGTCGGCGGCGTACGGGTCGGGGTGGTGGTCGCCGGGCTTGTAGCCGGCGGGCGCGGTGACGCCGCCATCCCAGGCCGGGATGAGGCCGTCGGCGCTGCCGGCCTTTTCCGCGCCAAGCGGGGTCAGGTCGGCGCCGAGGCGCGCGGCCTGGTCGGCGGAGACAGCCGCGGCCAGACCCGCGGCGGAGAGGGCAAACAGGGAGGAGAGCAGGAGCTTTTTCATGGGGTCGCGGGGGGGGCGGTTAGAAGGAGTACTTCAGCGTGGTCGCGACATAGTCGCGGTCGTTGAGGAGGTTGTACCGTCCGGCGCCGGTGTAGTTCACGTAGCGGAACTCCAGCGCCCAAGCGTTCTGGAAGGTGAACTCGGCCGCCAGGTTGATGCTCTTCCGGCCCTCGATGAAGTTGGCCAGGGGGAGCGGCGTCACGCCCTTCACGTCATGCACGAAGGCGAGCGACGGCGAGAAGTTCACGCCGTGGAACGCATTCGTGTAGTCGAGCTTGGCGAGGATCTGGTAGCCCCAGGAGAACGAGTCGGCGAAGGCCGAGGCCGGCGTGGCCGGGATCGTGCCGAACCCGGTGTTGGTCATCGCCGTCGCGCTGCCGGCGGTGAACGTGCCCGGGCCGTCGTAGCGGAGGACATCCTTGCTCGGGAGGTTGACCCAGACGCCGCCGCCCTCGGCGACGAGCGTGAGCTGGTCGGCGCCGAGCGTCGGGCCGAAGACCTTGGTCACGGTCGACTGCGCGGTCACGACACGGTGGCGCCGATAGCCGCGGACCTCGCGGTTGTACTGGCCGAGGTAGCTCGAGCCCTCCTGGGCGTTGATCTGGTTGTT
>CAZUQB010000694.1:0-1794 GCA_964622405.1 uncultured Opitutaceae bacterium | reverse complement strand
ACCACCAGGCAGACGGCCACGGCGCGCCCGGCGCCGGTCACCGGAAACCGGTCGCCGTAGCCGATGGTCGTGATGGTCGCGAACGCCCACCACAGCGCGTCACCGGCCGTGTGGATATTGGCGCCCGGCTGGCCGCGCTCGAACTCGAAGACCGCGATGGTGGCCAGCAGCACGGCGATGACCGACAGGAGGCCGACCGCCACGAACGCGCCGCGCGCCCGGTCGGCGCGGAAATGGCTGTACACCGCACGGAGCGAGCTTAGCGCGCGCAGGATGCGGAACACGCGGACCACCCGGCCCCAGCGGAGCCAGCTGATCTCCGGCATGCTCGAAAGCAGGTCGATCCACCCCCACTTCAGGTACTCGCGCCGCGACGGCGCCCGCCAGAGATGCACCACGAAGTCCGTGAGAAAGACGGCGCAGACCACGTCGTCGGCGCCGTGCAGCAGGCGACGCGTTTCCGGCTCGAGCTCGAGCAGCCAGAGTGCGGCGGTCGCGGCGAGCGAGAAGAGCGACAGGACCAGGACGAGCAGCTCCAGGTAGATGACGCGGCCGTTCTGGCGCGCGGCTTCCTCGAGACTCAGGGACATGCGCCGAGACTGGCGGCGCGGCGCCCGCACTCAATCCGGATCGCAGGGCGTCAGGCCCCCGGGGCCGAGACGTGGCTGGCGGGCACGGCCGGCGGGCAGGTGCGGCAGCAGACGGTGCAGAGGCAGTTGACCTCCTGCTGGGCGAGGCAGTACCAGGCCTGGCCGAGGGCGTGGCCGTCGGCGACGGACAGCTGCGGGAACACCTCGCGCAGGGCGGTGCCGCCGGAGGAGAAGTAGTCGAGCAGCGGGTTGAGCCCACAGCGGCAGTGGTCGCGGAGGTGCGCCCATTCCGGGGCGGGCTCGTTTGGCCAGTGCTTCGCCGGCTCCCGCCGCAGCAGCGACGCGAACAAGTCGAGCGTGTCGTCCATGCGGTGGACGAGGATGTCCGGTAGCGCGAGCGCCGAGTTCGGTGGGCCCGCCAGACGCAGCTCGCGGTCCCAGGCGGCCTTCAATTCCGCCCGGTGGGTAGTCAGCAGCGCGGCGAGCCGTTTGGACATGGACCCACCTTCGCAAATTTCCCCCGCAGGCGCTACGCGTGCGTTGTCAGGCCCGGCGCATCTTTTGGCCCTTTCACGCCGCCCAACAACAAGATATGCGCAGCGCTGGACAAACGGCGCGGAGCCGCCCCCGGGGGCCGCTGGCTATAGTTGAGGCGAACCCCAAACCCTCAACCAGGAGCACCATCATGAAATCCATGCTGCCGACCGATCCCGCTCCGCTCACGGCCGTCGATCCGACCGAGGCCGAGATCCAGAAACTGGCCTACCACCTTTGGGTGGAGGGAGGCTGCCTTGAGGGTGTCGAACTGGACAACTGGCTCGCCGCAAAGGAACTGCTCCGTCATCGTCACGGGCACGTCCATGGACACGCCGTCCGGGGGACGCACGCCACCGCCACCATCCGGACCACCGCCAAGACGTGAATCATTTCTCCCTGCCGGTGATCCCGCTGGCCGTCGCGGTCAGCCTGTGCCTCGCGTTCACGTTCATCGTGTTCTTCCTGCGCGAGCACACGCGCCGTTTCAGCAATGCGGAGCGCGAGTCGCTGCTGCCGCTCGCCGAGGAGACGCCGCGCCTGGCGCGGCCCGCCTCCCCGCCCCCGCCGCCCGCCCCGCGGGGCTGACCGCCTTCTTTCCCTCCGACCATGCCCGCCCAAAAAATCACGATTGAATACAACGACAAGGTCGTCCGCCAGTTCCTGCTCG
>CAZUQB010000693.1:0-1796 GCA_964622405.1 uncultured Opitutaceae bacterium | reverse complement strand
ACAACACCCTGAAGCTCGACGGCTGGAGCCCGGAACTCTGCGCCAATCTCGGCGTGAATTCCTCGCTTCTGCCCGAGGTCCACGACGCTGACCGCATTGGCGGCACGATCCTGCCGGAGGCGGCGCGGGAGTTCGGCCTGCGCGCCGGCACGCCGATGATCGTGGGACTGATGGACGGCAGCGCCGGCATGCTGCTGGCGGGCGCCAAGCCGGGACAATTATTCAACGTCTGCGGGTCGACGGACGTCCTCGCACTCTGCACCGTGCGCCCGAAGCCGCATGAGCGGCTCCTGACCCGCGCACTCGGCGTGGAGGGCAAGTGGCTCCAGGTGAGTACGCTCGCCGCGGCTGCATCGGCGATCTATTGGGTGCGCGATCAGTTCTTCCAGGGCATGCCGCTCGAGGAGTTCCGCGCGGAGTTCCGTCGGCTGGCCCGGATCGGCCCGGCCGCGTCGGGCACAGTTCGCTTCGACCCGTACATGGCCGGTGAGCGCACGAGCATCGATCAGCGCCAAGGCGCGTTCACGGGGCTCACGCTGGCGAGCAACCGCACGCAGATGCTCTCGGCCGTGGTCGAGGGCCTGATCCGCGCGAGTGCCGAGCGCCTGCCCCTGCTCGCCGCCACGGGCACGCCGCTGCTGCGCACGGTGGCCGTCTCGGGCGGGTCGGATCGGCTGGATCAACTCCTCCACCGCGACTGGCCCGGCCAGTGGAAGTACCGCGCCGTGACCGACGCGACCATGCGCGGCCTGGGAACGCTGGTGCCGAAGGAGCGATAAGCGGTAGGCGGTAGGCGGTAGACCTAAAGCCTAGAGCCTAAAGCTTAGAGCTTAAAGCCTACAGCCTACCGCCGCCTTCCATTTCCCATCTCCTATTTTCTAGCTTCTGATCCCACCCGTGAAGCTTCGAACCCCTGAGATTCGCGCCCGCGCGGTAAAACCCGAGCATCCGCTGCAATGGCTTGCGGAGCCGCTGGTCGACGAGCCGACGTTCATCCTGAAGTCCTGGTTTGGCGGACGGACGATCATGCTGCACGGAAAACACCACCTGTTCCTCACGACCCAGGGCGAACCGTGGCAGGGCGTGCTGGTGTGCACGTACCGCGAGCATCACGCCAGCCTGCGCGCCGAGTTTCCCTCGCTGCAGCAGCATCCGATCCTCGGCAAATGGCTCTATCTCCCCGAGGCCGGCGACACCTTCGAGCGCGACGCCAAGCGATTAGTCCAGTTAGTCCGCGCCAACGACCCCAGACTCGGCATCCTCCCGTCGCCGAAGAAGAAGAAGGCCGTGAAGAAGATTCGCTTCGGGGATCGGTTGTAGGCGGAGGGTGGAAGCGGTAGGCGATAGGCGGTAGGCGGTAGGCGGTAAGCGATAAGCAGTGGCCGTATGAACGTTTTTGCTCGAGGATCGGCCTGTTTCCTCAGGTCGCCCTCGGCCGAAAAAGGAAGCCGCTTGGCGTCGTCTGCTACAGGACGAATGGTAGCAACTTGCATGAGGAGGCGGTCGCTCATCCCAGCCACATCGCTGATGCGCCGTCTGCGCCTTGCGGCAAGAAAAGAGCATCCAACGGCCAGCCCCCGCCTACCGCCCTCAGTCCACCGCCCACCGCCCACCGTCAAGCTCTGCGCTTGGCGGCCTGGCTCCTTTGCCGTCCCAATTTCAGTTTCGCCGCCGGCGACGATGAGAAGATCGAGAGCTGGGCATCGGGAAACACGGCGCGTATCTCAACCTGTCCGCCCAGGGCCTTCACGAACCCCGTGATGGTCTCGATCCGCGAATCATTGCGATTCTCCAGC
>CAZUQB010000692.1:0-1798 GCA_964622405.1 uncultured Opitutaceae bacterium | reverse complement strand
GCCTAACGCGGCGCGACCGCCCGCTCGACCTCGGCGTCCCAGGTGCCGGCGATGACGTTGCCGTATTCCTCGAGCCCGCCGGTGGCGCGTGGGCCCGTGAGCCGCGGGCGGGGGTTGCCGATCCGGCCGGTGGAGTAGAAGGCGTCGTCCGTCTGGTCCTCGCACAGGAAGTGGTAGGCCAGTCCCGCCCGCTCGGTGTCGGTCTGGTTGTCGCCGGTGGCATGAGGAGTTCCGTAGCAAAAGAAGATCACCCCGCCGGCCTTCAGCTCGATCGTCTCAGCCTTCGCCTCGTCCGGGAAGCAGCGGATGTGATGGTCGCTGTTGCCGTCGCGCTGATGGGGCAGCGGCTCCTCCCAGGCGTTGGGGATCACGCGGATCGTGCCGTTGGACGCGGTGGCGTCGTGGACGGCAATCCACATGGCCGTGCCGCGAAGCGGCTTGGGAATCCGGAAGTAGGCGTTGTCCTGGTGCCAGGCCGTGCCCATGCCGGTCCGGCCGGGTTTCAGGAAGATCTGGTCGAGGTGAAGGGTGATCTCCGGGCCGATCAGCTGGGTGACCGCCTCGACGACCTTGGGCGCGAAGGGCAGGGCGCGGATCAGGGTGCTGTAGAAATTCGCGGGGCAGAGCTGCAGGTTCTGCTTTGTGGCCGACTGCGTCTTGCCGTCGCCATCGGTCGCGACATTGCGCAGGAACCCGTTGCGCTTGAGCCGCGCGATGTCGGCCTGCAGCGCCGCCGTTTCCTGCGGGGTGAAGAAGCCGGGCACGGCGACGTAGCCCTTGCGGCGGAATTGCTCGATCTGCGTGGGGGAGAGTTTCATGGGGTGGGTTCGATTCGTTGCACTGGAGCAAATCGAGGGAACCAAGATGTCTCGGTTGCCTCCGTTTTCTCCGGTGCGGCTTGAGCCTGGATGGGTGGTCGCGGCAAGTCTACCAGCCGCGGCGCCGGCTTGCGTCCAGCGTTGGGCAGTGGCAAATCGTGCACATCGATGAGAAGCATCCCACGCTTCGGCCGCGGCAGCGCCCGCACCCTTCCGACGCACCGTGACCACGGGCTGGAGATCATCCTGCTCGAGAAGGGCGCGCTCAACTGGCACGTGGAGGGCCGCGTCGAGCGGGTCACGGCCGGCTCGGTGTACTTTTCGCTGCCGTGGCAGGAGCATGGCAGCGTCGACGAGTTTGAGCCGGGCCACCACTGGCAATGGGTGCAGATCGGGCTCGACGGCGGCCTGCGCCGGCCGCGGGAGTCGTTCGGGTTTCACCCAGCGTTCGGCATCAACGCCGCCGAGGCGCGGCGCATCAGCGGCCTGCTGACCCGGTGCGGCCGGCACTGCTACCCGGCCACGCCCCGCATGCGCTGGCTGCTGCCGGTGATCGTTGAGGAACTGACGCATCCCGGCGCCCACAGCCCGAGCTACTGTCACGCGCTGGTCCGGCTGGCGGTGTTCGAGCTGGTGCGCAGCATCGAGGCCGGCCCGGTTGATGGCGCGGCCGCCGCGTCGGAGCGGCGGGTGGCCGACTTCATCGGCCAGCTGCGGGAGCACAGCGCGCAGACGTGGTCGCTGGAGGAGATGGCGGAGCGATGCGGACTTGGACGTTCACGATTTGCCACCTTGTGCCGTCGCCTGACCGGCGACAGCCCGCTGGTGCTGGTCAACCGCCTGCGCATCGACCGCGCCAAGCAGGCCCTCAAGGAAACCGAGGAGTCGGTGACCGAGATCGCCCTCGCCTGCGGTTTCAGCTCGAGCCAGTACTTCGCCCGCGTCTTCCGTCACTTCACCGGCCTCGACGCCCGCGGCTA
>CAZUQB010000691.1:0-1802 GCA_964622405.1 uncultured Opitutaceae bacterium | reverse complement strand
TCTTCTGGTAGATCGCGAACATGCCCTCGAGGGTCTTCTGGTACGGGAAGTAGACCCGGAGCTTCTCGGCATCCACGGCGTACTTCTCCTTCTTCAGCTTGTTCGTGTAGTAGCCGATGTCGCTCAGCTCGAGTTTCGCGTTGGCGTCGCCGGTCTGCTTGACCTTGAGGGCGAGGAGCTCGGCGAGCTCGGCATCAAGCTTCGGCTGCAGGCCGGCCACGAGGTCCTCCTCGAACTTGACCGCGGTCGCGCCGGTCTTGGCCATGCGCGTCTCCGTGCGGTAATCGGCCCAGTTGCCGTAGCCCAGGAGGTGGGCGATGTCGGCGCGCAGCACCACCAGCTTCTTGAGCACGGGGCCGTTCTTCTCCTGCGCGAGGTGGAAGCGGGCCGTGAGCACCTTGCGGCGGACGTCCGGGTTGTCGGCGTTTTCGCCGATCGCCTGGGCGTGCCACGTGATGTTCGCCATCACGCGGTAGCGGCCGTCGGGCTGCTTGACCCCGGGGCTGTCGAGGAAGCTCTGGGGCAGGCCGACGAGCTCCTCTTTCGTGAAGTCGAGCGGGGCGCGGGCCTCGTTGATGTTGACGCCGAACTCCGTCGAGACGGCGGCGAGTTCCTTGCGCAGCTTCTCGACCAGCGCGCGCTGGGCCGGGGCGAGGCTGAGGCCGGCGCGGCGGTAGTCGCGCATCTGGAAGTCGACGAGCCGCTGCTGCTCGGCATCGAGCGTCGGCTTGGAGTCGACGTAGGCCTTGAGCGTGCGGTAGAGCGGCTCGCGGTAGTCGAGCGACACGCCCCACTCCTCCAGCTTCACCGACACCTCGTTCGCGGTGTCGCGCATGGCCTTGTCCATGCTCGACTCGGCGATGGTGCCGACCACCAGGGCAACATCGACGACCTTCGCGGTGATGGCGTCATAGGCGCCGAAGGTGTTCGCGAACGTCAGCTTGGCATGGTCCTGGGCGGCGAGGGCGTCGAGCGCGACGTCGGCCTCCTTGAGGACGCTCTCGGCGCGGGCCTTGATTTCCGCGGGCGTCACCGGGTACTGCGGGAGGACGAGCGTGCAGTTGGACTTGGCGGCCAGGGCCTGGAAATCGGCGAGGCTCGCGGAGGTTGTGCCGTGGACAGCGACCGCCGCTGCGAGGGCAAAACCGAGGGTCAGGGACAATTTTCGTAATGAGGGGTGCATGGGTGTTTGGTCCGACGCTAGAGGGATTTCGACGACGCCGACAATGCCCAATCGACGAATGGACGGACCATTTTGTTTGGCAAAATGGGCCAAAATGGCGAGGGTCCCCAACTCACTATGCTTACTACCCGACTGATCTCCCGCCTGGCACTCTGCTGGGCCGTCGCAGCCTCATGGTTGATCGCCGCCGAGACTGCCCCGTCCACCTCAAAACTCCTGCGTTTCCCCGCAACCAACGGAAGCCAGATCGTCTTCTCGTATGCCGGCCAGTTGTACACGGTCGACGCCGCCGGCGGCACCGCCCGCCGCCTGACCGACGGCCCGGGCTATGCGATATTCCCGCGGTTTTCGGCGGACGGCCGCCAGCTGGCCTTCACGGCCCAGTACGACGGCAACACCGAGGTCTATACCATGCCGGCCGACGGCGGCGTGCCGCAGCGCCTCACCACCTCGGCCACGCTGGACCGCGACGACCTCGCCGACCGCATGGGGCCGAACAACATCGTCATGGGCTGGAAGCACACCGCGAACGAGGTCGTGTTCCGCTCCCGCTGGCGCTCGTTTAATCCCTTCATCGGCGAGCTCTACACGGTTGGGCTCGACGGCGACGTGCCCAGCC
>CAZUQB010000690.1:0-1803 GCA_964622405.1 uncultured Opitutaceae bacterium | reverse complement strand
GGGCGGCCGACCGACGGAAGCGCATTGCTGCCGTAAGCGCGCGAATCTCGTCCGATACCCTTGCCGCGCGATCCGGCAGGATCATCCGGTGCCCGGCGCGGGCCGCGTTTTCCAGTTCGGTGGCCGCCTCGGCCAAGGCGGTGGCGCCGACCATGCGGGCTTGGCCCAGGATGGAGTGCGCGACCTCGGCCACGTCCGCCTGATCGATCGAATCGAGCGCAACGGCAAGACGATCGCCGGCGTCGTCCAAGGACGTGAGAAAGCGCTCAACCTGGGCCCCCAGGCCTTCGTCGGAGCCGTCCGAAAGGTACTTGAGGATTGAGTAGTCGAGCGCCGCGGCCTGCTCGGCCTCCGGCGAGACATGCATCGTGGCGGCGGTGAGCAGGCGCCGGCCGGCGGCCACGAGGATCTTGCGCAGTTTCGCCGGTGTCAGCGGTTTCCCGATGAACGCATCCATGCCGGCCTGCAGACAGAGGTTTCGATCCGCGGGTGTGCAGTAGGCGGTGACGGCCAGCACCACGGCACGCGGTCCGTCCTCCTCGAGCGCGCGAATCCGGCGCGCAACCTCGGTGCCGTCCATGTCGGGCAGATTGCGGTCGAGCAGGACGACATTGTGGCGACGGGCCTCGAACAACGCGACGGCCTCCGCGCCCGACCTGGCCCAGTCACACGACAATCCAAGCTTCGCGAGCACCGCCTTCGCCGCCTCGGCATTGTAATCGGCATCCTCCACCAGCAGGACGGAGGTGTTGGGAACCGTCGCATCGGCGGTCTTGGTGGGCGCGGCCGCGACCGTGAGCGGCAGGCGCAGATGGAAACGGGCTCCCCGGCCGACTTGGCTGCTCACGCCGACCGAGCCTCCCATCAGGTCGGCAAGGAGCCGGCAGGAGGCGAGCCCGAGCCCGGTGCCCTTGATCCCGGAGTTCTTTGCGCGCTCGAGCCGATGGAATTTGGTGAAGAGCGCGTCCTGCTCGGCTGCGGTCAGGCCCGGGCCGCAGTCGGCCACGGTGAACTCGATCTCGCCCGGCGCGTCCACCGGCGCGGTGGCCGACAACGTGATGGTCCCGCCGGCGTACTTCAGGGCATTGCTGACGTAGTTGACGAGGATCTGCTGGATGCGGCCGGCGTCAGCCAGCAGGGTGGGCGGGAGCGCGGGATCGACCTCAATGGCCAGGTGGGCTTCGCGTGCGGCCGCCTCGCCCTCCAGGGTCGCGACCACGGAACGAAGCAGCTGCGCGGGCGAGAACGGGGCGGCGCGCAACTCAACGCGGCCCGCCTCGATGCTGGCGAAATCCAGCACGTCGTCGACCAGGGTTGAAAGGTAGGTCGTGCACTCGCGCAGCGTGTCGACCAGCTCGCGCTGTTTTTCGTTCAGCGGCGTGTCCTCGAGCGCGAGCGCGAGGCCCACGATGCCGTTCAGCGGATTGCGGATGTCGTGGCTCATGGCCGCGACAAACTGGGTCTTGGCCGCGCTGGCCTGCGCCAGCTCCTCGGTGCGGAGGCGCACCTTTTCCTCGAGCTCTGTGTTGCGGCGCTGGAGCTGGTGGATGCGAAGGCGATACAGGCCGAAACCCAGCGGCAGGAGCGCGAGAACAAAGCCGATGAGCGCCGGCGTGGTGCGCCACCACGGCGGCGCCACCGCAAACGGAAACTCGGTGACTGGGCTGATGGCCCCGGTCGCGGTCACGGCGCGGACCTTGAAGACGAAGTGGCCGTCCCGGGCTGCCGTGAGCTCGCGGCGCGCGGTCTCGTCGGCCTGGACCCAGTCGCTGTCGACGCCCTCGATGAGCGTCTCAAAGCGCA
>CAZUQB010000689.1:0-1804 GCA_964622405.1 uncultured Opitutaceae bacterium | reverse complement strand
CTGCTCGAGTACACCAACACCGTCGCGGAGCGGGTCATGACCGACCAGCACCTCGACTCGATGGACCTCGAGAAGGAGCGCGGGATCACGATCAAGTCGCACCCGGTCACGATGACGTACCGGGCAAAGGACGGCCATGAGTACAAGCTGAACCTCATGGACACGCCGGGGCACGTGGACTTCTCCTATGAGGTCTCGCGCAGCCTGGCGGCCTGCGAAGGCGCGGTGCTCCTGATCGACGCCGCACAGGGCGTTGAGGCCCAGACCGTGGCGAACGCGCACCTCGCGTTCAGCCAGAAGCTCAAGGTCATCCCGGTCATCAACAAGATCGACCTGCCCAGCGCGAACCTCGAGCTCTGCACGCGCCAGCTCGAGGACATCCTCTCGATTCCCGCGGAGGAAGCCATCCTGGCCAGCGGCAAGGCCGGCATCGGCATCGTCGACATCCTCGAGGCCGTCGTGAGCCGCGTGCCGCCGCCGCGCTGGGCCGACTATCCGAACCTGCGGGCGCTGGTGTTCGACTCGCTTTACGATTCCTACCGCGGCTGCATCGCCTATGTCCGCGTCTTCTCCGGTTCGCTCAAGGCGAACGAGATCATGATGCTGATGAGCAACGGCCAGAAGGCCGAGGTCAAGGAGGTCGGCGTGTTCCTGCCGAAGATGACCAAGACCGACGCGCTCGGCGCGGGCGACGTCGGCTACGTGGTCTCGACGATCAAGAACACCTCCGACGTCAAGACCGGCGACACGATCACGCAGTCCGCCCGTCCCGCCGCCGAGATGCTCCCGGGCTACAAGGAGGTGCGGCCGCTGGTGTTCTGCGGCCTGTATCCGCTCGACAGCGCCGACTACGAGAAGCTCAAGGCGGCGCTGGGCCGCCTGCGGCTGAACGACGCCGCGTTCGTGTATTCCTCCGAGAGCTCGCTGGCCCTGGGCTTCGGCTTCCGCTGCGGCTTCCTCGGGCTGCTCCACATGGAGATCATCCAGGAGCGCATCCGCCGCGAGCACGACGTTGAGATCATCTCCACGTACCCGAGCGTGATCTACAAGATCGTCATGCACGGCGGCGAGGTCATCGAGGTCGACAACCCGGTGAACATGCCGGACCCGGGCACGATCGAGGAGATCCGGGAGCCGACGATCAAGGCCTCGCTGATCATCCCGAACGACTCGATGGGCGATATCCTCACGCTGATCATGGAGAAGCGCGGCGTGTGCGACCACACCGACACGCTCGACCTGAACCGCGTGATGCTGACGTGCATCCTGCCGCTCAACGAGATCCTCGTCGATTTCAACGACCGCCTGAAGAGCATCACGCACGGCTATGGCTCGATGGACTACGAGCTCGGCGACTACCGCGCCTCGGACCTGGTCAAGATGGACATCCTGATCAACGGCGACCCGGTCGACGCCTTCGCGAGCATCGTGCACCGCGAGAAGGCCGACGGCCGCGGCCGCCAGCTCTGCGAGAAGCTCGCCGAGATCATCCCGCCGCAGATGTTCAAGGTCGCGATCCAGGCCGCGATCGGCGGCAAGATCATCGCCCGCGACAATGTCCGCGAGATGCGGAAGGACGTCACCGCGAAGTGCTACGGCGGCGACATCTCCCGCAAGCGGAAGCTCCTCGACAAGCAGAAGGAGGGCAAAAAGAAGATGAAACAAATCGGCAAGGTTTCCATCCCACCTGATGCCTTCATCAAGGTCCTCCAGAACAACTGACCCTTCCTGACCCCATGTTCGGCTGGTTCTCATCCCAAGACTCGAAGATGCGTGAGAACGCGGCCAACTGGCTCGAGGTGGC
>CAZUQB010000688.1:0-1817 GCA_964622405.1 uncultured Opitutaceae bacterium | reverse complement strand
CGGGATTCAATCCCGAATTCAGCGGCTACCAGTTTCCCGAGCATCACGTGTGGATTCGGGCGCTGAACGTGCATTACCGGCTCGGGCTCGACGGCATGAGCCTGCTGCTGGTGCTGCTTACGGGCATCGTGTCCCCGCTGGCCCTCGCCGCGGCGGCGCGCGGCGCCCGGGACGTCCGCCTGCTCGGCCTGCTGTTCCTGCTGCTGCAGGGCAGCGCGCTCGGCGTGTTCCTGGCCCTCGACTTCTTTCACTGGTTCATCTTCTGGGAGCTGAGCCTGGTCCCGGCCTTCTTCCTCATCCGCCTCTGGGGTGGCGCCGGCGCGGGCCGCGCGGCGTACCAGTTCGTGATCTACACGATCGCGGGCAGCGCGTTCATGCTGCTGGCCTTCGCCGCGCTCTACACCGCAGCCGGCACGCTGGATTTCACCGAGCTCGCCTATCTCGGGTCCTCCGGCCAGCTCGCCGCCCACTTCGGGTCCAAGGCCCTGCTGCTGGTCTTCCTCGGCGTGTTCCTTGGCCTCGCGGTGAAGGTTCCGCTCTTCCCCTTCCACACCTGGCTGCCGCCGGCGTACGCCGAGGCGCCGGCCGGCGTGTCGATGTTCCTCACCGGGGTGATGTCCAAGATGGGCGTCTATGGCTTCCTCCGGCTGCTCTGGCCGATTTTTCCCGACCAGCTCAAGGCCTGTTCCGGCCCGCTGCTCTGGCTCGCCCTGGGCGGCGTCGTGCTGGGCGCCTTTGCCGCCATCCGTCAGACCGACCTCAAGCGGATGATCGCCTACTCCTCGGTCAACCATCTCAGCTACTGCCTGCTGGCGCTGTTTGCCGTGGCCGGCGCCGACGTGACGCTCGACGGCCCCGCCCGCGCCGCGGCGCTCACGGGCACGCTGCTCCAGATGTTCAACCACGGCCTGTCCGCCGCCGCGCTGTTCTATGGCATCGGCGTCCTGGAGCGCCGCTCCGGCGGCCGCCGCGGCCTGCATGATTTCGGCGGCGTCCGCACCGCCGCGCCGGTCTTCGCCGGCCTCTGCGGCATCGCGATGTTCTCCTCGATCGGCCTCCCCGGGCTCAACGGCTTCGTCGGCGAGTTCCTGATCTTCCGCGGCGTCTTCGGCCTCGTGCCGCACTTCGCGGCGGTCGCGACGCTCGGTCTGCTGGCCACCGCGCTGTTCTACCTGACGTTCTGGCAGCGGGTCTTCCACGGGCCCCGCGCCGGCGTGGCGCAGGGCGAGTTCCGGGACCTCGACCACGGCGAACTCCTGACCTTCATCCCGCTCGTCGCCCTCATGTTCCTCTACGGCGTGCTGCCGCACCTGCTCACCGGCCTCGTGAACCCGCTGGTCACGACCTGGGCCCACCTCCCGCCGCACCCATGAACGCGCTGCCCTGGACCATCTACACGGCCTTTGCCGGCGCCCTGCTCGCGCTGGTGGCCGGCGCCCGCTCCGCCGCGGCCGCCCGGGCCGTGGCGCTCCTCACCGCCCTCGCCGGGCTGGGCCTCGGCCTCGCCGCGGCCGCCGGGTTCGTCCCGGTGTCGGCGCCGCAGACGCTGGTCGACCTGCCCTGGATCGGCTCCCTCGGCATCCGCTACCACCTCGCCGCCGACGGCATCAGCCTCACGCTGGTCGTGCTGACCGGGCTGGCCGCGACCGCCGGCATCCTTTTCTCCTGGAACATCGAGGAGCGTGTCGGCGAGTTCTTCGCGCTCTACCTGGCCCTGATCGGCGGCGTTTACGGCGTCTTCCTCAGCGCCGACGCCTTCCTGTTCTTCGTCTTCTACGAGATCGCGATCGTCCCGAAGTACTTCCTGATCGCGAACT
>CAZUQB010000687.1:0-1821 GCA_964622405.1 uncultured Opitutaceae bacterium | reverse complement strand
AGGATGATCTTCCCGCCGGTTCCGATCTTCTGCAGTCCTTCCGTCCAGCCGCGGATCACCTGGGTCAGCCGAAACTCCACCGGTCCGCGCGCCTGCGTGCTTTCGAACACCGTCCCGTTGCTCAGCTTGCCGGTGTAACTCGCCTTCACGATGTCGGTCGGCTTCGGCAGGGGCGGCGTCCCGAGATTGACGATCACGTAGCAAAGGCCGCTCGGCGTCACGACCACGCCGGATTTCATTTTCGCCGCCGCCATGAAGGCCTCCGCGCGGTCCTTCGCCTCCTGCTGCGGTGACTTGACCACCCGCTTCGGCGCCGTCGCCTCGTCCCCTGCCCTCACGGGCACCAACGCCAGCGTCACGACGGCCACAGTTCCCGCCAGCGCACCCAATAGTCGGTTCTTCACGATGACATTTCTCCTGGCGCGCCGGTCAGGATAACCGACCACGCCGGTCACGTTCATGGCCCACTCACGACGCGCACGCAAGATCGCGGCCGGGGAAACGTTTGGTCGGAATTCGAAATTCGAAATTCGGAATTCGACTGAAGCGGCCGTCGCCCGCCGGAACGAGAGCATCCCAAAGCCCGTTCTTGCGCCTCCTGCGCCTGCTCGCGGCCAAAAACTCCCGGCACCGCTACTCCAACACCGTCTCAATCTTCCCAAGCCCGCGCCGGAACTTCCGCCATTGACGCCGAAATCTCTTTCCCGCCCGCCGCGAGATCCGTTTCGCCCGGTGGCGCACCGCGTCCGCCCACCAGACTCGACGGCGCGCGAGTCGTCGCGTCACGAGGTCGGCGTCGCGCTGGCGGCCGAGCAGGTCGGACAACGCCTGCAGTTCGTCACGCAGCTCCGCGCCCGGCCGGCCCAGCGCAGGCGCCAACAGCTCCGCCCAGTAGCGGGCGCGACGGCATTCCCGGCGGAATTGGTGGATGCGCGCCAGCGATTCACGGCCGAGCGGATTCTTCTCCGCGCCGAGCCGGTTCAGGAGCTTCCGCAATTTCCGTCGCGACCGAACGGGCGGCGCCACGATCCATCGTCCCACCCGACGTACCGGGCCAACGACCCGCGCGAGGTCCTTCAATAGCGCATCGTGCTCCCCGCCACCCAGAAACCGCCGGGCGCGATCCCGGGTCGACCGCAGCCTTCGTTCCTCCTCGGCCATGATCGCCGGCCACGCCGGATGACCCGCCACGAAGCCGGCGGTCTCGCGCCGCCCGAGCCACGACAGCCAGACATCCAGGTCGCGGGCCGCCCCCAACTCCCGCACCCAGCGGCCCAGACGGTCCGCCAGTTCCGCCGTGTCGGTTTCCGCTAGTTCCCGCCGAAACAGCCGCAGACCAGCCCGCAGGCGCCGCGCCAAGGCCCGCAGGCGGTGCACCTCTTCCGCCGAGTACCGGCGCCGCGCCCGGCGCAAGCTGGCGCGGAAGGCCGCGGACTGGGGCGCCAGCAGCGCGCGGACCCGCGTGCGCGGGCGGACGGCGGTGGACAAGGTGCGGACCATGACTGGTGACGGCGAAACTGCGCCGATGAAACCTAGGCTTGGCGCGAGCCCGGCTCAATGGCTGTCCGCATCCTCGAATCGCCACGGCCTCGGTTTCGAAGGCATGAGCATTTGTTGCTCACGGGTAGCGCGCCATAACTGCACCTAATCGGCGTTAGCAATAAATGACTAGTTATTCTTTGACCACAGCTTAGGTAACCAACATCTAGGATTGCGTGCTCTTCAACTCGCTGACGTTCGTCGTCTTCTTCGTGGTAGTTGTCGGCCTTTATTGGCTGATCCGTTCGTGGGAGGCCCGAAAGAACCTGCTCCTCGTCGCCA
>CAZUQB010000686.1:0-1823 GCA_964622405.1 uncultured Opitutaceae bacterium | reverse complement strand
CCGAGCAAGCTGAAGGTCGGCCAGAAGATCAAGCTGCCGCAGAAGAAGTAACCTTTTCGTCACGCGAAAATTTGCCTCCTCGCCTCGCGGCCGGGAGGCTTTTTTTTGTCCGCATGTCGTCCTCTCATCCCGGTCCCTCCCGCTGGCAAAAGCTCGCCCAGTCCACGCTCGCCCAGACGCGCGTGTTCGAGCTGAACAGCATCCGCTACCGTCACCCGGTGCGCGCCACCGAGCGTGACTTCGTCGTCGCCCAGCCGCCCGACTGGGTGAACGTCGTCGCGCTCACGCCCGACCACCGCATCGTGATGGTCCGCCAGTTCCGCTTCGGCATCGACGCGTTTTCACTGGAGATCCCGGGCGGGGTGATGGAGGCCGGCGAGGATCCGGTCACGGCCGGCCTGCGCGAGCTCCGCGAGGAGACCGGCTTCGCCGGGACCGGCGCGCGGCTCATGGGCAGCGTGCATCCCAACCCAGCCATTCAGAGCAACCGCTGTCATTTCGTGTTCGTCGAGCAGGCGGTCGCGACGTCGGCGATGGAATGGGACGCGGACGAGGAGATCGAGGTCCTGACCCGTCCGGTGGCCGAGGTGCTGGAACTCGCCCATGCCGGAGGGATCACGCATGGCCTGGTGCTGGATGCGCTGCTGTTTTTCGAGCGCATCTGGCGGTCGCGTCCGTCCGCCTGACGTGCCCCGTATTTGACTTAGCTCCCCGGCCCGCTTGCTTAGCACCGCACCCACCTGCCTCACCATGCCCGCCCCGCTCTTCGCCAATGCCCGTGAGACCCTGGGCCCCGTTTCCGGGGACCAGGTGCCGCCGGCGTTGGAGGGGGAGATCCGAAAGATCTACGCGCGCAGTCCGTTGTATGGGCAGCGCTTCCCGCTGCACCAGAACCCGCTGCAGTGGTCCTGTTACCGCGAGATTCCGGCGCTGTCGAAAAAGGAGATCGTCGAGCGCGGGCACCAGGCCTTCTTTGCGGACTACGCCGAGATCGACCGCGGGCTGCAGACCAAGCGCTACGAATACGAGAGCACCGGCGGCACCACCCAGTCGCCGATGACGGTCATCATGGAGGAAGGGTGGTGGGACAAGCAGACCGAGCGCGCGTACCTCGCGTCGCCGATCCTCCGCCAATTTGTCGGCCGCCCATACCGGAAGTGCGTCCTCGCGCCGGTCGGCTGCTCGAGCAACCTCTGTCCGTACGAGGACCATCCGTTCCCGCACCGCTATTTCAACGGCACGGTGTACCTGAACCTCTCGAGCGATCCGTTCGCGTTCCCCGAGTCCGAGTGGGACCGCATCGTGGTGGAGCTGCAGGCGACGAAGCCCGAGGTGATCGAGGGCGAGCCGGTCTATCTCTCGCTGCTGGCGCGGGCCGTGCAGAAGCGCGGCGTGAAAGTGCCGAGCGTGCGCGCCGTGATCCTCACGTACGGCAAGGCGAGCACGCAGCACGGTCGGCGCATCCACGAGGCGTTTCCGGCGCCGCAGGTGGACCTCTACGGCTCGACCGAGGCGGGTTATCTCTTCGTCGGCGAGGCGTTCAAGGACAACCAGCGCGTGATCGACGCCAACGCGTTCATCGAGCTGGTGCCGTGGCGGGCGGAGTTGCCCGGGGTGTTCCAGATCCACGTGACGACCCGCGACCGCGAGGCGATGCCGCTGCTGCGGTACCACACGGGCGACATCGTGCAGCAGTTCCCGACGGGGTTCCGGCTGCTGGGCCGCGAGGGCAACCTGTATTTCCGGCCCGACGGCTCGCTGGTGTCGCCGACCGACATCGACGCGGTGCTGCCGGCGAATTTCGCGTGCTGGCACTACTCGCT
>CAZUQB010000685.1:0-1833 GCA_964622405.1 uncultured Opitutaceae bacterium | reverse complement strand
ACCGAGCACGAGACGTCGCCCTCGTTCCACTGGTGGCCGGCGAGCCCGCCGGTCATGGTGACATAGCCGCTGATGATCGTGGCAAAGCCGCCGATGCGCTCGCAGTTCCGGGCGTTGACCTTGTGCGGCATCGCGGACGAGCCGACCTGGCCCTCCTGGAAGCCCTCGGTCAGCAGCCCGGCGCCGGCCATCAGGCGCAGCGTCGTGGCGCAGCTCGCGGCCGCGGCGGCGACCTGCGCCAGCGCGGTGACGACCTCGAAGTCGAGCGAGCGCGGGTAAACCTGCCCGACGGCGCCAAGCGAGGCGTGGAACCCGAGGTGCTTGAGCACGCGCGACTCGAGCTGGTCCACCTTGCCGGCGTCCCCGCCGAGCAGCGTGAGCTGGTCCAGCTGCGTGCCGACCGCGCCCTTCAGGCCGCGCACCGGGTAGCGCTCCAGGAGCTCGCCCAGCCGCGCCTGGGCGACCAGCAGCTCCTGCCCGAACATCGCGAGCCGCTTGCCCAGCGTCGTCGGCTGCGCCGGCACGTTGTGCGTGCGCCCCGTGATCATCAGGTCGCGGTGCGCCTCGGCCTGGCGCCCGAGCGCGAGCAGGGCGGCGGCGACCTTGAAATCGACGACCTTCATCGCGCGGTAGATCTGGAGCTGCTCGACGTTCTCCGTGAGGTCGCGGCTGGTGAGCCCGAGGTGGATGAACTGGCGCTTCGCCAGCTCCGAGAATTCCTCAATGCGGGCCTTCACGTCGTGCAGCGTGATCCGCTCCCGCTTGGCAATCGCCGCCAGGTCGATCTGGTCCTTCACCCGCTCGTAGTCCTTGATCGCGTCCGCCGGGATCGGCACGCCGAGGTCCCGCTGGGCCTTCATCACCGCAATCCAGAAGTCGCGCTCCAGCGCCACCCGCCCATGCTGGGACCAGATGTCCTTCATCGCGGTCGACGCGTAGCGCTCGGCGAGGACGTTCGGGATCGGGGCGGAGGAGGCGGAGTCGTTCACGGGGACATTTCTAGGAGAGGGAAAAGGCAGGAGGAAAGGACGGGATTTGAGATTCGAGTCAGCCTGGGTGTTCAAACCTGGACACCCGGATTGTCATTCTGAGCGCAGCGAAGAATCCAGTGAGATTTCTCCGCGTGCTTCGTTCGCATCCAACTGGATTCTTCACTTTGTTCAGAATGACAGATGGGGATGAGCGGACACTCCCTAGAGGAATGAACAGATGTACTCGCAGATGCCGCTGGACACCTCGATGGTGAACCCGGAGTTGCCCGGGACGTCGAAGTGCTGGCCGGCGGCGTAGGCGCGGGCGACCTTCTCGCCGTCGAGCGTGGCGCGGCACTGGCCGGCGACGATCTCCATGCGTTCCGGGGCCCCGGTCTTGAAGTGGTACGAGCCGGGATAGATCAGCCCGAGCGTCTTCTTGGCGTTGTCCGGGAACATGACCGTGTGGCTGACGACCTTGCCGTCGAAGTACACGTTCGCCTTGGTCGAGACCGTCACGCCGGTGAACTGGGTGGGAAGGGAGGACATGCGCGCATCGAATGGCCCCGGGGCGGCGGAGGCAAGCTGGCCGTGGATGTTTGGGAAAAAGGAGTTGGGAGATGGGAGATGGAAGACCCGCGGATGCGCCGTGTGGTCTTCCATCTCCCATCTCCCAGCTACCAACTCCTGCAGGATGAGCGTCCGCTCATCCTGCCAGGCATCGCACGGTCATCTCGCGCAGCACTTCCTCCTGCTCCTGCGGGCGGCGGACGATTTCCTCGAAGGCGGCCACGAACTCCTGCTGGTTGTCGATCAGGCGGCGGAGGGTGGGGAGCTTGGCGCTGCCGGCGAGCTTGCCGAG
>CAZUQB010000684.1:0-1838 GCA_964622405.1 uncultured Opitutaceae bacterium | reverse complement strand
ACGTCGATCCGCATGACGGGCCAGCCTGGCAGAGCGAGCGGCGCGGGGCCGCTCATGTAAGGGACACCGGTGCCGTGGATCCACCACGGAGCTGAGGTCCCAGGGTTGCATGGTCATCCCGGCTGGTCCGGGGGGTGGCGTCGAGATCCGCTCTGGGGGAGCCCTGCTGGGGTTGGCCCCGTGCGACTGATTGCCACACCCGGCCCGGCCACGGATGCCCCGGATGAGGGAAGTGGCTTGGTCCGTCGAGGTCGGAGCCGGTTGCAGCACATGAGTGGGAGCCGTCGGTTGGGCGTGTCTCCTTGGGACCGTGGCCATGAGCGTGCGTCGCCTCCGCGGAGCGGCCGGTGGAACCGACTCGACGATTGGAGACGACATGAACGACAGGCGCCTGGTCGGCATCGACTTGGGCATCGCGAGCGCGCACACGGTGCGGGTGCTCGACGGTGGGGGGAACAAGGTCGCGAAACGCAAGGCGTGGCCGACGGTGGAGAGCTTGACCGAGGTCGAGACCGCCGCTTTGGCTGGCTGCCCGGCCGGCACCCGGTTGGAGGTGGTGATGGAGCCGACGGGGCCGGCGTGGCTGCCGATCGCGGTGTTCTTCAGCGACCGCGGGCATCTCGTGTATCGGGTGAGCTCGGCGAAGGCGTCGGACCTGCGCCGGTTTCTGTCGCGTCACACCAAGACCAACGGCATCGATGCCGACACCCTGGCCCGTCTGCCATTGGTCGACCCCGGCGGTCTGCACCCGCTGCGGCTGCCCGGCGCCGAGCGCGCCGCGTTGGACCGGCGGGTGCGAGCGACGGACCGGTTGACCCGGGCGGGGGCCGAGCACAAGGTGCGGATCAAGGACCTGGTCCGTCAGGTGTTGCCGATGACCCCGCTCACTGGTGACCTCGGCGCGGCGGACCTGGCGGTGCTCGAGCGCTACGCGGATCCGAACGCCCTGCTCAAGCTGGGTCTCAAGCGGCTCACCGCGTTGATCGCGAAGCACTCGAACAACCATCAGGGCCGCGACCGGGCCCGGCAGTGGATCGCCGCCGCGGAAGCGTCGATCGAGCTCTATGGCGCTAGCCCGGCGGTCGCGTTTGTAGATGTCGCCGCCGAGATCGCCACCGAGGTCCGGCTCCTGCGCGCCGTGCAGACCGAGCTCGCTGGTCACGCCACCGAACGCGAGAACGCCTACCGGTGGGTCGACCCGCTCGAACTGGCGCGCAGCCTGCCCGGCGTCGCCGACATCAGCGGCCCGGCCCTGGTCGCCGCGATGGGCGACCCCGCCCGCTTCGCCCGCGGCAAGCAGTTCCGGTCCTTCACCGGACTCGTGCCCAAGGCGTCGGAGACCGGTGACACCGACCGCAAAGGCCAACCCATGTCCAAGGCCGGCTCGTCGCTGCTGCGCACCACCCTCGTGCGCGCCGCTGACACCGCCCGCAAGCAAGACCCTCAGCTCGCCCGCATCTACTACGTGCAGATGGTCGAGCGCGGCAAGGACCACCTCGGCGCGCTCTGCGTCGTCGCCGCCAACCTCGCCGAACGGTTCTGGGCGGTGATGACCCGAGGCATGCCCTACGTCATCTGCGACACCGACGGACACGCCGTCGACCCCGACCAAGCCAAAGCGATCATCGCCGAGCACTGGACCGTGCCACCCGAAGTCCGCGCCCGCCGACGGAGCAAGAAAGCGGGGAAGGCCCCTCAACAAGTGCTCACGGCACACGTGAAGTCACACCCGAAGGCGGACAGACGAGGCGACCTTCCCCACACAGCATCGTCCACGCCCGTCACCGATCAAGTCAACCGAAGAACCGCTTGACGCCCGATCTCCCATAGGGAATCAG
>CAZUQB010000683.1:0-1839 GCA_964622405.1 uncultured Opitutaceae bacterium | reverse complement strand
CTTGGGTCTTGATAGTGGCTTTCATAAAATAAAACCGCGGATAAAGCGGTTTTGGACCCGCTAAAGCAAGGATTAATTTGAGTTCGGCCCTACTTCCTGCCGCGCCGGGGCTTCCGGCAGGATGGCGGCCCGGTTTTCCGGCCCAAAAAATGACCGGCGCGACCTAGTTTTTGGGGGCCGGTTTGGCCTGCTCGACGGGAGCCGGATCCGGCTTCTCTGTCTTGATGATATAGATCGAGCTGAAGTCCTTCACGAGATAGCCGCCGACCTCGAACTCATGGCGCTCGCGCTCCAGCGCGAGACGCTGGGCCTCGGCCTCGAGCTCCTGCTGGCGCAGGAGAGCGTTGAGGCGGGCGAGGTCGCGGCTGGCCTGCGCGCGGGACTCCTCGATTTCGCGGAGCTTTTTCAGCGCGGCGAGCCGGGCGGCATCCGCGGCGGCGGCGGCGCGCGCGCGCTCGGCGGCCTGCGCGGCAGACTCGGCCTCGGCAGCGTCCTTCGCGGCCTTGAGTCGCTCGGTCTCGGCGTTGAGGCGGGCCATCTCCGCCTGCGCGGCGGCGAGGGCGGCCTCGGCGGCCTCCTGCTCGGCGCGGAGTTTCTCCTGGCGGGCGAGTTCTTCCTTGGCCCGGGCCTCGGCCATGCGCCGCGCCTCGGCAATCGCCGCGGTGCGGCGCGCCAGGTCGGCCTCGTGTTCCTTGATCAGGGCCAGCTGCGCCTCGGCGCGCCGGCGCGCGAGCTCGCGGTCGGCGGCTTCCTTGTAAGAACGATAGCCGTAATAGCCGCCGCCGGCCAGGAGCAGGAGGACAAGGACGATAAGGATCGGGCGTTTCATGGATGGGTGCGGCCATCGACCGCGAAGGTGGCGGTTTGTTCGGGCGCTCGCCCGGAAATTACCGTCCGAGGCGCCCGCCGCAAGCCCGATGCTCCCCGCCGGGGCGTCAGGGCTCGGGAAATTCCGCAATCGCCGAATGGGCCGCGTTGGCCGTCGCGTAGGGCAGCGCCTTCGCGAGCGCCTCGCCCAGGCTGCGGTGGCGGCGATAAAGGCTGTCCAGCACGCACGCGAAGAGCACGTCGCCGGACCCGGTGGCCGAAACCTCGGTCACGGTTGGCGGCGTCACCGCGGCGGGTTTTCCCTGGTGCTCGCAATGCCACGCCGGCGCCGGTCCGTCGGTCACGATCCACCGGCGGACGGGCCACCGGCGCGCCGCCTCGGCGAGCAACCCGGCCAGCGGTGCGTCGGGGCCGGCGCCGGGGAAGAGGGTCCGCAGCTCGGTCGCGTTGATCTTCACGAGATCCACCGGTCGTTCCGCGAACCAGGCCAGCGGCGGCCCGTAGGAATCGACGGCCAGCAGGCCGCGCCGCTGCCACGCGGCCAGCGCTTCCCGCAGCGGGCCGAAGCCGTCTCCCGCCCAGCCAGGCAGGCTGCCGCAGAGCGCGAGGACCTGGCCGTCGGGCTGCTCCGCCAGCCAGGCGACGCAGGCCCGGATGGCGGCGGCGTTCGGGGCAACATCCGGGCCGAGGAAAGTCGTCTCGGGACGGCCGGCTGTCCGCACGACCAAGCCGACCCGCGTGGCGCCGATGGTGGCGAAGCACCGGACCGGGAAGCGCTGCTCCCGGAGCCACGCCTCGCACTCGGCCCCGGTCGCGCCGCCGACGAAGCAGAGGGCGGTGGTTGGGGCGCCGAGCCGATGGAGCATCTTGGCGACGTTGATCCCCTTGCCGCCGACCTGGAAGGACTCGCTCCGGGCGCGCTGGGTCCGGCCCTCCGCCCACTGGGCAAACTCCTGGGTGCGCTCGGCGAGCAGGTTGCCGGTCAGGGTGAGGATCGACGGGGCGGACATG
>CAZUQB010000682.1:0-1842 GCA_964622405.1 uncultured Opitutaceae bacterium | reverse complement strand
GGCGGCCCTCCATCTCGCTGATGTCCTTGATCACGTCGACCGACGTGCCGACCGGCCCGACGCGGCCGATGATCGAGGAGGCCTTGTAGTCGCCCTTCGCGATCTCAAGCGTGCGCTGGGCGTAGCCGAGGCCGCCGAGCGCCGAGCTGGCGCTGGCGGCGACCACCGCGGCGAACTCCTCGAGGGCGAGCTTCTGCGTGGCGGGCGGGATGATCGAGAGGGTCGACATCTCGCGGCACAGCAGCTCGATCTCCGTGTCGTCGAACTGGCGGAGCACCTCGGCCGCGGCCTCGGGGCCGATGGAGACGAGGAAGACCGCGAGCTTCTGCTGGCGGTTGAGCTTGGTGTAGTCGAGGTCGGCGGACATGGGCGGTTAGTTCTTGCTCGCCGGCGCGGCCACCCAGTCGCGGAGGGCCACCCCCACGTTGGCGGGCTTCTGGCGGATCAGCTCGTTGAGCAGCTCGGGCGTCACGGCGTTGGAGCTCGGCAGCGAGCGGGCGGCGGCATCGGGCGTGAGCGCCAGCACCTCGACCGGCACCGGCTCGGGCTTCTGCCGCGAGAGCGTGCGCCAGAAGACGACCAGCACCAGGGCGGCGCCGGCCACGGCGGACCAGCGGATCGCGAGGTCCATCCAGCCCTGCAGCCGGCTCTCGCCCTGGATCGCGGCGATCTGGGCGGGCAGCCGCTCGGCCGACGGCTGGAACTCCATCTCCTGCAGCGACACGAGGCTGTCCAGCGACTGGCCCGGCGCGGCCTTGAGGCCGAGCGCGTTGACCACGACCTGGCGGAGGGCGTTGAGCTCCTCGGGCGTGCGCTTCACCACCGACGGCTCGGCGGCGGCGCCGGTGGCCCCGGCGGCCGGCGCGGCCGTGCGCGGCGCGATGAAGACGGCGGCGGTCACGTTCTTCACGGTGCCGGGATTGCGAGTGATGTTGGTGGTGACGTGATTGATCTCGTACGAGGTCGTGCGGTTCTTGCGCGTCTGCTCGCTGGTCGAGACGGGCCGGGCCGCCTCGCCCGCGCCGCCCGACTTCTCGGGCACGTTGGCGCTGACGCCGACGGCGCCGCCCGCGCTGCGGGACTCGGAGGAGCTCGTGCTGTCCTCGGTGACGGTCTGCGAGCGGACCACCTGGCCCTCGGGGTCGAACTTGTCCTGGGTCAGGACGGTGGCCTCGGTGTCGATCTCGGCCGAGACGCGGACCACGGCGTTGCCGGGCCCGATGACGGCGGCGAGCATGCTCTCGACCTTCTTGGCGAGGTAGTCCTCGACCTGCTGGCGGTAGCGGATCTGGCTGGAGGCGGTGCCCAGGGTCGGGTCCTGGCGCAGTTCCTCGGAGAGGACGTGGCCGCGGTTGTCGACCACGGCGACCTGGTCGGGCTGGAGGCCCTGGACGGCGTTGGCGACGAGGTGCCGGATGGAATTGACCTGGTCGATCTCGAGGCGGCCGCCGCCGACGTCGACGAAGACGGACGCGGTGGGCTTCACGCCCTGCTCGGTGAGCAGCAGACGGTTCTCGGGCTGCACGATCATGACGCGCGCCGAGCGGACGCCCTGGAGCTGGCCGATCGTGCGGGCCAACTCGCCCTGGAGCGCGCGCAGGTAATTGGTGCGTTGGACGAAGTCGGACAGCCCGAACTGGCCCTTGTCGAAGATCTCGAAGCCGACGCCCTCGCCGCTGGGCAGGCCCTTGGCGGCGAGGTCCATGCGGAGCTTGTAGACGAGGTTGCTCGGGACCTGCACGGCGGTGCCGCCGGCGGTCACCTGGTGCGGGATGTTCTGGCTTTCCAGATAGCCGATGACGGCGGCGGCGTCCTTCTCACCCAGGCGGGCGTAGAGCAGCT
>CAZUQB010000681.1:0-1844 GCA_964622405.1 uncultured Opitutaceae bacterium | reverse complement strand
TCCCGGTGCCGGTCTTCCCGGGCGGCTACCTGCTCGGCGGCCTGCTCTTCGTCAACCTGGTGCTGTCGCATCTCTACCGGTTCCAGTTCACCTGGCGGAAGTCGGGCATTCTCCTGACCCACCTCGGCCTCGTCCTCCTGCTGGTGGGCGAGCTGCTGACCGGCCTGTGGCAGGACGAGTTCAAGCTGCAGCTCCGCGAGGGCGAGTCGCGCAACTACGCCGAGAGCTACCGCCGGAACGAGCTGGCGATCGTCGAGGACACGGACCCGAAGGTGGACGCGGTGACCGTGGTGCCCGAGGAACTGCTCCGGACCGGCCGGGAGCTCCAGCATCCGCAGCTGCCGTTCCGGATCGTGCCCAAGGTCTTTTTCCCGAATGCCGCGCTGGGCCTGCGGCCGGCCGGGAAGTCCGGCACCGCCGCGCTGGCCACGATGGGGGCCGGGCCCAGGATCGACGTCCAGGCGCTGCCCACGACCTACAAGCAGGACGAGCGGAACTGGCCCGCGGCCTACGTCGAGCTGGTCGGCGCCGAGGGCTCGCTGGGCACCTGGCTCGTCGCCACCCAGCTCGCCGCGCCGCAGCGCTTCACCTACGCCGGCCGCTCGTGGCGGATCAGCCTCCGCCCGGAGCGCTCGTACCAGCCGTACTCGCTGACGCTGCTGAAGGTCACGCACGACATCTACGTCGGCACGGACATCCCGAAGAATTTCTCGAGCCGCGTGCGGCTGACCACGCCCGACGGCCGCGACGACCGCGAGGTGCTGATCTACATGAACAACCCGCTGCGCTACGGCGGGCTCACGTTCTACCAGTACCAGATGGACAGCGAGCACGGCACCTCGGTGCTGCAGGTCGTGCGGAACCCGAGCTGGCTCCTGCCCTACGTGGCCTGCGCGCTCGCGGCGCTCGGGCTCGTGATCCAGTTCGGCATCCACCTGTTCGGCTTCATCAGGCGCCCAAAGGCGCCGGCCAAGGCCGGCGATGACGCCGCGCCCGCGGCCAGCCGCTTCCAGCGGTACCTGCCGTGGGCGGTGCTGGCCGGCGGCCTGGTCGCGCTGGCGGTGGCCCTGCGGCCGCCGTCGGACCCGGGCGCGTTTCACGTGACCGAATTCGGGCGCCTGCCGGTGCTGGTGAACGGCCGGATCAAACCCTTCGACACCGTGGCGCGCACCTCCCTGCTGATGCTGCAGAACCGGCAGCGGGTCGGCGCGCCGGACACGGACCTCGACGTTTCCCCCGACGAGTGGCTGCTCGACGTCCTGTTCCGCGGGGAAAAGGCCGACACCTATCCGACCTTCGCGATCGACAATCCCGAGCTGCTCGGCCTGGTCGGCAAGACCGACGACCAGCTGGTCATCCGCTACGCGGACCCGACCAGGCGGGTGCTGGCGCTGTTCGGCTTCCTGCCGAGCCGCTACCGGCGGTTCTCGTACGCCGAGCTCGCGCCGCACTTCGACGAGCTCGAGCGGCAGGCCCGGCTGGTGGAGCCGGTCGAGGCCGCGGTGCGCACGCCGTTCCAGAAGGCGGTCGCCAGCCTGCACGCCAACCTCGTCCTGTACCAGCGGCTGAAGCTGAGCCTGGTCGACCCGGAGAACCCGGGCTTCCTCGCCACGCTGATCTCGTTCCAGACCGCGCTGCCGGCCGGCGTCGAGGCCGTGCGGGCCCGCGAGGCGGGCAAGCCGCACGACGAGCCCGCGGCGCAGCGGATGCTCGAGACCGCCCAGCGCTTCATGCAGATGGGCCAGTTCGGCTACCTGCTCGCGGTGCCGCCGGACCGGCCCGAGACGGATGCGACGGGCTGGCGGACCGCCGGCAACGCCCTGCTCGAGACCTTCCAGACCGGC
>CAZUQB010000680.1:0-1849 GCA_964622405.1 uncultured Opitutaceae bacterium | reverse complement strand
GGCCTTATTCCTTCTTGGAGGCCTCGTCGAGGATGTCGCCGAGGTTCATCATGTCGGAGCCGCTCTGGCGGTTGAGCGCCTCGTACGCCGTGGTCTCGGCGGCGAGCTGCTCAGCGCTGTAGTTGGCGGCCTTGATGCTCAGGCCGAGGCGGCGCTCGTCGCGATCGATCTTGATCACGCGGGCGCTGACCTGCTGGCCGGGCTTCAGGACATCCTTCACCTTCTCGATGCGCTCCTCGCTGATCTGCGAGATGTGCACGAGGCCGTCGATGCCGTCCTTCAGCTCCACGAAGGCGCCGAACGAGGTGATCTTGGTGATCGTGCCCTGGACGACGTCGCCGATGCGGAAGAGCGTGTCGATGTCCGACCACGGGTCGGTCGCGAGCTGCTTCATGCCGAGGCTGATGCGCTGCTGCGACGGATCGACGTCGAGGACGATCGCGTCGACCTCGTCGCCCTTCTTGAGGAGCTCCGACGGGTGGTTGACCTTGCGGGTCCAGGACATGTCGGAGACGTGGACCATGCCGTCGATGCCTTCCTCGAGCTCGATGAACGCGCCGTAGGTGGTCATGTTGCGGACCTTGCCGCGGACGCGGGCGCCGATCGGGTAGTTGTGGCGGACCATGTCCCACGGGTTCGGCTCCAGCTGGCGGAGGCCGAGGGAGATCTTCTGCTCCTCCTTCTGGATGCCGAGGACGACCGCATCGAGCTCCTGGCCGACCTTGAGCAGCTCGGAGGGCTTGGTGATGCGCTTGGTCCAGGACATCTCGGTGATGTGGACGAGGCCCTCGACGCCGGGCTCGATCTCGACGAACGCGCCGTACGGGACGAGGTTGACGACCTTGCCGTGGACCTTGGCGCCGACCGGGAACTTCCGGTCGATCTCGTCCCACGGATTCTTGGTGGTCTGCTTGAGGCCGAGGGAGACACGCTCCTTCTCGCGGTTGACCTCGATGATCATGACCTGGATCTCCTCACCCTGCTTGAGCATTTCGGAGGGGTGCGAGATGCGGCCCCAGCTCATGTCGGTGATGTGGAGCAGGCCGTCCATGCCGTCGAGGTCGATGAACGCGCCGAAGTCGGTGATGTTCTTGACCACGCCCTTGCGGATCTGGCCGGGCTGGATGCTCTCGAGCAGGTTGCGGCGCTTGCTGGTGCGCTGCTCCTCGATGAGCTCGCGGCGGGAGAGAACGATGTTCTTCCGGTCGAGGTTGATCTTGAGGACCTTGAAGTCGTAGGTCTGGCCCACGTACTGGTCGAGGTTCTTGGGCGGCTGCACGTCGATGTGCGAGGCCGGCATGAAGGCGTCGACGCCGATGCTGATGATCAGGCCGCCCTTGACCTTGGCCTTGACGCGGCCGGAGACCACGGAGCCCTCGGGAAACTTGGTGAGGATGTTGTCCCAGTTCTTCTTCTGCTGCGCCAGGTCGTAGGACAGCACGGGCGCGCCGTTCTTGTCCTCGAGCTTCTGGACGAGCACTTCGATCGTGGAACCGATCTGCAGCTCGCCGATGTCGAGGAACTCGTTGGCGGGAACCAGGCCTTCGCTCTTGCCGCCGATGTCGACGACGACTTCGTTCTGGCGGATTTCGGTGATGGTGCCCGGGACGATAGCGCCTTCCTTAAGTTTATCGAAGGCCGACTGCGCGAGCAGTTCTTGCATTACTGAACTCATGTGCGGAAACCGGCGTGCTGATGTCCTGCTCCAGAAACACCAGTCCACCGGAGATGGCCCCGCCGTGAAGCGGAACCGTGGGTTGACTGTTGGACTGACGTGAAAGGCCGGCGGGAGCATCGCGGCGACGCCAGCCTGACCAATAGCAAATGCCGCGAACGGTCAGAGTCGCCC
>CAZUQB010000679.1:0-1853 GCA_964622405.1 uncultured Opitutaceae bacterium | reverse complement strand
GCCAGCTCCGCGAGCGCCTGTTCCGCGAGCTGAAGACCAACGTCTCGATCAACATCGAGGACTCCGACCGCGCCGGCGTGTACAACGTCAAGGCCCGCGGCGCCATGCAGGTTGCCGTGCTTGTCGAGACGATGCGCCGCGAGGGTTACGAGCTGCTCGTCTCCCGCCCGACCGTGATCGAGAAGATCGTGAACGGCCAGCGGCACGAGCCGTACGAGACCGTCTGGGTCGAGGTGCCCGACGAGTGCGTCGGCGCGATCATGCAGAATCTCGCCAATCGCAAGGGCCAGCTCACCAACATGGAGAAGCTGCCCCACTCCACCATGATCGAGGCGACGATCACGACCCGCGGCCTGATCGGCATGGAGATCGACGTCATCAACGCCACCAGCGGCCGCGGCGTCCTCAGCCACCTGTTCAAGGAGTACGGCCCGTACGCCGGCGAGGTGCTCACGCGCCTGACCGGCACGCTCATCGCGACCGAGCCCGGCGAGACCACCGCCTACGCGCTCGTGATGTGCCAGGAGCGCGGCAAGCTGTTCGTCGGCCCCGGCGAGCAGGTGTACGAGGGCATGATCGTCGGCGAGAATCCCCGCAACGAGGACATCTCGGTCAACGCCGTCCGCGAAAAGAAGCTCACCAAC
This sequence comes from uncultured Opitutaceae bacterium, assembly GCA_964622405.1. Lineage (GTDB taxonomy): Bacteria > Verrucomicrobiota > Verrucomicrobiia > Opitutales > Opitutaceae > Opi-474. The sequence continues at coordinate 1,209 of CAZUQB010000679.1, read as the reverse complement.
TTCCGCTCGCAGGGTGAAGGCGTCGCCACCGGCCTCACGCCCGCCACCAAGCTCTCGCTCGAGCGCGCCATCGAGTACATCGCCGTCGATGAACTCGTCGAGGTCACGCCCAAGAGCCTCCGGCTCCGCAAGCGCATCCTTGGCCAGACCGAGCGCCAGAAGGCCGCCAAGAAGGCCAAGCTCGAGAGCTGACCTGAATTCGGGCAGTCGAGGGTCGAGGAGTCGAAGAGTCGAGGAGTCGAAGCGCTTGAGCGTGGCAGGCTCGCGGCTGAGCGACCTTGGCTGAGGCTAGTCCCCTTCCCTTCGGAGCCGCGGCCCAGGCCGCGGCTCTTTTCTTTGCGCGGTCGTCGTGTGATCGCCTTGGACGTTGTAAGGCTTCGGCTAGCCCTCACGGTCGGCGCCATGGGTCTGTCCTCCGCCGTCCTCCTCGTCGCAAATCCCCTCCGGCCCGACCTGCCGCCGGTGCAGGCCGACGCCCTGGCGGATACCGGTTCCGTGTATCTGGTGATCCCCGAGACGATCCAGCGCGAGCTGCAGCTATCGGTTCACGAGGTCAGGGACGTGACCCTCGCCGATGGCTCCCGTCGGGACGTACCCTATGTCGGCCCAGTCGAGCTTCGTCTTGGCAGTCGCATCGGCTTTTTCGGCGCGATTGTCATGGGCCACCAGTGCCTGCTCGGCACCATCCCGATAGAGGACATGGACCTCGTGGTCCGGCCGCTGGACCGCATGGTCGAATTCAATCCTACCGTCGTCCCCACGCGCGCCTGAACCGCCGGCCAGCAACTCCGTTGCCTCCTGTGCGGCACGGCTCGATCGGCCGCGGACCCGGCTAATCCGCCCCGGGGGCGGTCGTGGCCACGTCTTTCGCGATGTCGCGCGCCTTCAGCAGACCGTGCGCGCTGGACTTGCCGGTGAGCCGCACGCTCAGGCGATCCATGAGGACGTAAAAGATCGGGACGATGAACAGCGTCATGAGCGTGGACAGCGTCAGCCCGCCCACGACGACCGCGCCCATCGCATTGCGGGTCTCCGCGCCGGCGCCGGTGGCCAGCGCCAGCGGCACCGCGCCAAGGATCGTGGCGATGGCCGTCATGAGGATCGGCCGGAACCGCACCGAGGCCGCCTCGAAGGCCGCGTCCAGGGCGTCCTTGCCCTCCAGCTGGAGCTGGTTCGCGAACTCCACGATCAGGATGCCGTTCTTGGCCA
>CAZUQB010000678.1:0-1857 GCA_964622405.1 uncultured Opitutaceae bacterium | reverse complement strand
GCGGTCGGTCCGGCCGTAGCATTCCGTGACGCCCTGGTACGCGTTGATCTCGATGTCATCCTGGTGCGCGATCACGCACAGGTGCGTCGTGCGCGCGAGGGCCGCGGCCGGGGCGATCGCAGCCTCCCCGGGCACATAGACATCGGCGTCGGGACGGGAGAATTTCATCGGCGGGCGAGCACGTCCTGGACGATCGCGGCCATCTCATCGCGGGCCGCCTCGATGCTGGCCACGAGCGCGAACTGGGTGCGGCACCGCTCGAGATTGTGGCGCGGATGCCGGATCTTGTAATACACGTCGCCCTGCAGGTAGTCGGTCAGAAACCGAAGACCGTTCTCGTAGGTCATGAGCTGGCCGGCAAACCCGAGGTGGGCCCGCTCCGTGGCGTTGAGGACCTGTCCGACCGGCGAACCGAGGTAGCCCTCGACCAGCGCCCGGAAGTACGGGAGCTGGATCCGCATGTTGGACGGATTGGGATCGTCCTCAAACGTCGAGCTGGCGGAGGTGCGCACCATCTCGCCGAAGTCGTACAGCGGCAGGCCCGGCATGATCGTGTCGAGGTCGATCACCGCGACGGTGCGGCCGGTGACGTCGTCGAGCATGACGTTGTTGATCTTGGTGTCGTTGTGCGTGACCCGCTCGGAAATCTCCCCGCGGGCCTGCAGCGCCAGCAGGCGGTCGGCGTCCGCCTCGTGCGCGAAGGCGAAGTCGATCTCCGCCCGCACCTCCGCCACGCGCCCGGCGGCGTTTTCCGCCACGGCCCGCCGCAGGTTCTCGAACCGGCTGTGCGTGTGGTGAAAGTTGGGGATCGTCTCATGCAGGCGGCCGCCCGGCAGGTCGGCCAGCTGCGCCTGGAAGGCGCCGAACGCCCGCGCGGCCTCGCGGGCCTGGTCGGCATTCGTCACGCGGTCCACCGTGTGCGCCCCGGTGATGAAGTCGTACACGCGCCAGTACCCGCCCCCGGCGTCCTGCACCCAGGCCCGCCCGTCGTGCGTCGGCACCAGCGTCAGGGCCCGCCGCGCCGCGGCCTCGCCCTCGGCGGCGCGGACCTTGGCCGCGACGTGGGCCGTGACCCGCTGCACGTTCTCCATCAGGCCCGGCACGTGCTTGAAGATGCGGTGGTTGACCTTCTGGAAGATGTACCGGCGGCTGTCCTCCGCCGCGGTCCGCACGAGGAAGGTCTCGTTGATGTGCCCGCTGCCGTAGGGCTCGGCGGCGGTGACGGGGCCGGCCAGCGGAAAGGCGGCGCAGATCTGGGGAAAGTCAGGGGGGACCGGCGAGGAACTCATGCAGAGGGCGCAATTTCAACGCGGACCGGGCGGCCCGGCGCGAGCGTTTTCTCGGCCCGCCACTCGCACGCGCCCAGGCCCGTCAGGGTCAGGCGCTTCAGGCGCAGGCGGCCGCCGAGGCAGGTCAGCGTGACCTTGGTGCGCCGGCGGGTGGGCGCCTGTTCCGCCACGCCCCACGCGCGGCCGACCGACCAGAACCAGCGGACTCGCCGCGGGCTGGCGGCGAGGATGAACCCGCCGGTGAGCGCCGAATAGTGGAAGCCCGTCAGCGCCGGGATCAGGCCCCAGCTGTTCATCGCCCGGGCGTAATGGTGCCCGCACTCGGCCTCGTCAAAGGGGTTTCGCTTGCGCCCGTCGTACCGCGCCCGGATGTCGCGCACGACCTTCAGCGCGTCCCGCACCATGCCTTCCTGCGCGAGGTGCAGCGCGACGCAGTATTCGAAGCCGGTCATCACTTCCGTATAGTACGGGAACGGCCGGGCCGGGCGGCGGCCGCGCGGGTACGAGGCCATCAGCAGCGCGGTCTCGTCGCCGAGCACGTAGCTGCGCATGTGGTTGAAGTGGGACT
>CAZUQB010000677.1:0-1858 GCA_964622405.1 uncultured Opitutaceae bacterium | reverse complement strand
CTTGGCGAAGATCATCTTGCCGCCCGTGGTCGGGAGGATGCTGATGATCTCGGCGCTCACCCGCCGGCCGATGTAGCCGCGGGCGGCGTTGACCACGACCATGGAGCCGTCGGGCAGGAACCCCACCGCCTGGCCCTCGTCCTTGCCGGGCTTCACCAGCTCGACGTCAACCGACTCGCCCAGCATGAACTCCGGGCGCAGCGAGCGCGCGAGTTCGTTGAGGTTGAGCCACGGCACGCCCTGGAACTCGGCCATCTTCGCCAGATTGTAGTCGGTGGTGAGCAGCTTGGCCCGCATCGACTGCGCCAGGAAGACCAGCTTGGCCTCGATGTCGGTCTGCTTCGCGACCTCGGACTCGTGGATGCGAATGTCGACGCGCTTGATGCGCCGCAGTTCGTTCAACACCTCCAGGCCCCGGCGGCCCCGCGCCTGCTTGTGCGGGTCGGAGGAGTCGGCCACCGCCTGCAGCTCGTTGAGCACAAAGCGCGGGATGATCAGGGCAGCGTTGAGGAAGCCCGACTCACAGACGCGCGCGATCCGGCCGTCGATCAGCACGCTCGTGTCCACCACCACCAGCGGCACGTCCACGTCGTGCGGCACGAACCGCACGTACGGGATCACCAGGTTGAACTCGTCCTTGCCGCGCAGGGCGATGACGGTGCAGAGGTACGTGACGATGATGAACAGGCCGAGCTGCGAGAGGTAGATGATCTGGGGATCGCCGAAGCGGAAGAGCGGCGAGTTGCCGATGAAGTAGGCGATCAGGGTGCCCATCCCGAGGCCGAACGTGATCGCCGACAGCCCGCGCAGGGAGAAGCCCTTGAGCAGCACGTCGACCAGGATCACGAGCGCGCCCAGCAGCAGGCCGATGACCACGGCCAGCCGGCGGTGCGCGTCCCACTCCTCCACCGCGTAGCACACGAGCCAGCCACACGCGCCGCAAAGCACGAAGAAGACCGAGCGGATCGCGATGATGGTCTTGTTCATGTCCCGTCGTTACTGACGGAAAAGGTAGAGCATGGCAATCGGCAGAAACATGCCGACCGCGATCAGCACAAAAAGCACCCGGATCGTGCGTTCGGCTTTTGCCTTTTCAGGAGAATCCTCGTCCATTTCGATCCGAGCGCACCAAACCCGTCCCGGCATGACAACCCAATACTGGCTAGTGAAATCCGAACCCGAGGCCTACGCCTGGGCCGACCTCGTCCGCGACAAGCGGACCGCCTGGACCGGCGTCCGGAATTACCAGGCCCGCATTCACCTCAATGCCATGCGCCGGGGAGACCGGGTGCTCTTTTACGAAAGCGTTACCACCAAGGCCGTGGTCGGCTTCGCCGAGGTGACGAAGACCGCCTTTCCCGATGCCACCGCCGACGAACCCGGCTGGGTGGCCGTCGAGCTCAAGGCCCTGACCGCCCTCCCCCAGCCCGTCACGCTCGCCCAGATCAAGTCCATCCCTGCCCTCGCCAACATCGGCCTCCTCCGCCAGAGCCGGCTGTCCGTGATGCCGGTCAGCGCCGAGGAGCACGCGGCGATCATGCGGCTCGCGAAGGCCAAGGTCTGATCGTTCCGGAATCCGGATTCCGGAATCCGGAATCAACTCCCTCGCATCCCGAATTCCAAATTTCGAATCCCGAATTTCGATTTCTTTCGACTCCTTCTGCCAATTGGCGTTTTCCACCATTCCATGTCGACCACCCTCGCCATCCTCGCGCCCGGCCTGCTGGGCGGCTCCGTCGCCAAGGCGGCGCGGGCCCGCGGCGCGGCCGGCCGGATCGTGGTGTGGGCCCGCCGGCCGGAATCGCGGCTGCAGCTGAAGGACCAGCCGTGGTGCGACGAGGTCGCCGAGACGCCCGAG
>CAZUQB010000676.1:0-1859 GCA_964622405.1 uncultured Opitutaceae bacterium | reverse complement strand
CTTGGCACGGGCTTTGCAATGATGCTGGGCAACTCTCAATCATCATGAAGACCTCACTCAAGATCATCGCTCTCCTCGCCGCCGCCGTTTACCCGGTGGGCGCCCTCGCCGAGATGGCGGGCTTCAACCTCCCGTCGTCGTTCACCCCCGAGTATGTCGTCACGCTCTTCGTCGCGAGCCTCATCGGGCTCATGTTCTTCAGCGACTACTCGCGGCGTGCGCGGGCCATCGACCTCATGAAGGCTCCCGTGATCGTGCCGCCCGCCCACACCTTCACCACGAATCCCTGCTGCCCGGACAAGTCCGAGTGCCTGGCGGCCTGAGTCGGCACAATTCAGTTGAAGGCTGAAAGCCGCCCGGTGAAAGTCACGAACCCCGAGGCCTCCCGCACCGCCGACTGAAGACGGGCCGCACCGCGGCCCCGGTCAGAAGTCCGGCGCGGCGGGACCTTTTCCTTTCAACGCGCAACCTTCCACCGCCTGATTCCGTCCAGGCCGCGCCCGCTCCCGCCGCATCTCCCTCATGGTCGCCTCCGACAACCCGGCCCGCATCCTCATCGCTGATGACCAGCCCGATGTGCTCGAGGCGCTCCGCCTCCTGCTGAAATGCGAGGGGTACCAGACCGAGACGGCCAAGTCGCCGGCCGCCGTCCTGAAGGCGGTGGAGTCCCGGGATTTCGCGGTGGCGCTGATCGACCTCAATTACGCCCGGGACACGACCAGCGGCGAGGAAGGCCTCGAGCTGCTGAGCAAGCTGCAGGCGCTCGATGTGACGCTGCCGGTGGTCGTGATGACCGCCTGGGCGAGCGTCGACGTCGCCGTCGAGGCGATGCGCCGCGGCGCCCGCGACTTTGTCACGAAACCCTGGGACAATCCCCGCCTGCTCGCGATCCTGCGAAACCAGATCGCGCTGGGCAGCGCGGTGCGCGCGTTCCGCCGGCTCGAGGCGGAGAACCAGCTGCTGCGCGGCAAGGGCGGCCCGACCCTGATCGCCCAGTCGGCCGCGATGCGCCCGGTGCTCGAGGTGATCGCGCGCGTCGGCCCGTCCGACGCCAACGTCCTGATCACCGGCGAGAACGGCACCGGCAAGGGCGTCGTCGCCCAGGCGCTGCACGCCGTGTCGGTGCGCGCCGGCAAGCCCTTCATCTCCGTCAACATGGGCGGCCTGCCCGAGGGCGTGTTCGAGAGCGAGCTCTTCGGTCACGTCCGCGGCGCGTTCACCGACGCGAAGAGCGACCGCGCCGGCCGGTTCGAGCTGGCCGACGGCGGGACGCTGTTCATGGACGAGATCGGCAACATCCCGATGAGCCAGCAGGCGAAGCTGCTGCGCACGATCGAGACCGGCGAGTTCGAGCGCGTGGGCTCGTCGCGCGTCTGCCGCGCGAGCGTCCGCCTCATCTCCGCGACGAACTCGGACCTGCCGGCCGAGGTGGCCGCGGGCCGGTTCCGCCAGGATCTCCTCTTCCGGCTCAACACCATCCATCTCCACCTGCCGCCGCTGCGCGAGCGCCGCGAGGACATCGAGGTGCTGGCGCAGCATTTCCTGAAGCAGCACGTGGAGCGGTACCGGAAGGCGATCACGGGTTTTGACGACGCGGCGGTCCAGGCGATGAAGGACTACCCGTGGCCGGGCAACGTCCGCGAGCTGGACCATGCCGTGGAGCGCGCGGCGCTGATGGCGCAGGGCAAGGTGATCCGCGCGCCGGACCTGGGCTTGAACGTGGCCCGCGACGCGGCGCCGCGCCTCGAAGAGATGAGCATCGAGGAAGTCGAGGCGTTCCTGATCAAGAAGACCCTCGCCCGCTGCGACGGCAACGCCCGCCGCGCCGCCGAGGAACTCGGCCTGAGCCGCAGCGCCTT
>CAZUQB010000675.1:0-1860 GCA_964622405.1 uncultured Opitutaceae bacterium | reverse complement strand
GGCGCGGGCTCCCTTGGGCCGCGTGTCCCAACCGGCTTTCATCCGCGAACTGCGTTCGACCCTGACGCTGGCCCTCCCGATCATCGTCGGGCAGGTGAGCCAAATGCTGATGGGCCTGACGGACAGCGTGATGATCGGGCGCACCGGCACGGTGCCGCTGGCGGCGTCGGCGTTCGGCGGCAATGTCTTCAGCGTCTTCTACGTGCTCGGCATCGGCCTGATGCTGCCGGTCTCGGTGCTCGTGTCGCGCGCCCGCGGCGCCAGCCGGCCCGAGGACTGCGGCGAGTACCTGCGGCACGGCCTGGCGCTGGCGCTCGCCTTCGGGGCGGCGGAGACGCTCGTGCTGCTCGGGCTGGGCCTGAAGCTGGCGTGGTTCGACCAGCCCCCGGAGGTCCTCGCCATCGTCAACCCGTTCTACGCGCTCATCGGCGTCTCGATCACGCCGGTGCTGCTGTACCTCGCGATGCGCCAGTACGCCGAGGCGATGGGCCGGCCGTGGGTGCCGATGTTCATCATGCTCGGCGGGGTCGGCCTCAACGCGTTCCTCAACTGGGTGCTCATCTACGGCCACCTCGGCGTGCCGGCGCTCGGCCTGACCGGCGCCGGCATCTCGACCCTGACCTCGCGCACGCTCGGCACGCTCGTCCTGCTCGGGTGGGTCCACCTCGACCCGACGCTGCGCCGCGCGCTCCCCGCCCGGTGGCTGGCCCCGCTCAACGGCGCGCGCCTCCGCGAGATGCTCCACCTCGGCCTGCCCGCGTCGGGCATGCTGCTGTTCGAGAGCGGCGCGTTCGCGGGGGCGGCCATCATGATGGGCTGGCTGGGCGCCGTGCCGCTCGCCTCGCACCAGATCGCGATCTCCTGCGCCGCGACGACTTTCATGTTCCTCCTCGGCCTCTCGGCCGCCGCCGGCATGCGGGTGAGCGCGGCCGTCGGCGCCGGCGAATCTGCCCGGCTGCGCCCCATCGGCTTCAGCGCGCTCGGCCTGGGCGTGCTGCTGGCGGGCACCTTCATGATCCTTTACCTGCTCATGGGCCGGCGCGTCGCCGGATGGTTCGTGACGGATCCGGCGGTGATCGCGCTGGCGACGCAGCTGCTGGTCGTGACGGCCCTGTTCCAGATCTTCGACGGCGGCCAGGTGATCGGCGCGGCGATCCTGCGCGGCCTGAGCGACGTGCGGGTGCCGGCCGTGATCACGTTCATCGCCTACTGGGTCATCGCGATCCCAGGCGGATACCTGCTGGGCATCCGCGGCCCGTTTGGCGCGCTTGGCATCTGGTCGGCGCTGGCCGCCGGGCTGGCGTTTGCCGCGCTGTTCCTCGGCCTGCGCTTCGCGCGCCTGACGCACCGGCCCCGCTAGCGCCCGTCTCCCCATCTGCTTTCTCCGCCAGAAAGCATCCGCGTCCATTCGCGCCATCCGCGGAAAAACGAAATGAGTTCCCGCGAATGGCGCGGATAAACGCGGATGAAGAGAAACTAAAAACTGCGAGCAAGGGGCCTGAATCGGGCCGCGTGATGGCTGCTTGGGCCTGTCTCCAAATTCGGGTTTCAGAATGGCAAGCGGGAGTGTGAAAACGGCCCGAGAATACCAGCCGGAGCCTTCATGCTCGGTCCGCCAGGCAACATCCGCGCCCATTCGCGCCATCCGCGGAAAACGAAATGAGTTCCCGCGAATGGCGCGGATGAACGCGGATGAGGGAGGATCTGAAATCTACGAGTAAGGGACATGGATCGGGCCGCGTGGTGGCTGCTTGGGCCTGTCTCAAAATCCGGTTTCCAGAATGACAAGCGGGAGTGTGAAAACTGCCCGAGAATACCAGCCGGAGCCTTCATGCTCGGTCCGCCAGGCAAAATCCGCGC
>CAZUQB010000674.1:0-1860 GCA_964622405.1 uncultured Opitutaceae bacterium | reverse complement strand
GGGGTGAACAACACCTCCGGCATCACCCTCGTCGAAGTGTACGAGGTGCCGTAGGTGGCGGACTGGCCCGCCACCTCAGGTATCAGGTCACAGGAAACAAGTGACAGGACTCTTCCGGCAGCCGCGCCGCATCCGGCCACGCTGCGGAGTCCTGCTACTTGTGACCTGCGACCTGTGACCTGCAGTCAATCCCGCCTCAGCTCATCCGGAAGCTCGAGCTGACCTGGAAGACCGCCGAGACGATCGCGAACGCGATGAAGCCGACGATGATGAACACGCCGATCAGCACGCCGGTCGCGAGCACGTTGACGAACAGGTTGAGCTGCCCGCTGATCATCCGCCGGTAGGTGCGGGCGATCTCGCGCAGGCTCGGCACGACGTTGCCGGTGTTCTCGCCGACGGTCAGGCGGTCGAGCACGAGGTCGGGAAAACAGCCGGTGCGCGTGAGGGCGCTCGAGAGGGATTCGCCCTCGATCACGCGGTCCGTGGCCTCGTGGAACGCCCGGCGGTGGACGCGGTTGGCGATCTGCCGCTCGGTCATGCGCAGGGCCTCGACCGCGGTGATGCCGTTGGCGAGGAGCACGCTGAGCGTCTGGCTGATCGCGAGCACGGTCTGTGACACCACGAACGGCCCGACCAGCGGGAGCCGGAGCAGCCAGGCGTCGCTGGTCGCGCGGCCGGCCTCGGTCTGGCGCCAGCGCCAGAACGAGATGAGGCCCAGGACGACCCCGGCCAGGACGATCAGCCCGTAGTGCATTGTGAAATTGGCGCCGGCAACGAGCAGGCGGGTCGACAGCGGCAACTCGCCGTGCAGCGACCGGAAAAGCGCCTGGAGGCGCGGCAGCAGGAAGAACAGGAAGAACAGGACAAGGCCGCCGGCCATCGTGATCAGCAGCGCCGGGTAGGCGAGGGCCGTCAGGAGCTGCGTGCGCAGGTCGCGCTGCTCGTGCAGGTGGGCGATGAGCCGCTCCAGCGTGTCCGTCAGCGAGCCCGTCGCCTCGCCGGCCTGAATGAGGCTCACCGTCGACGGCTCGAACACGTCGGGAAAATCCGCCATCGCGCGGGAAAGCGGCGCGCCCTCGCTCAGCCGCTCCCACAGGCCGACGCACAGCGTGCGAAGGCCCGGCTCCTTGATGCGGATCGAAAGCAGCCGGACGCCCTCGCCCGCGGACAGGCCGCTGCTCAGGAGGTCGCGCAGCGCCTCGAGAAAGGGCAGGCGGTGCTTGCGCGTGACGGGCACGACGCGGGTCCGGCCGTTCGCCGGCGCCGACGCGGCAGGCGCGGCCCGGAGGCCCGTCTCCTGGACCGCGATCACCTGCAGGCCGCGGGCCGTCAGCAGGCGCAGCGCGTCCTTCCGCGTGGGCGCCTCGAGCGCGTCAGTGACGCTCTTTCCGGCCCGGTCGCGGGCGCTGTAGTTGAAGCGGGGCATCGGTCGGGCCGGCCGCGGCGCGACCGGCGAAGTTGGGAGTTGGAAGTTGGGAGATGGAAGCCGGGGTCGCCTGACGGGTGATCCGCCGGAGGTCCGGCTATTTCTCGGCGGCGGTGATCACGCGCAGGACCTCATCGAGGGTGGTGTGGCCGCCCCGGACCTTGTCCCAGCCGCTCTGGCCCAGGGTCCGCATGCCGTGGCGGCGGGCGGCGTCGGCGAGGGTGCGCGTGCTCTCGCGCTTGAGCACGAGCTCATGCATCTCGTCGTTCAGGCGGAAGATCTCGAAGATGCCGATGCGGCCGCGGTAGCCCGTGCCGCGGCACCGGTCGCAGCCAACCGGGACCTTCAGTTCGGTGACGGCCTCGGCCTCGGCGGGGTCGCAGCCGAGGATGGCGAGGCTCTCGACCAGCTTGACCTTCGTCACGGGCGCG
>CAZUQB010000673.1:0-1862 GCA_964622405.1 uncultured Opitutaceae bacterium | reverse complement strand
GAGGTGGAGGGATGCATGGGACCGGGAAGCGTACGGGCAATCCGCCGCGCCGCCATCTTTTCCGCGCCGTGCGGGAATCAGGCGAGGGCCTCGCGGGCCTGCTTCACCAGCGGCGTCGGCCGGAGCTGGATTTCGGCGAGTGGTCCCACGAGCTGGTGCCGCCGCGCGGCGGCGCTCAGGGTCAGCCAGGCCAGCGAGGCGGCCTCGCTGCCCACCGCCTGCTCGGCCGCGGCATTCACCACGGCGGCAGGCAGCACGAGCTGCTCGCGGGCCAGCAGTTCCTTGTCCGCCAAGAAGAGGCTCAGCGACGAGCCAAGGGTCGCGAGCCAGGCCGCGGGATGCGCGGGCGGGGTGTAGGTCAGGCCGGAACTCTCCGGGCTCCATTCCATGAAGCCGCGGATGTGCTCGTGCAGCTGCTTCAGCTCGCTGTCCGCGGTCGCCGGCGTCCACCGCAGCTTGATCGTCTTCCGCTCGCGGAACTTCTTCACCTCCCACACCCGCAGCACCAGCTCGTGGTCCCCGCCGGTCACCGTGAGCGCCCCGGTGAAAATGTAGTCGAGCCCGCCCTCCGTCGTCTCGGCCAGCTGGCGGAGGTTCTCGGTCGTCCACTCGGCCCCGACCACCACGTGGTGCTTTCGGTCCATCACGCCGATCACCGCGATCGGGGAATAATGCGCGGAAAAATAAAACGTCTCGGCCAGCCACAGCGGGAGGGCCCGCGTCAGGCGGGCCTCGTCGGTCTCCGGCCGGACCATCTGCTCGGCGAGGTTGGGCACCCCCAGCAGGGCCAGCTGGGTGAAGGCGACGCGCCGGAGCTTCTCGCCCTTGGTTGGGAGGATCTGGGCGGACAGCGGCTCGAGGCCGTAGGACCAGATGGGCCGGCTGAGGCTGACAAAATTGATCTTCGGCGCCTCCTCGGCGGTGGTCGCCGTCTCGGCGGAAGCCGCGGGAGCCGGAGCGTCGACCGGCGGGGCGCCGGTGTGGATCAGCTCCGCAATCGCATTTGAGAAGCCGTGGAGCCGGTCCTCCAGCTCCGGCCGCTGCAGCGCGAATAGGATGTCGAGGACGTGCTGGGCGGCGTCCGCCTGGCGCAGGGCGAGGTAGGCCTGGAGCAGGTTCAGTCCGGTGGCCGGTCCGTGGCGCTCGGCGTCGTAGCGCGGGGCGACCAGTTCCACGATTTGGTGGACATGACCCGTGACGCCCAGGTCGCCGGAAATCGTCACAAGCACATCCGCCCGGTCGCCGGCCGAGGCCAGCACCTGTTCATAGATCGCGAGGGCGCCCGGCAGGTCCTTGGCCTCGAGGCGCTCACGGGCGGCCACAAGCTGCGGCAGCACGCCACCGCCCGAGGCCGTCGGCTCGGCCGGCGCGGGCGGGCTTTCCGCCGGGCTGGATTTGGACAGGAAGCGATCGAAAAAACCCATGGAACGGGAGCAAATCAGCGGGCCGCCGGCTGGCGACGCAAAATCCGGCGGCGCGGCCAGTGGACCATGAGCGCCGCCGCGACCCCGGCGACATGGGACCAGGGCGCGGTGCGGATTTCCGGCTGGCTGAACCGGGCAAAGAGAGACTGCCCGACCTGGGACTCGACGACGATCTTCAGGACCAGCAGCACCAGCACGCCCCACCAGAACCAGGGATCTGGCACTTTCCGGGCCAGCTGTTCAAATGCCAGCAGCGCCAGCAATCCCGCCGCCAGGCCGGACAGCCCGGCGTAGCGCATCAGGCTGGGGTCCGCGACATACAGCGTGGAACCGATGACCAGCGGCCCGAGCACGAGGAACCAGCGCGCCGGACCCGGGGAGATGCGCTCCAGCCAGATCCCGGCGGCGAGGAACACCACCAGGTTCCAAGCCAGATGG
>CAZUQB010000672.1:0-1865 GCA_964622405.1 uncultured Opitutaceae bacterium | reverse complement strand
TTCGATTACACGGCCGTCGTCCAGTTTGCCGGCGACGCGGCCGCGGTGCGCGAGCTGACCATCCGGGGCACGCTCGGCGTCGTCATGGACGAGCCGCAGTCGATCTCCCGCCTGGTCGCCACCACCAACGCCGAGGCCGTCGGCCCGCAGTTCCCGCAGGGGGTGCAGCTGGCGCTCGAGGTCTCCGCGGCGCACGCCGCCCACGGCGAGACCTACGCGATCAGCGTCTCGTCCGGCGCCAAGCAGCTGGCCGCCGTCGAGACCAGCTACCAGGGCGGGGCAACCCACCTGGCCGGGAGCTGGCGGGTGGACATGCGGGACACCGATCTCGCGCCGTTTGCCTTCGGCCACGCGCTGCCGCTGTTCGAGGCGGCCGGCGATGGCCGGTTCGAGCTCGACACCGCCTTCACCGAGTTGCGCACGAGCGGCCGGTTGAACGCGAATCTCGACCGCCTGCAGGTCGTCGCGGCCGATCTCGCGGGGCTCGGCGCGGTGCACGTCACCGCCGATTTTGATGTCGCCCAGCGCGGCGGCGCCACGCGGGTCGACCGCCTGGCGGTGTCGGTCGAGGGCGCGCGGCCCGTCGCGACCGTGCAGGCGCTGCAGGCCTTCGAGTTCAATCTCCGCACCGGCGAGCTGAAGGTTGCCGATCCCGCGCAGGAACTGCTCGGCGTCAATCTCCAGGGGCTGCCGCTGGCCTGGATCGCCCCGCTGGCGGCCAGGCACGGCTATGCGGTCCGGGGCGGCGACCTCCAGGGCGCGCTGGCGGCCGGGGCTCGGAATGGCGGCTTCGCGCTGCGGCCCAAGGCCCCGCTCGCAATCGCGGGACTCACGCTCGCGCAGGCCGGCGGTCGCCCCCTGCTCGCGGACGTCGACCTGCTGCTCGCCCTGTCGGGCGACTACACGCCGCAGGGCTGGCAGATCGAGCTCGCGCCGTTCGCCCTGCGACGCGCCGGCGCCACGCTTGTAGCTGTCGAGGGCCGGCTCGGCCAGCTCGCCGGACCCAACCAGCCCGTCAAGGCCGTCGGCAAGTGGTCCGGCCAGCTGCCGGCGCTGCTGGCGCAGCCGGGACTGCTCGGCGCGGCCGTCCTCACCACCGGCGACGCCCAAGGCACCTTTGCCGCCAATCTCGCGGACAAGCAGGAGGTCCAGGTGCGGCTCGAGCTGCGCAACCTGTCCGCCCCCGCGGCGCCGCGGCTGCCGGCGGTGACCCTCGAGGTGCGCGCCGACCAGGAGAGCTCGGGCCGCCTGACCTTCAGCCTGCCGGTCCGCCTCGAGCGCGACGGCCGCAAGTCCGACCTCACGGTCACCGGCACCGCCACGCCGCGCGAGGGCGGGGTGACGGTCGATGCGCGGGTGGCGAGCGACTTCCTGGCCGTCGAGGACGCGCAGATTCTCGCCGTGCCGTTCGCCAAGCCGGCGGCCGCGTCCGCTGCGCCGGCCGCGGCGGCTGCCGCCGCCCCGTCTCCGCCGTTCTGGTCGGGGGTCACCGGCCAGGTCACGCTGGCGCTCAAGAAGGTGGTCTACAACGGCCAGTTCCAGCTGACCGACGTCGCAGGCCAGATCAATCTCGACGCCGGCAGCCTGAAGCTGACGAACGGCCGCGGCGGCTTTGACAGCGACAGCGACGTGAAGGCCTCGGGCCAGGTCACCTATTCCGGGGCCCGGCCGGAACCGTACGAACTGGCGGCCGATGTTGCGCTGAACAATTTTCCGACTGCGCCGGCTTTCCGGGCGATCGATCCGGCCCGCCTGCCGACCGTGGAAGCACGGATCAACCTCACGAGCCGCCTGGCAGCCGCCGGGCGCTCGCCGGGCGAACTGGCGGAACGCGCCCATGGCGACCTCATGGTCACGAGCAAGGG
>CAZUQB010000671.1:0-1865 GCA_964622405.1 uncultured Opitutaceae bacterium | reverse complement strand
GTGCCGCTGGCCTGGCTGCTGTCGGTCACGATGTCGGCGGGCCTGATGAAGATCTTCAGCGCCGACCCGCGGCTGGGTTTCCTCGCGGCCGCGTCCGGCCTGCGGCAGAAGCTCGCCGCCGGCGGCGCGACCGCCGCCCAGGTCAGCGCGTGGGAGCACCAGCTCTTCAACAATTACGTCAATGCCGCGGTCACGGGCGTGTTCCTGCTGCTCGTGGCGGTGGTCGTGGTGACCTGCGCCCGGAGCTGGTGGCAGCTGCTGGCCGGGCGCCGCGCGGCGGTGCTCCACGAGGAGCCGTACGTGCCGGTGGCCGCGACGCAGCCCGCGCGCTGAGCGCGAGGCCGGCCGCCGCACGGAATCCGATTTCATGAGCCAGCCCCTCATCAGCGCCGCCCAGCAGCAGCAGTTCCGCGACGAAGGCTATTTCGTCCTGGAGAAAGTCGTGCCCCCGGCACACCTCGCGATGATGCGGGAGGTGTGCGGCCAATTCATCAAGGCGCACGACGCCGAGATGGAGGCCGCGGGCGTGACCCAGCAGGGCATCAACATCAAGGGCAACCGCTACTTCATCGCCAACCGCCACAAGGGCACGCGGCTGCCGGAGTTCATCTACAGCGACGTGATGGCCGAGGTCTGCCGGGCGACGCTGGGCGACAACGCCTACCTCTTCTGGGAGCAGTTCGTCGTGAAGGGCCCGGAGAAGGGCGCCAAGTTCAGCTGGCACCAGGACTCCGCGTACGTCGGCACGCCGCACCGCCCGTACATCACGTGCTGGGTGACGCTCGACGACGTGAGCGAGGCGAACGGCACCGTCTATCTGCTCCCGTACTCGCGGGCCGGCACGCGCGAGGTCGTGCCGCACACCAAGAACCCGCAGTCAAACGACCTCGAGGGCTATTTCGGCCCGGATCCGGGCGATCCCGTGATCGTGCCGGCGGGCAGCATCGCGGTCTTCTCGAGCACCGTGCTTCACCGCAGCGGCTTCAACACCACGCCCAACTGGCGCCGCGTGTACCTCCCGCAGTATTCGGCCGAGCCGCTCCGCCGTCCCAACGGCGACCTCGCCGCCTTCGCCGAGCCGTTCCTCGTGAAGGGCGTCCGCCGCAACGGAACCTAGGCGGGGCTTGGCCCCGCCGGAGAGGAAAGCTGGCCGTGGGAAAATAGAATGCCGCGGAGGCCGGGAGCTTTCCAGCTCCCAACTTCCATCGGCCAACTCCGCCGGTCCCCGGACTGGCCTCAGGCGATGTACGCCGGGAGGGACTTGTCGACGCGGACCTTGTCGAGGCGGGCGAACACCGGGACGCCGTTCTCGTGCGGCAGGGTGACCTCGCCCTGGATCAGGGGCTGGGCGTAGCGGATGAACTGGAAGTTCATGCTGACGCCGTCCTCGTTGATCCACTCGCGGGGCAGCTTCTTGACGTTGTTGGCCACCTCGGAGAGGGCGACGAGGCCGGTCTCGCAGGTGTAGGTGTCGGTGTCGCCGCGGACGAGGGTGACGAGCTTGTCGTTCTCGCCGGCGATGGCGGCTTTCACCGCGGCCTGGCCCGCGAGGTAAGCCTCGTCGGCATCCACCTTGGAGGCGGCGTGCGCGGCGCTGCGCTGCAGGAGACCGGGGTTGGCGAGGCGGACCTTGACGCCGGGGAGATTGGCCTCGACGAGGTCCTTGAGGAACTCGCCGGCACCGCCGAGCTGGGCGTGGCCGAAGGCGTCGGTCGCGGGATCGGCCGAGACGTAGTTGCCGTCGGCGTCGGTGAGACCCTCGGCGACGACGATCTGGCAGAACTTCTCGCGCTTGAGGACGCGGCGGATATCCTCGAGGCACTTCTCCTGGTTGAAGGGAATCTCGGGAAGGTAGATCAGGTGCG
>CAZUQB010000670.1:0-1875 GCA_964622405.1 uncultured Opitutaceae bacterium | reverse complement strand
CCGGCCGGCTTGTGTCGCCGCCGGGATGCGTCGAAGGTCGCGCTGGCCCAACGCCCCGCCATGCGCCTCCGTTCACCATCTCGCCTCCTCGCCTTCTTCCTGATCCTGCTCGCCGCCTCCGGCGGGCTGCTCGCCGCCGACGCGCCCTCGCGCCTGGCCGGCACCTGGACCCTCGACGTCGCCCGCAGCACGCCGATCCGGCCCTGGGATCAACTCACGGTCACGTTCGCCGTCGCGGGCGACACCGTCACGATCACCCGCCACCTCGCGTGGGGCGCCGACCGCAAGGTTGACGACGTGACCACGCTCAAGACCGACGGCCGCACCGTCACCGCCAACCCGGTCGCGTACTGGCTCGATACCTGGTACACGAACGTCTATGTCGGCGGCGACCGGAAGAAACAGGTGAGCGGCGAGTGGCTCGACGGGGGCCGCGTGCTCAAGGTCGAGACCAACCTCCAGCTCGAGGCACAGCAGGGCGACCACCCGGTGCATCTCTACGACGAGTACCGGCTCTCGGCGGACGGTCGCACGCTCCGGCTGTACGAGCTCCGCTCCACGCGCGACGAACCCATGGTCTACGTCTTCACCCGCCTGTAATCCCGCCGACCCTCGCCATGAAATCTTCGCTTTTCCGTCTTCTGACGCTCCTGTTCTCCGTCGCGGCGCTGGTGCCCGTGGCGCACGCGGTCCCCGGCGTGACCGGCCCCGCGCCCAAGGAGGCCTGGCTCATTCCGGTGAAGGACAACTGGCAGATCTCCGGCGCGCTGCCGGAAAACGCCTTTCTCATCGGCCTGCAGGGCCTGGCCAACACCGACGCCCCCCGAGTCTACATCGAGTACCCGGAGACGTGGCATTTTCACGACTTCAATCCCCTTAAGGACTTTTACGCCCAACGCTACGGGATCAAGTTCACGCGGCTCGCCACGCCCGAGGCCGCGCTCGCCCAGCTCGGGCATTTCGCGAAGGGCTACGTGGTCTGGGACCGGCACGTGCGCCCGTCGCTCAACGTCGCGTTCACCGCGGCCGGCGTCCTGCGCGCGGTGGTGGTGGACGAGAGCCTGATCCCGTTGGCCGAGAAATACGGGCTCAAGCCGCTGGCCGATTTCCGCGGCAAGTTCACCGGCCAGACCGACCTGCAGATCTACCGCTGGGCGTATGACGAGTACTGGAGCCGCTGCAGCCGCGACTACCTGATCTGGATGGGCGGCGTCGCGGGCGACACGATGGAGCCCGGCGTGGCCGACCTCGCGATCGCGTTCGGGGCGTTCGTGACCGACCTCTCCGCCAATCCGCGCGACACCGCCGAGCTCGCCTTCCACAAGGAGATCCTCGCCCAAATGAAACCCACCGCGTGGATCATGGGCTGGCACTCGTACGCCAAGGACACCGAGGGCCAGTGGGTCACGCTCACCTCGACCTTCGGCCTGAAGGTCATCGGCCTGAACACGTTTCCGAACGGCACCTTCATGAGCCAGATCGGCTTCTCGCCGGGCTTCAAGCTGACCAACAGCAACCACGTCACGCGCCAGAGCCAGGTCCAGGCCGAGAACAAGGTCTACATCTGCCTCGTGCAGTCCGACAGCATGGGCATCGGCGCGTGGACGCAGCCGGAGCGCGGGCAGATCCCGTACAACTGGGAGGTCGGCGTCGACGGGGCGAAGTGGTACCCGGCGGCGATGGAGATGTTCTCCCAGGACAAGACCCCGAACGACTATTTCATCGGCGGCCAGTCGGGCTACATGTACCCGGCCGCCGTGCCGGCCGACCGCTTCCCGGGCCTCATGCGCGAGATGAACGAGCTCATGCCGCTGATGGACGAGCACACGGTGACGATCATGGACCACACCGACCGCGGCATCCCGATTGGTTACT
>CAZUQB010000669.1:0-1878 GCA_964622405.1 uncultured Opitutaceae bacterium | reverse complement strand
CACGGCCTCGAGCACGGTCATGGTGGACTCGGCCGGCAGGACGACGCGCTGCGGGTTCTTGACCTGGCCCTGGACCGAAATCTCGCGGATGGCGTAGACCTCGACGTTGATGGTGACCTGCGGATTGCGGAGATACCGGCCGTCGCGGTAGGCGTCGGCGATCGCCTGCTCGGCTTCGCGGAGGGTCAGGCCGAAAACCTTTACCTCGCCGATCAACGGAAGGTTGATCATGCCGCGCGCATCGACGCGGGACACGCGGGAGAGGTCGTCCTCGCCGAAGATGGCGACCCGGAGACTATCCGTGATCGCGATGCGGTAGAGGAGCGCCTTGCGGGAGTCCGGCTTGAGCGGAGCGTCCTGCGCCACCGCCGGCACGGTCCACGCGAAAGCCAGGCAGAAGGTGCCGAGCAGGAGGAGAAGCGTGCGGAGCGGGGTGCGCATGGCGTTACCAGCGGGAAGTCAGCGAAAGCGTGTAATAGTTCCGGGCGTAGTCCGCGTAGGCCAGCGTCGACCAGTTCTGGTAGTACGTGTAGGCTAACTCGGCCTTGAGGTGCTGGAAGATGGTGTAGTCGACGCCGCCGCCAAACGTAAAGAACTGATCGCGGCGATCCTCGGGGTTCGTGCCGAGGAACCGGGTGGTGCCGCCGCCCAGGCTGCCAAACACCGACACGCGGGAATTTACCGTCAGGCGAGGGGAGATATTGCCCGAAAACGTGTCGACCGAGTTGTCGGTGGAGGTCACCGACAAGTCGCGCGAAAGCTGGGCCGACACGGAGAACCGCTTGGTCGGGGTGTAGGTCAATTCACCGAGCGCCGTCAGGCCGCGGAAATCCCCGCCGAGGGTCCGGCCGCGCGGGTCGCGAATCTGATAGCCGACGCGAACCGAACCGGTCAGGCGGCCGAGCACGCGGCCCGAAACGCCGACGGTGAAGGATTGGTCATTATAGGAGGCATCGCGCGAGCTGTCGGACATCCGGTACCGGTAGCCGAGGACCAGGTCCCGGTCGCTCTCGAGCGCGTAAAACAAGTCAGCGCCAAGCGAGGTCGTCTGCAGGTTGCTGAGATGGTATTGCGAGTCGTAAACCTGATCGGTGTAGCCGACGGTGCCGGCGATCGAGTACCGGTCGATCACCGGGTATTTGGCCGTGAGGGTGCCGTTGTAGTTCCAGGACTCGGCCCGGAGATTGGCGGCGGAATCGGCCCGATTCTCGCGGATCGCGCTGAGGCTGAGACTGCCGGTGGTGCGTCCGCCATTCTTGACCAACTCGAGCGAAAGGCGCGGGTCGGTGGAGTTCTGGTCGGTATTGTCGACAAACTGCGAGAGATTGAGTCCGACGCTGGCGTTGACGCCGATCCATCCCGCACGGCGGGTGTATTCCGCCAGCACGCTGGCGGAGTAGACCGTGTCGCCGCCGCCCTGGTTGTGGGCGAACAGATTCGAGTCGTAGGCGACGCCCGCGGTGCCGGTCACGTAGATGTGCTCGCGACCGTCATTGAAGGTCACCAGCGCCCGGACCGGCGGGCACGCCAGGCACAAGGCCAGCAGCAGGGCGAGGGCGGCGCGCAGGGTCGGCAGGAACGGCATGGAGGTCGGTCGGGAGTGGGAGATCAGGGCAGCCGGGACGGACTCACCGTGATCGGCACCGGGAGGGTCTCATTGACCACCGGGACAGCTTTGACGTCGGAGGTGTCCTCACCCGACGTCTCGAAATAGACGGTCTTGCGGGCCGCGCACGCCGCAAACGTGCGTTCCTCCACCGCGGCGCGGTCACGGTCGCCGATCGGCGAGACCGTGATCTGGTTGGGCTCGTTCGGAGCCCCGGCGCGAATGATGGCCTGTTCGCCGGCGTGGAGCATGCGGCCAACCGTGTCGAGCGG
>CAZUQB010000668.1:0-1879 GCA_964622405.1 uncultured Opitutaceae bacterium | reverse complement strand
AACGGCACGACCGACAAGCAGGCCGAGGCCATCCTGCAGGTTCTGGCCGCGCAGCGCTAGGTCCGGTGGGGCGCGTTGCCCCCAACGCGCCCTCCGCGAAACCGCTCAGTTCGCCGCCAGCCTGGCGCGGAGCGCCAGGCGCAGGTCCGCTGTCTGCCAGTGCGACTCGAGCATCTTGGTGTAGGCGGGCGTGATCATGCTGAGCATGAGGCGCCCCCCGACATTCTTGAAGCCAACCGTCCGGAAGGCGCGATCGCTGAAGGCCTGGCTTTGCACGGCGAACTCGCCGAGTTTCCGCGCTTCCGCCAACTCGGCCAGGGTGCGGGCGCGCTCGCCGTAAAGGTTCATCGTGGCGACCGGATTGAGGAACAGCGCGCTCACGAAATTGAGCGGATGACGCAGCAGCTTCAGCGAGGGCCGGACCTCGGCCACATAGTCGCCAAGCTTCAGGCGCAGCAGCTGCGGGGAGAATAGCACGTATTCCTCCAACAGCAGCCGCCGCGCAAGGGCGCCGGCGTCCTCGCGGCCGAGCGCCGTCTCGAGGCGGGCCTTGCTGGCGACCGAAAAGGGTGTCCGTTCGTTCACGATCACGAGGGTCTCGAGGGCCAGGCGCTCGACCACGACCGCGACCATGGTCCGCACCAGCGTGCGCGACGACCGCTGCAGCCGGCGGCTGACGCTCAGCTGCTCGGCCAGGATCGCGACGGCTTCCTCGCCGTGGCCGTCCAGTGACAGCAGCGTGGCCTTCGCACAGGCGAACTTCGACAGCGCGCGCCAGACCCCGAACGTGATGAGGTTGGCGGAATAGTCCGACGGCGTCAGGTCGCCGATCCGGTCGAACTTCGCCAACTCCGCCAGCCATCGCCGTTGCGGGGCCAGCGCCTCCCACTCGTGCTCGATCTTCGCGCGATTCGCCGTCACGTACGCCACCCATTTCTCCGGGTTGCGCGGCGTCTCCGGGAGGTAGCTGGCCGAATTGGCGGAATTGAACGCCTTCGCCTCAGCGCTCGGCGTGGCCTTCGAGTACTGCATCAGCAAGGCGTAGCTTTCTTCCGCCCCGGGAAACGCCGGCGAGAATTCCTCGATCGTGACCGGCTGGCGCACCGCCGGGTCATCCCATGCCAGCCACACCAGCACTGGCGTGACGATTGCGGCTCCCACCAGCAGCACCGGCCAGGTCAGCCAGCGGCGACGGGCCGCCCAGATCGTCAGCCCGAGCGGCAGGAAGATCATCACCAACACCGCCAAGCCGGTGGCGACGCGCGGGCCCTTGCTGCCCATCAGGATCACCTGCTCGAGCGCGTCGTGGATCGCGGGCAACGATCCGATCATGAACAGGATGCTGATGGCGGTAAGCGACAGCGACAGGCCGACGCAGAGTACGGAACGCAGCAACCGGAGCATGAGCGGCTCGGCGGCCGGCGGGACGGGGTTTGTGGTCATGGAGTGTGGTTCAGGTGTTCGCGAAATCGGTTCGTCCTCGCTGCCGGCTCGGCCGAGCCCAGATTGGGCCGCAGGAATCCGTCTCCCTCTCGGGCGTGGTCGACACGTCGCCCGTCGGTCGCACCAGGGGTAACCGCGGACGAGGGGTGGCCACGGGCCCCTTTCCTAGGCGATTTCCCGGGCGAGGAAAATCCCAAAACCGCCAGGGCATCCCAAACAGAATCGCAGCCGCCGCGGTGCAAATAAACAGGATGGGCTGAGGCCTACAATTTCGCCGCAGCCAAAACAGGTTTCGATCGATCTGCGCTTCCTGTGCCTCCTTGCGGCTAGACTCTTGTGAACCTGCGCTAGAGCTCTTCGTCCGGCGAAGAAGGCAGCAGCGAAGCCGAGGGATTCTCCCGCACCCGGCCAAGCCACTCCGCGATCAGCGGCGAGG
>CAZUQB010000667.1:0-1881 GCA_964622405.1 uncultured Opitutaceae bacterium | reverse complement strand
GGGTTCATTCCTACCCGCACGAGTTCTCCGGCGGCATGCGGCAGCGCGTGATGATTGCGATGGCGCTGATCACCCGCCCGGAGCTGCTCATCGCGGACGAGCCCACGACCGCGCTCGACGTGACCGTGCAGGCGCAGATCCTCGAGCTGATCAAGCGACTGCAACGGGAACTGGGCATGGCCGTCATTTTCATCACCCACGACCTCGGCGTGGTTTCGGGCCTGTGCGACCGGGTGCAGGTGATGTACGCGGGCCGCATCGTGGAAACCGGCGACACCCGGACGCTGTTCCGGTCGCCGCGCCACCCGTACACCCGGGCCCTGCAGCGGTCCATTCCTTCGCTGCAGCCGAAAGGCGCGGCGCTCTTCACCATTCCGGGCCTGCCGCCGGACCTCTCGCAGCCGGTCGCCGGCTGCGCCTTTGCCGCGCGCTGCGAGCACGCCGACGACGGCTGCCGTCGCGGAACCCCGGCCCTCGCCGAGTGCGGCCCGGGCCACGCCCACGCCTGCATCCGCGCCCAGGCGGGCGAGATCTGAACGGAACCACTCCATGGCCGATCCGATCCTCGAGCTCACCGACGTGAAGACGCACTTTCCCGTGCTGTCGGGCTTCGTGCGCCGCCGCCAGGTTGGCACGGTCAAGGCCGTGGACGGCGTCACGCTTTCCGTGGGCCGCGGCGAGGTGCTGGGGCTGGTGGGCGAATCCGGCTGCGGCAAGTCCACGCTCGCCCGCACGATCATGCAGCTGGTGCCGACCACGGCCGGCACCGTGAAGCTGAACGGCCGCGATCTCACGGCCTGCGGGCCGGCCGAGCTGATGCAGGCCCGCCGGGACCTGCAGATGGTCTTCCAGGATCCCTACGCCTCGCTCAACCCGCGCCTCACCGTCCATGCCACGCTCGCGGAGCCGCTCCGGGTGCACCGGGTCTGCCCACCCGGGCAGATCGACGCGCGCGTGACCGAGCTGATGCACCTCGTGGGGCTCTCGCCGCGGTTCCTGCGCAAGTACCCGCACGAATTCTCGGGCGGCCAGCGCCAGCGCATCGCGATCGCCCGCGCGCTCGCGCTCGAGCCGAAGGTCATCATCGCCGACGAGCCGGTCTCGGCCCTCGACGTCTCCATCCAGGCCCAGGTGCTGAACCTGCTGTCCGAGCTCTGCCGCCAGATGCACCTCGCGCTGGTCTTCATCGCGCACGATCTCTCGGTCGTGAAGCACATCTCGGATCGGGTCGCAGTGATGTACCTCGGCAAGATCGTCGAGCTCGGGCCCGCCGTGGAGGTGATCGAGCGGCCCCGCCATCCCTACACGCGGGCGCTGGTCAGCGCGATTCCCACGCCCAATCCCGAGGTTGAGCGCACGCGCCAGCGGATCGTCCTCGCCGGCGACCCGCCGTCCCCCGTCAATCCGCCCGCAGGCTGCGCCTTCCACCCCCGCTGTCCCCACGCCCGGGACGTGTGCCGCGCCGCCGTGCCGCCGCTCGCGGCGGACGGCCCCGTGCGCGAGGTCGCCTGCGTGCGACTCGCCGAGATCTAACCGGCCCGCTCAGGGCCGCGGGTAGCCGAGCTGGCGGAGCGCCTCGAAGGTCGCGATGCCGGCGGCGGTGCTGAGATTGAGCGAGCGCAGGGCGGCGTTGGCCTGCGGGATCGTGATCCGCCGCGCCTCGCCGATCTCGGCGTGCAGCCACTCGGGCGCCCCCGAACTCTCGTTGCCGAACACGAGGCCGTCCTCGTCGGCGTACTGCACGCTCCAGAAACTTTGCGTCGTCTTCGTGGTGCACAGCCACAGGCGCCGCGGCGCGAGCGGACTCGCCCGGAAGGCGGCCCAGTCCGCGTGCTGGTGGACGTCGAGCGACTTCCAGTAGTCCATGCCCGCGCGCCGGAG
>CAZUQB010000666.1:0-1884 GCA_964622405.1 uncultured Opitutaceae bacterium | reverse complement strand
TCGGCTCATGCTGAACCGCCCATGAATCTTGTGATGTTCGACATGGACGGGACCCTGACCGACACCTTCTCGCTCGACGAGAACTGCTACGTCCTCGCCATCGAGCAGGCGCTCGGGCTCGAGGCGGTGGTGACCGACTGGGAGGCCTATCCGCACGCGAGCTCGTCCTACTGCCTCGAGGCGATCGTCACGCAGGCGCGGGGGCACGCCCCGACCGCCGACGAGTCCCGCGCCGTGCAGCGGCGGATGATCCAGCTGATGGAGGAACTCTACTCCGCGAAGGGCCGCGAAACCCGCGAGATTCCCGGCGCCGCGGCCTGCGTGCAGGCCCTGCAGGCCGCGGGACACGCGGTGGCCATCGCGTCAGGCGACTGGGAATCGACGGCGCGCCACAAGCTCACCACCGCCCGCATCCCGTTTGAACACCTGCCCTCGGCATTCTGCGACGCCTCCCACGTCCGCACCGAGATCATGCGCGCCGCCCTGGCCCGGGCCGCGGCCCACTACGGGCAGGCGCGCTTCGACCGGGTGACCTACATCGGCGACGGCGCCTGGGATGTCCGCGCCTGCCGCGAACTGGGCTGGCCCCTGGTCGGCGTCGGTCGCGACGGCCACGGCGAGCGCCTGCGCCGCCTCGGGGTCACGCAGGTGGTGCCCGACTACACCCGCTACGACGAATTCATCGCCGCCCTCGACCGCGCCAGCGTGCCGGCCGCGACTGCGCCAAGCCCCGGAAGTCTCAGGTGACAGGTCGCACGTCGCAGGTCTCGTCCGCGGCTGCGCCGCTGCCGCCTGTCCTTCGACCTGTGACCTGGAACATTCGACCCGCCGCCGCAGGCGGCGGCTGCCGCAGGATCGCTTTGCGTCCGGCGCGGATTGTGTTTCTGTCCGTCCTTTCATGATCGAAGTCCGTCACCTGACCCGCGTCTTCCGCACCTACAAGAAGCAGCCCGGATTCTGGGGTGGCGTGAAAGGGCTGTTTCATCGCGAGTTTGAGGAAACCGCGGCGGCCAAGGACGTCTCGTTCGACATCGCCGAGGGCGAGTTCGTGGGGTTTCTCGGCCCGAACGGCGCCGGCAAGACCACCACGCTCAAGATGCTCTCCGGGCTGATCTTCCCGACCAGCGGATCGGCGCGCGTGGCCGGCTTCGATCCGACCCGCCGCGAGAATGCCTACCGCCGCATCTTCGCCCTCGTGCTCGGCCAGAAGAACCAGCTCTGGTGGGATCTGCCGGCGATGGAGTCGTTCCAGCTGCTGCGCGCGATCTACGGCCTGCCGGCGGAGGAGTACCAGAAGACCCTCGACGAGCTGCTCGACCTGCTGGACGTCCGCGGGAAGCTGAACGTGATGGTCCGCGAGCTCTCGCTCGGCGAGCGCATGAAGATGGAACTCATCGCCGCCCTGCTCCATCGCCCGAAGGTGCTGTTCCTCGACGAGCCGACCATCGGCCTGGACGTGGTCTCGCAGAAGGCCGTCCGCCAGTTCCTGCGCGACTACAACCGCCGCTATCGCGTGACCATCCTCCTCACGAGCCACTACATGGCCGACATCAAGGAGCTGTGCGACCGGGTGATCGTGATCCACAAGGGCACCAAGATCTACGACGGCGCACTCGACCGGCTGGAGAACGCGGGCGGCGCGAAAAAGAAGATCATCAGCTTCCTGCCCGTGCTTGCCGACGGCACCGCCACCGCGGCGTTCCCCGACACCTGGCAGTCACGTCACGGCACCACCACCCGGGCCGACGACGGCAAATTCACGCTCGCGGTGCCCGGCGACAAGGTGGTCGAGGTTTCACAGGAGATTCTGAGCACCGGCCCGGTCGCCGACATCACGATCGAGGACGTGCCGCTCGAGGACGTGATCGCCGAGCTGTTCCAGTC
>CAZUQB010000665.1:0-1885 GCA_964622405.1 uncultured Opitutaceae bacterium | reverse complement strand
TCAGGCTCGCCAGCACCATCCAGAGGAACGGCGCCACCATCGTCAGGCTCAGGACGGTCATCAGCACGTGCAGGCCGACGCCGGAAAAGCGCGGGAATCGTCGGTCCGGGACTGGAGCAGGTCTAGTCATTCACGTCGCGGTTCCCGAACCGGAAGTTCACGAGAGAGAAGATGAACACGAGGCCGAAGAGCACCCACGCGATCGCGGACGCATAACCCAGCCGGCCGGTCTCGAAGCCCTGGGTGAAGATGAAGTAGCTCAGCGTCGTGGTGGCTCCGGCCGGCCCGCCCTGCGTCATGGTCCGCGCCATTTCAAAGCCGCCCTGCAAGCCGTTGATGACGCCCATCACCGCGATGAAGAACGTCACGGGCGCCAACTGCGGCCACGTGATGTGCCAGAAGCGCTGCACCGCGGACGCGCCGTCCATGTCGGCCGCCTCGTACAGCTCGGGCGGGATGTTGCTCAGGCCCGCGAGGTAGAGGATCATGCTGTTGGAGCCGATCGCGGCCCACAGCGCCATGAGCATGAGCGCCGGCTTGGCCCAGGCGTAGTCGCCCAGCCAGTTCGGGGTCTCGAGGCCGGTCGCGGCGATCGCCGGCAGCGCGGGACCCGCGAGCATGCCGCCGGTGATGGCGAGCAGGAGCGGAACTCCGACCAGCGCAAGGCTCAGCTCGGAGCCCAGCCCGGCGTCAACCGACCGGGCCTTGCCCCACAAACGCGGGCGGCGGACGGTCACCCCCACCAGGAGGCCGGCGGCGACGGCGGCCACGGCGAGCGCCAGCCAGAGCGCCCAGCCCTGCCAGCGGAGGAAGCAGGCCAGGGGCAGCGCCAGCGTGAGGGCGCCGGTCACGACCGCGGCCTCGCCGGCCTCGCCATCCTCCCAGCGGCGGCGCAGCCGACTCTCCTGCCAGAGCACGATTGCCACGGTCGCGCCGCCGCAGATCGCCGGCAGGCCGTAGGTGAAGAACCCGGGCCAGGCGCGGACGACCGCCGACACGCCGTCGAGGAGCGGCGCGAGCGCCGTGTTGAACGGCCCGGTGTGCGGGTTGTAGAGCTTCTTCCACAGGACGAAAGTCGCGACGCCGGCCGTGAAATGCGGGAGGTAGAACAGCGTCCGGTACGCCGTGCCGCCGGTCAGCAGGCCGGTCACGAGCACCGCCGCCGCCATCAGGCCGAACAGGCCGAGCACGCCGTTGCGCGCGAAGCCGCCCACGACCAGCACGGCGGCGCTCGCCACCAGCACGACCGTGGCCACGGCCAGCACCGGCCCCACCGCCGCCCGGCCCTTGGCCACGCGGGTGAGCAGCAGGGCCGCGATCAGGCTGCCGGCGATCGCGAACGGCAGGCCGAGGAGGAAGAAGAGCGTGTTGCCGAGGTCGCGCCAGAACTCCGCATCGGCCAACAGCCGGGAGAAGTTCGCCAGGCCCGCGAACCGCAGCGGGTCGTGCCGGAAAAGATTGTGCCGGAGGATGTCCCAGTTCGTGAACGCCATCGCGAAGCTCAGCACGAGCGGAATCAGCGTGAACGCGCAGAAGCCCGCGATGTTCGGAAGCAGGAATGCAACGCCGGTAAGCCAGCGCCGGAGACGGTGGCGGGGATTCATCGGGTCGCCTCCTCTAGCCAGCCCTGCGCCCGGTAGTACGCGAGATGGAACGGGTCGCTGATCCAGGCCGCGGGCACCTTCCGCCCGGCGGCCCGGCGCGCGTCGATCTCCCGCTGGAGCGCCACCCGCTCGTCGAAAACCTGCCGCAGCTCCGCATCCTGGCTGACCGTGAGCGCGATCTCGGCGTTGATCCGCTGGGCCTCCTCACGGGCCGCCTCCTCCGGGGTCCGCTGCCCGGCGACCACCGCCTCGGTGGCCGCGAGGTCGATCTTGTACACGAC
>CAZUQB010000664.1:0-1887 GCA_964622405.1 uncultured Opitutaceae bacterium | reverse complement strand
TCTTCCGACCTCTACCCGTTCGGCACGACTGACATCAAGGACCTGCGCCGGCTGGTCGACGCCGAGCGAATCCCGGACTCGCCGGACCTGCTCGAGGCGTGGCGGCTCTATCGCGAGATTCAGGGCAGCTGGCGGCCCGGACACGCCAAGCCGTCGAAGGCGTCCGTTGACCAGCTCGACCGGCTCAAGGCCAAGCTCGAGGCGCTGCAGAAGCCCGCGTGGCTGGTCAGCGTCCTCGCCTCGCCCACCACGGCCAAGGTCGAGCTCGCGAAGGCGGTCGGCGACGTGCTCTTCGAACATCAGAAGGCGACGCCCGACTATCTCGCCCAGAAGGCCCTCGCCATTGTCTACCTCACGGAGCACGAACTCGACCGGCCGCAGGCTGCCAACCAGGCCGGCCGGCATCTCACGGCCCTCACCGTTTCGCATCCGTGGGACTGGCAACTGCACGGCCTCTACGCCCGCCTGCTCGCGGACGCGAAGCTACCGGGTCCGGCCTGGGACGCCGCGCGCCAGAGCCTGTTCCTCAACCCCGACCCGAACGTCGAGGACCTGAAGTTCTTCGCGTTCATCGGCAGCGTCACCGGGCGGGCCTCCCGCCCAAAGGTCGAGGCCGCCATCCGCCAGGCCGCCAACGACCCCCGGACCGCCGAGCGCGCGCTGCTGCTCTCCGAGGTGTTCTTCTCGAAGGACGCCGAGGTGATCCAGATCCCGATCCGATAGGCAACCGATCGGGACTGCCCACGGAACACACGGAATACACGGAAAAGGAATCCTGCCGGGGTTCGGTTTCCGCGTGTTCCGTGTGTTCCGTGGGCCACCCGGGAAACCGCTCACCACGGCGGTCAGCGCTGGTTTGGGTCGTTCCGCCGGCGCCAGGCGCTCGGCGAGAGCCCGAAGTGACGGCGGAAGGCCGCGGAGAAATGGTACTGCGAGCTGAATCCGAGCCGGTCGGCGATCGCCTTCAGCGGCTCGTCCGTCGCGCCCACAAGGCGGCGGGCCTTCTCCAGGCGGAGCCGGTTCATGTAGCGGTGCGGGGACAGTCCGGTGTGACGCTTGAACTCGCGGCGAAAGTACGAGTACGCCACGCCCAGCCCGCGCGCCACCGCCGGAATTGACCGCGGTCGCTCTAGCAGGTCCGCCATCAGCCGCTCGGCCTGCCCCACCGAGGCCGAGATCGTCCGGGGCGCCTCGCGGCGCTCGCTGGCGCCGGTCACGAGCGCGAGGATCTGCAGGCCCAGCGCCGCCCGCTCGGGATCGCACGCGAGTGACGGCGCCGTCGCGAGCCGCGCATGCACGCCCTCGAAGATGCCCTCCAGCTCGAGCCGGCGCTCGACCGGCACCACCGCGCGGTCCGCCGCGAGTATCCCGGCCCGCCGCAGGTTCTCGACGACCGCGCCGCGCAGCTCGACCCAATGCTCGACCCAGCCCGTGGCCGGATCCGGACGGTACCGGTGCCAGACCGCCGGCAGGATAATGAGCGCCGTGCCTGCCCGCACCGCCTGGCGACCGGTGGCGCGGGACTCGAATTCGCCGCGGCCCGCCGTGACAAACAGGATCTGGCAGGCCCCGAGCACCCGGCCCTTGGCCCACGAGAAGGCATGGTCCGAGGGATGGCCTGCCGGCGGATAGGCGGCGCCCGCCTCGCTGGCCTGCCGTCCCGCCGCCGTCACCGCCAGGCCCCACGGCTCGGAGCCCGGGGACTCGGCCAGGTAGCGGTGGTAGCTGGAGGGACGCCGTTTCTGGCTCATTTTTTGTATCTTTGAGATCAGGGCATGAATTCCAAGCCCGGTCTTTTCCTGCTACCATGGCGATCCGCTGTCCGATTCCCACCCCGCAACCCCTGCTTCATTTATTGCATCATTGCCCATGAGCACCCCCGCCTAC
>CAZUQB010000663.1:0-1888 GCA_964622405.1 uncultured Opitutaceae bacterium | reverse complement strand
TCCTCGTGGCCGAGCAGCACCTCGGCTTCGGACAGCGGCAGCTTCAATCCGTCCATCAGCCCCCTGGTCACGAGCTGCCCGCCCACCGGAATGCTCCGTTCGCGGTAGCCTCGGGAACCGCGGACGAGGACGGTGGTGCTGCGCGCGCCGATCCCAACCACCACCGCCGGCGACCCGGCATCCGCGGCGTCCCACGCCGCGGCGAGCGCCCGGTCCGACGGATAGACCGCCTGAACCTTCAAACCCGCGACGGACGCGGCGGCCACCAGCGCCTCCACCACTTCCCGCTTTGCGACCGAGAAGGTGAGCTGCCAGTCCGGCCGGGCGTCGAAGTCGCCCCGGCAATCCCAGACCAGGTCTTCGAGCGCGAGCGGGATGGCCTGCGATACTTCGAACTGGATGACCTTGTCGCGCTGCCTGGGGTCCACCGCCGGTGTTGTCACCTGCTTCGTCAGGACGAGATGCGGAGCCAAACCAAGGATCGCGGGTCCGCGAAAGCCAAGCTCCCGCGTGAGCTGCTCCATCGCGCAGGTTGCCTCCGCGACCCAGTCGGGATCGGTATCGGGGATCCGGGCAAACCTCACCGACGCCTGGCGGAGGAGCCGCGGCCGGCCCGGGTGGCCACCGTAGATGACGGCCGTGACCTGGCTAGCGCCCAAGTCGACGGCGCAGACCCGGGCGAACGGCCAGGCAAAGATTGAACTCACACGCTGCGAAGGCATGCGCGGGAAAAAGCCGGACAGAAGACCCGCGACCAAGGCCGGTGACTACCGCGATTCCGGTAATTTTCGACCTGATCGCAGCCGCGTTGCGGGCTTGCCGCAGCCCATCTTCAATTCACGCTCGCCAGACGCATGTCATCGGCCCTGCCCTACAAGATCGCGGTGCTCGTGTTCCTCGAGAACAACGCCGGCGAGCACTTGCTGCTGCTGCGCGCGAAGCCTCCGAATCTCGGGGTCTGGAGCCCGATCGGCGGCAAGCTGGAGATCGGCATCGGCGAGTCACCGTTCGAGTGTGCCGTCCGCGAGACGCGCGAGGAGGTGGGCTTCCCGATCACGACCGACGACCTGCATCTCTTCGCCATGATCGCGGAGAAGGCGTACGAGGGCGAAACCCACTGGCTCATGTTTCTCTTCCGCTGCCGGAAACCCCTGCCCGCGCTTCCGCCCGACATCGAGGAAGGCAAGTTCGGCTTCTTCTCGCGCGAGGCGGTTCGCAACCTGCCGATTCCCGAGACTGACCGCAATGCGCTCTGGCCCGTGTACGACCAGTATCGCGACCGGTTCGTCGCATTGCGCGCCGACTGCATGCCCGGGAAGCCGGTGCGGGTGACGGTGGAAGAGATCACGCCGCGGTAGGCAACCTGGCGGCGCGGATCCTGCATTGGTGGCAGACTTTCCTGCATTCCGGATTTCGGATTCCGGATTCCGGATCACAGAGCCCGAATTTCAAATTTCGATCTCCCATCTTCCATCTACCGCCGCGGCTACCGGCCGCGGCAGGGCTGCGGCCGCGACAGACTAATAACTTGATTTCTGGGCCGACCGGAAAAGAGTTAACCTTTAACCTAAAAACTTTCCTCACCTGTGACCAAGAAAACGAGCGCCTCAGCCGACAAGAAAGCCGACGAAAGCGTCCCCGGCCTCAGTGCTTCCGCCAAGGCCCCGGTCAACCATCAGCTGTCCAAGGACGAGCGGATCGATCTGTACCGCATGATGTTACGAATCCGCCGGTTTGAGGAGCGCTCGCTCCGCGCGTATCAGGCGAAGAAGATCGGCGGCTTCCTGCACCTTTACATTGGCCAGGAGGCGGTGGCGGTGGGCTGTTGCTCGCTGATGGGAAAGAACGACCATGTGATCACCGCCTACCGCGACCACGGCCACGCCAT
>CAZUQB010000662.1:0-1894 GCA_964622405.1 uncultured Opitutaceae bacterium | reverse complement strand
AGGAGCGCGAGAACAAAGCCGATGAGCGCCGGCGTGGTGCGCCACCACGGCGGCGAGACGGCAAACGGGAACTCCGTGACCGGACTGGTCGCGCCGGAGGCGGTCACGGTCCGCACCTTGAACACAAAGTGGCCGTCGCGGGCCGCGGTGAGCTCGCGGCGCGAGCTTTCGTCGGCCTGGACCCAGTCGCTGTCGACGCCCTCGATGAGCGTTTCAAAGCGCAGCGACTCTCCCAGCGAATAGTCCGTGGAGGAGAATTCGAAGAGCACGGAGCGGGTCGAGTAGGGCAGCGTGCCGGTGACCGCGACCGCGGGCTGCTTCTGGTCGGTCGAAGCCGTGACGCGGAGCAGCGGAGCGTGGGGCTGAGGATTGCTCAGCTGCCGGCCGACCTCATGCCGCAGCAGTCCGCCGGGACCGATGGTCCACAAGACGGTGCCGCCGTCCGGCTTGGTCACCGCGGTCAGCGCATACTCGGGTCCGACCTGGGCGAGCCCCTCGACAAAGTGCGGCTCCCAGTAGGCGCGGTCGGACGTGACCGTGATCCGGCCCAGCGTGCTGGCGCGGGTCGGGGAGGCGGAGAAGACGACCCACATCTCCCCGCGTTCATTGAGCGGCGTTGCGGCGGTGAACCAGATGGACGGATAGTTGCTGACCGCCTCCAGCTGCTCGCGGCCCGGCCGCAAAACCCAGGCTTGGCGCTTGGTGAGGACCACCAAGTTGCCCTGCGCGTCGGCCTCGACGCACGTGCACTCGTTTGCGATCGCTTCGCCGGCGACCGAATGAAAGCGCTGAACCGTCGCGACGTGGTCAAGCGACGGCTTGGCGTAGAACAGTCCCTTGGAGTAAGTGGCCAGCCAGAGCGTGCCGTCCGGAGTTTCGGCGACATTGAAGATCATGTCCGGCAGGTCGGCCACCAAAGTCCGCACGTTCCCGGCCTCGTCCACGAGGTTGATGGAGTGGCCGTCGTGGACGAGAAACTTGCCAGGAAAAATCCGGGATGGGCGGGCCCAATACTGGGTGCGGCTAGCCCGATAGAGAACCGTCTCGCGTCCGTCTTTCCAGAGTGCAACACGTCCACTTGTCAGGAGGAGACCATCCCGGTAAAAGCGAGCATCCGTATAGTAGTCGCGGGTGCCGGGCAGCACACTCGTCTTGCACGTCTTCTGGTCCAAGGTGTAGAGACCCGAGATTGTGGGAATGTAGACCTCGTGGTGCGACGCGAGAATGGTCCGCACGTCGGCGGTCGGGACTCCGGACTCCTTGGTATAGAGAGTGGAGTGGCTCGTCAGAGCCACGCGGGCGACATCGCCGCCAAAGTCGATCCACAGGGCACCTTCGCGGTCGCAGAATAGGCGATTTACTGCACGCGTTTCTGAGCCATGGAGGTCGTAGTTCAGCCACTCGGTGGACCCGTCGAGCCCCAGCAGGAGAATTCTGCCTTGGGCGGTGCCAATCGCGATGCGTCCATCTGGCAGGCTGGTTGCACTCGCGATGCTCAGACTGCGCAACATTTCGCCAACCTGCGGATAGGTCTCTTCGAGTTTTCCCTGCCGAAAGACAAACAGTCCGGAGCAGGTCACGATCCGTGAACCGGGAGCGATTGGTTCCATCCAAAGTACAGCGCCCCGGCTGAGCTCCAGCGCCGGTGCCTTGAACTCCGGGGCATTGGCGCCAACTTCGAAAATGCCCTTTTCCCGGTCCTGCACGTAGAGATGGTCGCCGGCGCGAACCGGAATTAGCCGCGTCTTGTTCGGCAGGTGATCAACTCGGAGATGTGCACCGTCCCAGTGGTAAATCGCCTGACGGGCGATGAAGGTCACCCCGCCACCCACAGCGGCGACTCGCTGGATGTGATCAACCGACCTTTCGGATTCCGGCAGATAGCCGAGCAGGG
>CAZUQB010000661.1:0-1895 GCA_964622405.1 uncultured Opitutaceae bacterium | reverse complement strand
CTCCTGTGCGGTCCGGGTTGAATGTCTCATGTCGAAGGTCGAAGGTCCCCCAGCAACGCTTCGCCGATCGCGGCGCGTTCATCGTCGAGCGAGACTGACTTCGCCGGCGGGGTCTGGCCGGCGCGGCGGTACCAGTAGCCGGCGTTCGCGTCGTCGCCCTCGCGCCGGTGCAGGTAGGCATGGACCCAGGCGGCCGTCGCACTTGGGTCCGCCTGCACGAGGGCGTGGGCCCGGTCCCACTCGCCCCGGGCGTCGTGCCACAGGGCCTGCAGCGGCGCGGGCACACTGGCACCCGGTGACGGTCCGGCGAGAAATTCCGCAAATGACATTTGCCCAGCATGCGGCCTGTCCCTCTAGTTTCAATCGCGTCCGTCCGCCACGCCATGCCCAGCACCGAACTCGTCATCCTCCGCGAACTTCTCGCCCGCGAGCCGGGCTTCGTGTCGGGCGCCGTGCTCGCGTCCAAGCTCGGCCTCAGCCGCGTCGCGATCTGGCAGCACATGGAGAAGCTCCGGCTCCAGGGTTTCGCCTTCGAGGCGGCGCGCGCCCGGGGCTACCGGCTGAAACAGCGGCCCGGCGGGCTGCACGCGACGTTCATTGCTGCGCACCTCAAGGGCCGCGCCCGGGATTTTCCGCTGACGCTCCTCGACCAGGTCGACAGCACCAATGACGAGGCGGCGCGGCAGCTGTCGACCGGCCGGTCGGCGCCGTTCGTGATCATCGCCCGCCGCCAGACCCGCGGCCGCGGCCGGCTCGGCCGGGCATGGCACAGCGAGGCCAACGGCAATCTCTACGCCAGCTTCGCGTTCCGCCCGCAGCTGCCGCCGGCGCGCATGCCGACGTTCACGCTCTGGATGGGCGTGAACATCTGCGAGCTCATCGCCAACTTCACCCGGACCGCGCCGGGCATCAAGTGGCCCAACGACATCCTCTTCGACGGCCGCAAGGCCGGCGGCATGCTCACCGAGGCCCGCATCGATGCCGACCAGATCCGCGACCTGGTGTTCGGGCTCGGCCTCAACCTGAACAGTCCCGCCGGCGCCTGGCCGGCCGAGCTGTCCCGCCGCGCCGTCTCGCTCGCCGAGGAAATCTCCGAGCCGCTCGACCCAAACCGGTTCACCGCCGCCCTGATCGGCCGGGTCCGGATCGCCTACGAGCAGTTCATCGAGGGCTCCCATCTCGACACGTTTGCCGATCTCTGGAACCGCCACGATCTCCTGCGCGGGAAGCCCGTCACGGTCCTGCAGGGCACCAAGCGCTTCTCCGGCATCGGCGCCGGCGTCGACGACAGCGGCTCCCTGCTGGTCCGCCCAACCGGCGGCGGCCGGCCCCAGCGGTTCCTCGCCGGTGAGGTGACGCTGGAAAAGGGGGAGTAGCGAGTAGCGGGTAGCGAGTAGCGAGTAGGCCGGCAAGTTCGGGTGACAAACTATCATGACTCTCGCGGTCTTCGCGGCAGACCACGGTTGGAGTTCGATCCTCTTCAGCACGAAGGTCGCGAGAATCTGGTCAGACCCTCCATGGGATCGGCAGCCCTGCTCGCTACCCGCTACCCGTTACTCGCTACTCCACCCGCGCCGGCGCGGCCCCGCGGGCCAAATTCCCGCCTCTTGAGGCCGAAACATTGGAGTTTATTCGTGTCTATTGCTGATTAAGCCTTTGCCCGATGTCCGATACGCCCGCCATTGAAGTCACCCACCTGGTCAAGTCCTACGCTGGGGTCACGGCCGTCAACGACATCAACTTCCGCGTCGCCCGGGGCGAAATCCTGGGCTTCCTCGGGCCCAACGGCGCGGGAAAATCGACCACGATGCGCATCCTCACGGGCTACCTGCCCGCGACCTCCGGCAGCGTCCGGATCTGCGGCGTGCCGGTCGCGTCGCAGCCCGACGAGGTGA
>CAZUQB010000660.1:0-1895 GCA_964622405.1 uncultured Opitutaceae bacterium | reverse complement strand
CGGCATCATCGGCTGGCTCGCCGTCATCGGCATCGTCTAC
This sequence comes from uncultured Opitutaceae bacterium, assembly GCA_964622405.1. Lineage (GTDB taxonomy): Bacteria > Verrucomicrobiota > Verrucomicrobiia > Opitutales > Opitutaceae > Opi-474. The sequence goes on along the minus strand of CAZUQB010000660.1, from coordinate 1,855 downwards.
GCCGGCCTGATCGCGCTCGTCCAGGACGACTTCAAGTTCGTCATCGGCTACTCGAGCGTGAGCCACATGGGCTTCGTGATGCTCGGCCTGGCCGCCGCGAACCCCCGCGCCGCCTCGGGCGCGGTGCTCCAGATGTTCTCGCACGGCGTGATCGCCGGCCTGCTGTTCGCCGTCGTCGGCCGGATGGTCTATGAGCGCACGCACACGCGGCAGCTCGAGGCCCTGCAGGCCCTGCCGCTGCATCGACTGCTGCCGTTTGCCGCCGTGACGTTTGTCCTCGCCGGGCTCGCCTCGATGGGCCTCCCGGGCTTCAGCGGCTTCCCGGCCGAGCTCACCATCCTGATGGGCACGTGGCCCACCCGTCACCTCTGGGCGCTGGGCGCCGCCGCCGGCGTGCTGGTCGCGGCGGCCTTCACGCTCCGCGCCATCCAGGTCTCGTTCTTCGGCCAGACCGGCGAGACGCCGGCCGCCGCCCACGGTGACCATCCCTTCGATCCGATCAGCCTGCCCGAGAAGCTCGGCGCGTTCCTGCTCCTCGCGACCACCGTCCTGATCGGACTCAAGCCGGATCTGATTCTCGACTGGGTGACGCCCGCCCTGCAGTCGCCGCTCTTCCAGGCGGTCATCGGGAAAGGCACGCCATGAACTCGCTCTACGCCGACCTGTTCCATGCCCTGGTGCCCGAGACCATCCTCACCGTCTCAGCCCTGCTCGTGATCGGCTTCGACCTCGCGGTGGGCCGCCGCCGCCCGCTGGCCGCCCGGCAGACCCTCGCGGTTTTCCTCGGTGCGATCGGCGTGATCATGGCGCTCGTCATCGGACTCTCGAACGGTCCCGCCGGCTCCGTGTTCGGCGGCGCCATGATGCTCGACTCGTTCGCGGTCGCGGCGCGGGCCGGTGTGCTGGTGCTCGTCCTTCTCACGCTCGGGGTGGTCACCGCGGCGCCCGTCACCCGCCAGCCCGCCGAGTATGTCGCCCTGGTGCTGTTCGCCGCGGTCGGCTTCCTCCAGATGGCCGTCGCCCAGCAGCTGCTGCTCGGATTCCTGGCGGTCGAGCTGGCCAGCATCTCGCTCTACGTCCTCGCGGGCTTTGACAAGACCCGGCCCGAGTCCGCCGAGGCGGCGCTCAAGTACTTCCTCGTCGGCGCCATCTCCGCCGCCTTCCTGCTGTTCGGCTTCAGCCTGATCTACGGCATCACCGGCTCGATCGCGTTCCCGGACATCGCGCACGCCCTGCTCTACCAGCCGATGAGCCCGCTCCTCGCGGTGGCGCTCGTGATGGTGCTGGTGGCCTTTGGCTTCAAGGCCGCGGCCGCACCCTTCCATCTCTGGGCCCCCGACGCCTACCAAGGCGCGCCCACGCCGTCCGCGGCGCTGATCGCCTCGGCGTCGAAGCTCGCCGGCCTCGCCCTGTTCTGGCGCCTGCTGTGGGGCGGTCTCGGCACCGTCGCGGGCAACTTCACGGTCGTCCACGGCACGCCCGGCTGGCTGTCGATCGTGGCCGTGATCGCCGCCGCCTCGCTGCTCCTCGGCAATTTCGCCGCGCTCGCCCAGCGCAATGTCCGGCGCCTGCTCGCCTATTCCGCCATCGCCCACGCCGGCGCCCTGCTGCTCGGCCTGATGGCCTCCGGCCAGGCGGGTCCCGGTCCGCTGTACTATTACGCCGCGACCTACGGCATCGCCACCGCCGGCGCCTTCGGCGTGCTCGCGGTGCTGGAAAACAGCGGCCGCAGCCAGGACCTGGCCGACCTTGCCGGGCTCCACCGCCGCTCGCCGCTGCTTTCCGCCTGCCTGTTCGTCTTCGTCCTCTCGCTCGCCGGCATCCCGCCGCTCGCCGGCTTCGTCGGTAAGTTCAC
>CAZUQB010000659.1:0-1900 GCA_964622405.1 uncultured Opitutaceae bacterium | reverse complement strand
ACGCAGCTGTTCGGCCTGGGCCTCGTCGAGCGCGGCATCGCGGCGACGAACGGGCGCGGGTGCTTCGACATCCCGATCGCCGAGTGGAACATCGCGATGATGGTGAACCTCGCGCGGGACCTGCGGCAGATGATCCGGAACCAGGAGGGGACCGTCTGGGACCGCGGCGCGCGGTTTCAGCGCGAGATTCGCGGGCTGACGGTGGGATGCTGGGGCTACGGCGGCATCGGGCGCGAGACGGCCCGCCTCGCGAAACACCTCGGGCTCCGCGTGCACGTCCTCACGCGCACGGGCCGGGCCGGGTCGCGCGGCGACACCTACGCCGTCCCCGGGACCGGCGACCCGGAGGGCGTGCTGCCGGACCGGGTGTTTGCGGCCAGCGAGACGCAGGCGTTCCTGGCGGGACTCGACTTTCTGGTGGTCGCGCTGCCGCTGACGGGGGCCACGGAGGGACTGATCGGCGAGGCGGAGCTGCGGGCGCTGCCGCGGCACGCGCACGTGCTCAATCCCGCCCGCGGCCCGATCATTAAGGAGGCCGCGCTGCTCCGGGCGCTGGGCGAGGGCTGGATCGCGGGCGCGGCGCTCGACACGCATTACGCCTATCCGCTGCCGCCGACGCACCCGCTGTGGCGGATGCCCAACGTGATCCTCACGCCGCACATCTCCGGCTCGAGCCTGAGCCCGCGCTTTGGCGAGCGGCTCTGGGACATCTTCGGCCAGAACCTCCGCCGCTTCCAGCGCGGCGAGCCGCTCCTCAACCGCCTGACCGACGCCCAGCTCGCCGGCCAGTGACCCCCGAATTTTTTAACATGAAGACCACCGTGATCCGCTTCCTCCCCGCGCTGGCCCTGGCCGCGCTCGCCTCCGCCGCCACCGAGCCCGTCAATGTCGGCTCGCGCCTCGAGCCCTTCGTCGACGAGACCCTCATCGACCGCGCGCAAGGCGTGGAACTCAAGCTGCACGAGCCGCGCTCGGAGGGTACCGTGTTCACCTTCGACCAGCCGTGGGAAGGCGTGACCAGCGGCTATGTCACGGTGTTCAGGGACGGCGACCGCTACCGCATGTACTACCGCGGCAGCAGCGACCCGAGCTACACCATCAAGGCGACGGTCCGGCCCGACGAGAAGATCGTGCCCGAGCACCCGCAGTACGCGTGCTATGCCGAGAGCACCGACGGCGTCCACTGGACGCGGCCCAACCTGGGCCTCTTCGAGTTCCAGGGCTCCAAGGCCAACAACATCATCTGGGTCGCGGCCGGCTCGCACAATTTCTCGCCGTTCAAGGACGAGAATCCCGACGCACCGGCCGACGAACGGTACAAGGCCGTCGCGAGCAGCAACTATGACGGAGACAAGAAGCAGCCCGTGCTGCTGGGCTTCGTCTCGGCGGACGGCGTGCACTGGCGCCCGGCGCAGGAGAAGCCGATCATCACGGACGGCGCGTTCGACTCCCTGAATGTCGTGTTCTGGGACACCGTGCGGAAGCAGTATGTCGCCATCTACCGCGACTTCATCCACGGCCTGCGCACGATCAAGCATGCGACCTCGACGGACTTCCGCCACTGGACGCCGGGCGTGTGGGGCGAGTTCGGCGACTCGCCGGAGAGCCACCTCTACACGAATGCGACGCTGCCCTACTACCGGGCGCCGCACATCTACGTCGCCATGCCGCGCCGGTTCCTGCCGTGGAAGACCTATTTCCCGGAGATGGAGAGCACGAGCCCGGGTTCGTCGGACGCGATCTTCATGTCGTCGCGCGACGGCGTGCACTGGCGGCGGTTTGACGAGGCGTGGGTGCGGCCGGGCCTGCACGAGCGCAACTGGGCGCACCGCGCGAACACCCCGGCGCACGGCCTGCTCGAGACCGGGCCCGAGGAGATGTCGATCTACCTCGAGCGCGA
>CAZUQB010000658.1:0-1903 GCA_964622405.1 uncultured Opitutaceae bacterium | reverse complement strand
AAGCTGACCACGCCGGCGGACCTGGAATACCTCGAGTTCCTCGTCACGCGCGGCGGCAGCTGAGTCCGTCCCATGCCGCGCCGGACCAAGGCCCGCCCCGCTACCTTCCCGCGACCGGCTGCTTTCGCCTTGAGCTTTGGCACCTTGTTTGGCGTTTGGCACGTGAAGTTTGGCGTTTGGAGTTTGGCATTTCCCCATGAAGTACCGCATCGGCCACGGCTATGACATTCACCGGATCGTCCCGGGCCGCCCGCTCGTGCTGGGCGGCGTGAAGTTCGAGGCGGACTTCGGGCTCGACGGGCATTCGGACGCGGACTGCGTCACCCACGCGATCTGCGACGCGATCCTGGGCGCCGCGGCGCTGCCGGACATCGGGCATCTTTTTCCCAACACCGACCCGGCCTACCGGGGCATCGACTCGCAGCTGCTCCTGCAGCGGGTCGTGGCGGAGATCCGGAAGCTGGGCTTCGACCTGGTGAACATCGACGCCACGGTGATTGCCGAGAAACCGAAGATCGCGCCGCGGCTGGCCGACATGAAGGCCGCGCTGGCCCGGTCGACCGGGCTCCTGCCGGACGAGGTCGGGCTCAAGGCCACGACCAACGAGGGCGTTGGCGACCTTGGCCGCGGGGTGGCGATCGCGGCCCACGCGGTCGCGCTGCTCGCCAAACGCTGAGGCTCCCATGCGACTCCGCCGCTGGCTGGTGCTGATTGGGCTCGTGGCCGTCGCCGCCGGATGCGCGCGCCGGGAGCAGCCGGTGGACCGCGGCATCCGCGAGCAGGTGCTGCACCGCGGCATCGGCCACGACCTCGCCTCGCTCGACCCGCAGCTCGCCACCCAGGCGAGCGACTACAGCGTGCTGTCGGCGCTGCTCGAGGGACTCGTCGCCGAGGACCCGGTGGACCTGCACCCGGTCCCCGGCGTCGCGGAACGCTGGGAGGTCTCGTCCGACCAGCTGACCTACACCTTCACGCTGCGCGCCAACGCCCGCTGGTCGAACGGCGACCCGGTCACCGCCGCGGACTTCATCCGCTCGTGGCAGCGGATCCTGACGCCGGCCCTCGGGGCGGACAACGCGAACCTGCTTTACGTGATCCAGGGCGCCCAGGCGTTTCACCAGGGCCAGGGTCCCTTCAGCCAGGTCGGTCTCGCCGCGCCCGACCCGCGCACGCTGCGCGTGACGCTCGAGCACCCCGCGCCGTATTTCCTCTCGATGCTGAACCATCCCGCGTGGTTCCCCGTGCACCTGCCGACCATCGAGCGGTTCGGCAGCGTCACGGCGCGGGACAACCCGTGGTCGCGGCCCGGGAATTTCGTGGGCAACGGCCCCTTCAACCTCGTCAGCTGGCGCGCCGGCCAGGAGATCGTGGTCGCGAAGTCCGCCACCTACTGGGACGCGGCGACGGTGCGGCTCAACGGCATCCACTTCCATGCGATCGACTCTGTCGACGCCGAGGAGCGGGCGTTCCGCGCCGGCCAGCTGCACGTCACGGAGGCGCTGCCGCCCGACAAGATCGCCACCTACCGCCGCACCGGGCCGCAGTTCCTGCGCCTCGACCCGCTGCTCGGGACCTATTTCTACCGGCTGAACGTGACGAAGCCCTTCCTCAACGACGTGCGGGTGCGGCGCGCGCTGGCGCTGGCAGTGGACCGCGAGGCGATCGTGACCAAGCTCCTGCACGGCGGCCAGCGGCCCGCGCAGGCCTTCACGCCGCCGGGCACCGCCGGGTACGTCGCGCAGACGGCGCTGCCGTGCGACTTCGCCGGCGCCCGGCGCCTGCTCGCCGAGGCCGGCTATCCGGGCGGCCGGGGCCTGCCGCCGTTCGAGCTGCTGTTCAACACCTCCGAGACGCACCGCGTGATCGCGGAGGCGATCCAGGAAATGTGGCACCGCGAGCTGGG
>CAZUQB010000657.1:0-1903 GCA_964622405.1 uncultured Opitutaceae bacterium | reverse complement strand
GTCACGTTGACCTGCTCGACGGCGGCGGTGAACTCGTGCGAGGCGGTCGCACACGCGGCGGCGGCCGCGCGGCTGGCCTGGTCGACCTCCACCACGGCCTGCATTGCGGCGAGGTACTTCTGCCACCCGGCCTGGGTCTTGGCCTGCCCGTCGGCGGAGAGCGCGACCTGCTGCGCCTTGGCGGTGAACTCCTCAATGCGCTTCCGGATCTCGGCGAGGTACTTCACATCGCCGCGCAGGAGATAGTCCTTCTCGTGCCGGCGGCACATGAGCATCAGCACGGACAGCTCCGGGATGTTCTGCGCGTTGATCAGCGCCTCGATGCCGTGCACCGCGGTCCGGAGCTCGCCCTCGAGCCCCTGCTCGGGGGTGAGCCCGCGCCGCTGCATCAGGCCGGCGAGGCGTCCGAACGCCGTCTCGTAGGCGGCGGCGCTGGCCAGCGCGGACTCGACCTGGGACTGCAGCGGGTCGCCGGCCGGCAGGCCGTCGGCGATGGCGGCCAGGGCGGCGCGGGCGTCCTTGATCGCGCCCTGGACGGACTCGATCTGCTGCGCCTGGTGGCCGAGGCGGAAGTCGGTCTCGAACTGGTGGGCCGAGAGCACGCCCTCCTTCGCGTCATGGGCGGAGTTGAGCCGGCGGACGTTGGCTTCGTTGCGCTGGGAGATGGCGCCGATGTTCCGCTCGGAGGCGGACATCTCGCGGAGGCCGTACGCGCAGGCGATCACGATGATCGCGAGGAGCAGGCCGCAGCCGGCGAGCAGGCGGTTGCGAATGGTCATCTTCACGGGAGAAACGGGTTCAGGCGGAGCCGATGGTTGGGGAAAGGAGGGTGGTGAGGGAGGAGGCCGCGGGGGCCGCCCAATGCGGCAGCCGTCACCCGCGGGGGCGGGCGGACGGCGGCAGGGAGAAAGGTCTGGAGGCGGCGCGACCGGGGGCCCGCGCCACGACTCCGGCTCAGTTCCAGAAGTCCTTCGCGGCGGGGGCCGCGGCGGCGAGTTCGGGCACAGCCGCCGACGGGGCCGCCGGCTTGGCCGGGCGGACGACGGCGGGCACGGGCACGGGGGCCGGCGGAAGCGGCTCGTCGGCGAGGGCAAAAGCCGCCGCCTCCGGTGCCGCCGACTGCAGGCCGACGAAGATGTTGAGGTGATCGACGCTCTCGCGGAGGCTCGCGGCCTGCTGCGTGAGCTCGCGGGCGCCGGTGGCGCTCTCGTCGGAGTGGGCCGCGGCGCTCTGCGTGACCTCGCTGATCTGGGCGACGGCCTGCTTGAGCTCGACGATGCCGGTGCGCTGCTCCTGGGAGGCGCGGGCGATGCCGTTGACGAGTGCGTCGACCTCGCGGGTCTTCTGCACCATCTCGCCCAGGCTGGCGGCGACCTTGGCGCTGATCTCCACGCCGCGGTTGCTGCGGGCAATGGAGTCCTCGATGCGATTCGCAGTCTCGCGCGCGGCCTGCGCGGAGCGCTGGGCGAGCGAGCGGACCTCGTCGGCGACGACGGCGAAGCCGGCGCCGGCCTCGCCGGCGCGGGCGGCCTCGACCGCGGCGTTGAGCGCGAGGATGTTCGTCTGGAACGCGATCTCGTCGATCGTCTTGATGATCTTCGAAATGTCGTCGGACGACGCCTTGATCTCGTCCATCGCGCGGGTCATCTGCTCCATGTCGGCCGCGCCCGTGTCGGCGGCGCCGCGGGTCTGCGCGGCGAGCGTCTTGGTGCGGTCGGCGTCGGCGGCGTTCTGGCCGGTGACCTTGGCGATCTCCTCGAGCGACGCGCTGGTCTCCTCCAGCGAGGCGGCCTGGCGGCTCGCGCCCTCGGAGAGCTGCGTGCTCGCGGCCGAGAAGCCCTCGGCGCGGCCGAAGATGTCGTCGGCCAGGCGCGAGAGGCCGTCGGACAGCGCCTGGAGGCGC
>CAZUQB010000656.1:0-1903 GCA_964622405.1 uncultured Opitutaceae bacterium | reverse complement strand
ATCGACCCGCAGGGCAACTTCGGCTCGGTCGACGGCGACCCGCCGGCCGCCTACCGCTACACCGAGGCGCGCCTCCGCGACATCGCGGAGGATATGCTGAAGGACATCGAGGAGGACACCGTCGACTTCGTCCCGAATTACAAGGAGTCGACCACCGAGCCCACCGTCCTCCCCTCCGCGCTGCCGAATCTGCTGATGAACGGCTCGACCGGCATCGCCGTCGGCATGACGACGAACATCCCGCCGCACAATCTCGACGAGATCATCGACGCCACCTGCGCCATCATCGACCACCCGCGCATCTCGGTCGACGAGCTCTGCACCATCATCCAGGGCCCCGACTTCCCGACCGGCGGCGTCATCACCGGCCGCGAGGGCATCCTCAGCTACCTGAAGACCGGCAAGGGCATCGTCCGCACCCGCGGCAAGGCCCACACCGAGGAGCTCAAGGGCGGCATGGAGCAGATCGTGATCACGGAGATCCCGTACAACGTGAACCGCGCCTCGCTCGTGAACCGCATCGCGGAGCTCGTCGGCGAGAAGGAGATCGACGGTATCCGCGACCTCCGCGACGAGTCCGACGAGCAGACCCGCATCGTCATCGAGCTCAAGCGCGGCGAGCAGGCCAAGGTCGTCATCAACCAGCTCTTCCAGAAGACCGCCCTCGAGTCCTCCTTCGGCGTCACCCTGCTGGCCCTCGACAAGAAGCGGCCGAAGCAGATGAACATCAAGGAGCTCATCGAGTGCTACATCGAGCACCGCCGCGATGTCATCACGCGCCGCACGCAGTTCCGGCTCAAGGAGGCGCTCGACCGCGCCCACATCCTCGAGGGCTACATCATCGCCCTCGATAACCTCGACGACTTCGTGAAGATCATCCGCGCCTCGGCCAACCGCGAGGACGCGAAGGTACAGCTGATGGCGAAGTATCCGCTCAGCGAGCGCCAGACCGACGCCATCCTCGAGCTCCGCCTCTACCAGCTCACCGGCCTGGAGCGCGGCAAGATCGAGGCCGAGTACGTCGAGCTCATGAAGATCATCGAGGAGCTCCGCAGCATCCTCGAGTCCGAGGCCAAGCTCCTCGCGCTGATCAAGAAGGAGCTGCTCGAGATGAAGGCGAAGTACACCTCGCCCCGACGCACCGAGATCATCGCGGCCGCCTCCGACTTCCGCATGGAGGATGTCGTGCCGAACGAGGGCTGCGTCATCACCGTATCCCACCTCGGCTTCATCAAGCGCACCCGCGTCGCCGACTACCGCTCCCAGAAGCGCGGCGGCAAGGGCGTCATCGGCGCCGAGACCTACGACGAGGATTTCGTGGAGCATCTCTTCACCGCGTCCACCCACGACTACATCCTCTTCCTCACCAGCACCGGCCAGTGCCACGCGAAGAAGGTCTACGACACCCCCGAGGGCACCCGCGCCTCGAAGGGCAAGTCGGTCACGTCCTTCCTCCGCCTCGCCGAGGGCGAGAAGATCGCCGCCATGCTCTGCGTGAAGGACTTCGAGCCCGGCAAGTTCCTCGTCATGGCCACGCGCCAGGGCATCACCAAGAAGACCAGCCTCACCGACTACGCCAACACCACCCGCGAGGGCGGCCTCATCGGCATCAATCTCGAGCCCGGCGACGCGCTCGTCGGCTGCGTCCTCACCAACGGCGAGAACGAGATCATCCTCGTCAGCTTCCGCGGCCAGGCCGTCCGCTTCAGCGAGGGCGACCTCCGCGACCAGGGTCGCGCCACCGTCGGCGTCACCGGCATGCGCTTCAAGTTCGACGGCGACTACGTCCGCACCATCGAGGTGTGCGACCCCGCCGCCCGCCTGCTCGTCGCCCGCGAGGACGGCATCGGCAAGCGCACGCCGTTCGAGGAGTACCGCCTTATCAGCCGCGGCGGCTCCGGCG
>CAZUQB010000655.1:0-1905 GCA_964622405.1 uncultured Opitutaceae bacterium | reverse complement strand
CGTCCGGTTTCATGGGCTTCCTTTACGAGAAACTGGCGCGCCGCGCGTTCTTCCGGCTCGACCCGGAACTCGCGCATGAACTGAGCGTCACGGCGCTCTCCACGCTGGCGCACCTTCCGCCCCTCTGCCGCCTTTTCGAGGCCTGCAACCAGCTGCCCGCCGCCTGTCGGCCAGTCGAGGCTTTCGGCCTCCGTTTCCCCAATGCCGTGGGTCTGGCCGCCGGATACGACAAGCACGCCACCGCCTGGCCGGCCGCCGCCGCCCTCGGCTTTGGTCATGTCGAGATCGGCACCGTCACGGCCCTGGCCCAGCCCGGCAACGATCGCCCGCGCGTCTTCCGCTACCCGGCGCAGGAGGCCGTGATCAACCGGATGGGCTTCAACAACGGCGGCGCCGCCGCCGTCGCCGCCCGGCTCGCCCGTCAACCCGGTCTCGGCCGGCGCCGGATCCCGCTCGGCGTGAACCTCGGCAAGTCCAAGCTCGCGCCCATCGACCAGGCCGTCGCGGACTACCTCGAGAGTTTCCGGCTCCTGGCCGGCCACGCCGACTACCTCGTGCTCAATGTCAGCAGCCCGAATACCCCGGGACTGCGCCAGCTGCAGGACGCCGACCGCCTGCGCGAGCTTCTCGCCGCGGTGACGTCCGCCAACCGCGACCGCGCGCAGGGTGGGGCGGAGCGCAAGCCCGTCCTGCTCAAGATCGCCCCCGACCTGACTTTCCCGCAGATCGACGCGGTGCTCGAGACCATCGCCCAGCATGGTCTCGACGGCATCATTGCGACGAACACGACGCTGGCCCGGCCCGGCCCGTTTGCCCGGATCGACCAGGCGGGCGGCCTGAGCGGCGCCCCGCTGCGCCGCCGTTCGACGGAGATCATCAACTATATCGCGCGGGCCACCGCCGGCCGTCTCCCGATCATCGGCGTCGGCGGCATCATGGACGCCGAGTCCGCGGGCGAGAAACTCGATGCCGGCGCGACCCTCGTCCAGATCTACACCGGGCTGATCTACCGCGGCCCGTTTTTCCCCGCCGCCGTGGCCCGAGCCCTGGCCGATCGGCAGGTGCGGTGACGGAAAATCAGGTGAACATCGAACTTCGGCGGACGTCTGGAAATCCGCGATTTCCGCGGTCGGAATTTCAGTGCTTTACAAGCATCCGGCGATTCCTCTTAGTCCGCCTTCCCCTACTTAGAAATGCTCGGGTGGTGGAATTGGTAGACACACACGTTTGAGGGGCGTGTGCCGTAAGGCGTGCAGGTTCGAGTCCTGTCCCGAGCACCAGTCTTCGCCGCCGCAACAGCGGCCAGAAGACTGCCCTCCGAAGCGCGCGTACAGCGTGCGAAGGAGGGCCGACCACCCCGGATGCGGCTACGACTGGCGAGCCAGTCTTAATTCCAGATCCAGACAGCCGGTAGATCTCGCCGCCGCAACAGCGGCCAGAAGACTTCCTCCTACGCTCGCTTGGGGCGAACTTCGGAGGACTCCCACCCCCGATGCGGCTACGACTGGCGAGCCAGTCTCAATTCCAGCCTGGGTCCACAAGGGATCTCGCCGCCGCATCAGCGGCCAGAAGACTCCCTCCTACACTCGCTTGGGGCGAGCTTCGGAGGACTCCCACCCCTGATGCGGCTACGACTGGCGAGCCAGTCTTGATTCCAGCTCCAGAAACCTGAGCGACTTCGCCGCCGCGACCGCGGCCAGAAGGACTCCTCCTACGCTCGCTTAAGGCGAGCTTCGGAGGCTCTGGGATTACCGCAGATTAGTGGAGATTAGCGGTTTCTTCTCCGGGAGATTTGTTCCGTCGGATCGTAAAATTCACTGCCGGGAAATCGCTTGCGTCACCTCTTGGCCCGTTAACACTCCGCAGCGACTACACCAAGCGCCCTGCGTGCGCTTTCAGCAAACC
>CAZUQB010000654.1:0-1906 GCA_964622405.1 uncultured Opitutaceae bacterium | reverse complement strand
ACGCCAACGATCAGGAAGACGAGGTTGCTGGGATTCATGGGAGTTTCGTGACGGTAAGGGAAAAATTCTGGGCACCGGTGATCCGAACCCGATCACCCGGGCTGAGGTGGCCATCCAGCGAGAGCGCCTCGTGCCGACGGCCGTCGACCTCGATCTGCCCGGTCGGCTTGAGCGGCGTGATCGCCACGCCCTCCTTGCCGGCCAGGGTCGCCAGGTCCGAAGTCTTGGCCTGGCTGGTGCCGTGGACCTCGGCATGCAGGAAGAAACGCTTCCCGTAGCGGGTCTTCGGCAGGACCCCGTACTCGATGTAGAGGGCAATGGTGAGCAGCACCGCGCCGCAGCCGAAAGCCAGCAGGCCGCCGCTCACCCCGTACTGGGAGAATGCCATGGAGGTGGCGACCAGCATGGCGATCGAGCCGAGGATGGTGAGGACGACGCCCGGCATGAACAGGTCGAGGGCCAGCAGCACGATGCCGAGCACGAAGAGCAGGAGGAGGGTGGTCATGGGGACCGGGGATCCGGGCGGCGCGAACCTCTCAGCTTCGCCGGGCCGTCACAAGCGCGAAGCCGTTGGAAATCCCCAGCGCGTTTCCATCGCGCAGATTCCGCACGGAAAAAATTTGCGCGCCCGCCGCCACCCAACTTACTCGCGGTCCATGGAGCGAATCTCGCACCTCGGACAAACCCTGACCCGGTGGCGGGTCGGCCAATCGACTTTCCTGGCGCTGCCCGAGGTGGGTGCGCGCCTGATGAACTGGAACATCACGCTCGGCGACGGCTCGGTGCGCGACGTGATCTACTGGCCCGAGGCCAAGTCCTATGACGACTTCTACAAGGTCCGCGGCGGGAATCCGATCCTGTTCCCGTTCAATGCCCGCAGCTACGACCGCGGTGACATCCATTTCTGGCGCGACGCCCACGGCATCCGCCGTCCCATGCCGATGCATGGTCTCGCCCGCCAAGGCACGTTCAAGCTCACGCGCCTCGACGCCGGCGGTTTCTCGGCGCAATTCGTGCCCGGCGAGGAGGCCAAGGCCTGCTACCCGTTCGACTACGAGTTCACGGTCACGTATCGATTCGAACCCTTCGGCCTCGTCTGCGAGCTGGGCCTGAAGAACCTCGGCAACGAGCCCCTGCCCTGGAGCGCCGGCCACCATTTCTACTTCACCGTGCCGTGGAGCGAGGGTTCGTCACGGGGCGACTACCTGATCCGGATCCCGTCGGCCAAGCGCCTGCGGCAGGACTTCACGACCGGCCAGCTCATGCCCGGGCCGGAGCTCCAGACCGACGAGAATCTCGCGAACCCCGCGCTGATCGACACCATCCACACCACCCTGCGGTCCAACACCGTGGTGTTTGGGGAAAAGGGCCGGCCCGGCGATGTCGTCATCCGCGTGGGCAACGCCAAGGTCCCGCCGGCCGACGCCACCATTGTCACGTGGACCGGCGGCGACGACGCCCCGTACTACTGCGTCGAGCCGTGGATGGGGCCGCCCAATTCTCCCGAGCACAAACTCGGCCTGCATTACGTTCGGCCGGGCGAGATCGAGGTCTTCGCCATCAACATCGCGGTCAAGTAATCCCTCCCATGCCCCAACGTCATCCCGTTGCAGCCGTCGGCTCCATTCCCGTCGGCGCCGGACGGGCCTTCACCGTCGCCGGCCAGCGCATCGCCCTCTTCAACGTCGGCGGCCAGGTCCACGCCATGGACGACACGTGCCCGCATGCCGGCGCACCGCTGTCCGACGGCCGGCTCGCGGGCTGCGTGGTCACGTGCCCGTGGCACGCGATCGACTTTGACGTCACCAACGGCTGCGTGCCCGGCCAGTCCGAGCGGGCCCTCGCGACCTACCCGGTGTTCGTCAACGGCGACCAGCTCGAAGTGGAACTCTGAGCCGGCGGCTCA
>CAZUQB010000653.1:0-1907 GCA_964622405.1 uncultured Opitutaceae bacterium | reverse complement strand
GCACGCTCGAGGCCGCGCCCATCGCGCAGCACGCCAAGATCCCGCTCATCACGCCCTCGTCGACGAACAAGAGCGTCACGGAGAAGGGCAACTACATCTTCCGCACGTGCTTCATCGACCCGTTCCAGGGCGGGGTCATGGCCAAGTTCGCGCGCCAGCATCTCAAGCTCCAGCGGGTCGCCGTGCTGTCGTCGGCCGCCCTGCCCTACAGCGTCGATCTCGCCAAGTACTTCCGCGAGGCGTTCGCGGCGCAGGGGGGCACCATTGTCATCGACCTCAAGTTCACGGAGGGCGACAAGGACTTCAAGGCGCAGCTCACCTCGATCAAGGCCGCCGACGTCGACGGCATCTTCGTGCCGGGCTACTACACCGAGGCCGCGCTCATCACGCGCCAGGCCCGCGAGCTGGGCCTGACCTGCCCGCTGTTCGGCGGCGACGGCTGGGAGGCGCCGCAGCTGGTGGAGATCGGCGGCAAGGCAATGGAGGGGACCTATTTCTCGACACACTACTCGTGCGAGAACTCGGCGCCCGCCGTGCAGGGCTTCGTGAAGCGCTTCCGCGTCCGCTTCGCGAACGAAACGCCCGACGCCATGGCCGCGCTCGGCTATGACTCGGTCATGATCCTCGCCGACGCCATCCGCCGCGCCGGCACCACCGAACCCGCGAAGCTCCGCGACGCGATCGCGGCGACCAAGAACTACGACGGCATCACCGGCCGCACGACCATCGACTCCCACCGCAACGCCTCCAAGACCGCCGTCGTCATCGCCATCCAGGACGGCCGCTTCCGCTTCGTCGAATCCATCGCCCCGTGATGCTCCGCCTGCTCCCGCGCGCCGCCGGCGCCTTCCTGCTCCTCAGCGCCCTCCTGCGCGCCGCCGCGCCGGAGCCGATCCGGGTGGGCCACTTCGCGTCGCTAACCGGCAAGGAGGCCTCCTTCGGCGTCGCCGGCCGCAAGGGCATCGAGCTGGCCGTTGCCGAGCTCAACGCCCACGGGGGCGTGCTGGGCCGCCCGGTGGAATATCTAGTCGAGGACATCCAGTCGAAGGCCGGCGAGTCCGCCACGGCGGTGAAGAAGCTGGTCGCCCGCGACAAGGTCGTGGCCGTGCTCGGCGCCAACGCCTCCAGCAACTCGCTCGAGGCGGCGCCCATCTGCCAGGCCGCACGCGTCCCGATGATCGCGCTGTCGTCGACCTCCCCGAAGGTCACCGCCATGGGCACGTATATCTTCCGCGTCTGCTTCATCGACCCGTTCCAGGGCGCGGTGCTCGCCAAGTTCGCCCGCACCACCCTCCAGGCAAAACGGGTCGCGCTGCTCACCTCGGCGACCGCCCCGTACAGCGTGGGCCTGTCGGGGGTCTTCCGCGAGCGCTTCACGGCCGACGGCGGCGAGATCGTGGCCGAGCAGAAGTACGCGGAGGGCGACAAGGACTTCCGCGCGCAGCTCACCGCGATTCGCGCGCACCGGCCCGACGTGATAGCCGCCACCGGCTACTACACCGAGGCGGCCCTCATCTGCCAGCAGGCCCGGGCGCTGGGGCTGGACGTCCCGATCATCGGCGGCGACGGCTGGGAGGCGCCGCAGTTGATCGAGCTCGGCGGCGCGGCCGTCGAGGGCACCTACTATTCCACGCACTATTCAACCGAGTCGCCGGCGCCGGAGGTGCAGGGCTTCATCGCGCGCTACCGCGCCCGCTACGACGGGGAGACGCCCGACGCCGTCGCCGCGCTCGGGTACGATGCGATGATGCTCCTCGCCGACGCGATGCGCCGCGCCGGCACGACGGACGGCCCGGCCGTGCGCGCCGCGCTGGCCGCGACCAAGGATTTCCCGGGCGTCACCGGCCGGACCACGATCGACGCCCAGCGCAACCCGTCGAAGCCCGCGATCATCGTCACCGTCAAGA
>CAZUQB010000652.1:0-1907 GCA_964622405.1 uncultured Opitutaceae bacterium | reverse complement strand
CTGCGCATGACCGAGCTCCTGGGTGGCACCATCGTGGCGCGGCCGCGGGACGGCGGCGGGACGGCATTTGTCGTGAAACTGCCCCGCCAGGCCGACCCGACCAAGCGCCCCGCACGGGCCGAGAAGAAGCGCCGCTGACCGGCGGCGTCGGAAAAGTTCCCCGGCGGGGCGAAATTCTACGCCCTGAAATGACTTGCGCGAGAATCGGCGGGCTCTTTTGACTTGCCGCGCTCGCATTCAACTCGGCTACCGCTTTCGCCTGATCCGTCGGCCGCCGGCCGGCGCCTCTCCCTTCCTTCGGAAACCCTCCACCGATATTTCTATGACGATCGCACAGCTCAGAACCACCCTCGTCGCGCTCGCGTTTGGCGCGACGTCCCTGCTGGCCCAGAACGAGGCGCCCAGCACCACGATCCAAAAGAAGACCTACGACCAGAACGGCCGGAAGGTCACCGAACGGACGCTCACCACCGTCGTCAAGGAGACGGAGCGCGAGGCCGAGCCCCCCACCGTCGCCATCTTCGTCGCGAACCGCGCCGGCAAGGTGGGCGACTCCGAGCTCGGCGCCCTGGAGGACTACATCACCGGCCGGGTCACCGACCTCGGCGTCAAGGTGATCAGCGGTGAGACCGCCCTCAACGCCGTCAGCGGCATGGCCCCGAACGCCAAGGCCACCGACCTCGACGCCCAGATGGCCCAGAGCACCTCGGCCGTCCGCCTCGCCCAGACCCTCGGCGCGACCCACCTCCTGCAGGTCACGATCAGCGGCTTCGACTCCAACAAGAAGACCATCGACGCCTACGGCGTCACGACCGTGAACGACGAGCGCACGGCCCGGGTCACCTACAAGATCCTCGACGGTGTCACCGGCGCCAGCCTCGCGGCCGACACCGTCCGGGTCTCCAAGACGGTGCAGAACACCCCGGACATGGCCGATGAGCGCTCCAGCCTGCTGAACGGCCTGCTCGACGAGGCCGCCCAGAAGGTCGCCACGAGCCTCAAGCGCCAGCTCGACCGCGGCCGCCTCGCCGCCACGTCCGCCGCGCAGT
The DNA here is from genome assembly GCA_964622405.1 of uncultured Opitutaceae bacterium. Classification (GTDB taxonomy): domain Bacteria; phylum Verrucomicrobiota; class Verrucomicrobiia; order Opitutales; family Opitutaceae; genus Opi-474. The sequence goes on along the minus strand of CAZUQB010000652.1, from coordinate 858 downwards.
CCACGGTCACGGTCACCATCACGACCGAGCTGGCCGACGTCTACATTCCCGACGTGCGCATCAGCCCCGAGAACACGATCGCGATCTCCGAGAGCAAGTACAAGGTCTCGGCCCTGGCCGCGACGGTGGAGATCGACGGCATCGCGGTGGGCACGGCGCCCGGGCCGATCCAGGCCAAGGCCGGCCTGCACAAGCTCCGCGTGGTCCGCGAGGGCTTCAAGCCCTGGGAGCGCACGGTCAACTTCGCCAACGGCCAGAAGCTCAACGTGCCCCTCGAGATGACCGAGGCCGGCTACGCCCGCTGGCAGGACGCCACCGCGTTCGTCAACGAGCTCAAGAACGGCGCCAAGCTCACCGACGCCGAGGTCAAGGTGCTCGAGGGCAAGGCCAAGATGTTTGAGCAAAGCGGCTTCAAGGTGGATACCAAGGAAGGCATCCACATCACCAACAAGTCGCTGTTCTGAACCGAACCCTGAATTCCCCTCATCATGAAACTCGGACGCATTTCCCTTCTCCTCCTCTCGGCCGCCGCCCTGGCGTTCCTTCCGGCCGCCTCCGCCCAGGAGGGCACCGGCAAGAAGAAGCTCGCCATCACCAAGATCGCGGCGACCGACGCCCTGGCCAAGCGCATGGCCAAGCAGGGCGTCGGCCTCTCGCTCGACTCGGTCCTCGAGGCCCTCGACTCCCAGGTCTACGACCGGATGCTCAACACGCGCCGCTTCGAGATCCTCGAGCGCTCCGACGCCGACGCGCTCGCCAAGGAGAGCTCCGCCGCCGGCGAGGCCTTCGCCTTCAACAAGGCCGACTACATCCTCACCATCCGCGTCGACTCGTTCAACGACCGCATGGAGGAGCGCA
>CAZUQB010000651.1:0-1909 GCA_964622405.1 uncultured Opitutaceae bacterium | reverse complement strand
GACGACGAGGTAGCCGTGCTGGTGATAGAAGGCGACCTGCTCCGGCCCGATGTCGCTGAGCTGCTCGACGCCTTGGGCGATGGCCTCGGGCTGGTACAGCTCGGGGGCATGCATGTCGGCAACGACGTCAAATTTCGGATCGGTGGACGCGGACGGGCTCATGAGGTTCAAGGGGGTTGGGCCAAGGCTAGCGGAAACGGCCTTGCCGCGCCATGCAGCGCCCCGGTATTTGTTTGCAGTTATCCGCTCTGATGCTGCTGGCCGGAAAAACCTACACCCTGGCGCTGGCCAATCTCGGACGGGTCCGGTGCGAGCCGTCCTGGCACCTCGGGCTCGACTGGGTGCGGGGTTTGCACGATTACGATCTCTGGTTCGTCTGGGCGGGGCGCGGCGAGATGAGGATCAACGGCCGGTCCGTCGGCCTCGCGCCCGGCACCTGTGTCTGGATGCGGCCGGGCCAGGTGTACGAGGCCGCGCAGGAGCCGACGGCGCGGCTGGGGGTGAATTACCTCCACTTCCGGCTGCTGCGCGGGGGACGGACTTTGCCCTTATCCGCTTTCACGCCGCCGTTCGACGTGATGCGCACACGGCAGGTCGAGCTCGTGGACCTCATGATGCGCCGGGTGATCGAGCTGAGCGCGGAGGCGCCGGCGGGGGCGGCCGAGCTGATGGGCGCCCTGCTGATGGAGCTGGTGCGCGAGGAGGCGGCGACGGCGGGCGACGCGCCCGGGCTCGACCAGCACCACCGCGATCTCGTGCTGCAGGCGGCGGCGCACATCCGCGAGGACCCGGGACGCGTGCCGCCGATCGCGGTGCTGGCGCGGAAGGCGGGCTACAGCGTCGACCACTTCTCGCGGGTGTTCCTGAAGGTGATGCGCATCCGCCCGCAGGACTACATCATCAACGCCCGCCTCGCGCGGGCGCGCCAGCTCCTCGCCGAGTCGAACCTCACGGTCGGCCTTATCGCGGAGGCGCTGGGGTTCCGGGACATTTTTTTCTTCTCGCGCCAGTTTCGCCAGCGCACCGGACAGACCCCCACGGAATTTCGGCGCGGACTCCGGCGCATATGACAAGTTTCCCAAAACTTCCGCTTGCCGGGGGGAAATGCGGCCTTATACCTTGCGCCGTTTTGCGTTCCGAACATCGTATTGCATGATCATCAAAGCCTACCTCAAGCCCTCCTGCGGGTGGTCCAATGGCGTCCGCGCCATCATGAGGAAGTATCGCCTGCAGTATGAGGACATCGATATCATCAACAACCGCGCCAACTACGCGGAGATGGTGCAGAAGTCCGGCCAGCCGCTCTCGCCCTGTGTCGAGGTTGACGGCGTGATGCTGGCCGACGTGTCCGGTGAGGAAGTGGAGAATTACCTGCTCAGCAACGACCTGGTTAAATCCACCGACGCCGTCGCCGACTCCCCGACCAACGCGGGCTGCTCGGACGAGGAACACGCCAAAATGGCCACCAAAACCATTCGTTTCTTCTGACGCTGAGAGCTCACCGCACCACTCACTCTCCGGGCCGGCTCTCGCGAAACGCGACCGGCCTTTTTTTTGTCCCCATTCCTCGCCCCACCGCCCCAATCGCCTCGTCCTGAGGCCGCCTGCGTGGCACAAGACCAGCTCCCGCCTTTCGTCCCAACTCCGATGTCGACTACTCCGCCGCCCGCTTCCCCGTCCTGTTCGAGCGCCCCGCGCCTGCCGTCCGGTCGCCCCGCCAAGCAGGGTCTCTATGATCCGTGGTTCGAGCACGACGCCTGCGGCGTGGGCTTCGTCGTCGACATGCACGGCCGCAAGTCGCACGAGATCCTCCGCCAGGGCCTGCAGGTGCTGACGAACCTCGACCACCGCGGGGCCAGCGGCTCGGAGCCGAACACGGGCGACGGCGCCGGCGTGCTGCTCCAGATGC
>CAZUQB010000650.1:0-1910 GCA_964622405.1 uncultured Opitutaceae bacterium | reverse complement strand
ACTCTTCCGCGCCAAGTTCACCACCGTGAAGCGGGTGCCGAAGAAATCGCTGAAGTCCTAGGCGAGTTTGCGAACCTCTCGTTCGAGGGCCGTCGTTTGGAGTTTGCGCGGGCCGCTTGCCCATGTGGGCGGGGTGCCCTCACCCCGCTCAGCGTATGGCGGGTGAGGGCACCCGCCCCACATTTTCCGGAGCTCGGGACTGCTCGGTCAAGGGCATCGGTGCGGGCCGGGACGGTTTGCGATCTGAGGCTCCTCGATCTCGGATTTGTTGAGAGTCCGAAGTGTGCTTGGTGATCGGATTAAAATGAGCGGTCCTACGACACGCTCCACTCCGCACCGGCGTCAGGGCGACCCTCGATGCTGCGGGCGTAGAGGTAGGCGTCGGCGTGGTGGTGAGGAGGCTGCAGGGCGATGGGCTCGCGACGGTACAGGCCCTCGGCTACGCCTTCAAACGCGTCGAGTTGCGGCAACGCCGAGTCGGCCACGTCCCACACTTCTCCGCTGACTCCCTCGCGGTCGGCCGGCCATGGCACCATGCCCGGATAACCGTCGAGGCGAAACAGGCGATAGCCCGGGACGGTGCGGGCTTCACCGACGAAGGTCTGGCCGGCGAGATGGCCGTGGTTGCTCCCGCCGCGCTTGAGGGTGCCGTAGACAAAAAGGAGGCTCATGCACTCAAGATCCGTTGAAGGTTGAAAGCTGAAGGCTGAATGCGGCTTTGTCAGCTCAAGCGCACTGGCGCAGATCCTTCACCTTTCATCCTTCAACTTTCAACCCCCGCCCGCCTCTCAGGCCACCGGCGGGAACTCGACCACGAGTGCGGTCGTGTTGTCGCGGCCCGAGGCTTCGACGGCTTCGTCGACCAGGCGTCGGGCGATGGTCCGGGAATCGCCCGCTGGGGCCGGTTGGCGGATGAGGTCGTCGATGCGGTGATCCCACAGTCCGTCGACCAAGCCGTCGGAGCAGAGCAGGAAGCGGTCGCCGGGCTGGTGGCCGACGGCCCCGATGTGGGGATCGAGAAACTGGTTGCCGGCGCCGAGCGACTGCTGGAGGGCATTGCGTCGCGGGTGGGACCGCGCCTCGCGCTCGTTGATCTGGCCGGAGCGCCGCAGGCTGCCCACGTAGCTGTGGTCGTGCGTGACCTGGCTGAGCCCGCCGCCCGCGGGCAGGTAGTAGATCCGGCTGTCGCCGATGTGCGCGAAATACATCCACTGCGGCGTGAACCAGCCGAGGCTCAGCGTGGCGCCCATGCCCGCGCACTCCTCGTAGGAATAGCCCAGATGGAGGAGGTCGGAGTGGATCGCGGAGAACAGCTCGGACAGGATGTCGGAAAACCCCGCGTGGATGCCGGCGGCGGACATGCGGAAGGCGCGGGGGATGAGCTTGGTGATGCGCTCGACGGCGATCTTGCTGGCGAACTCGCCGGACTTCGCGCCGCCCATGCCGTCGCTGACGGCAAAGATGAAGTCCGTCCCGGACAGCGTCGCCTCGCCGGTCTTGCCGAGGTAGCGCACCTCATGACCGTCGACGGCCAGGGCGAGGAACGAATCCTCGTTGTTGGCGCGGAACCGCCCGCGATCGGTGATGGCGGACCAGGCGAGACGGACGGATGGGGCGGGGGGGCGCGGCGCGGGGGAATCCATGGCTGCTTACGTCGTCGGCGATGGCTTCAGGGAAACCACCCCGGGGCCGCCCTCGAGAAGGGTGGCGAATTCAAAGTCGATGATGCAAAAGCGTCCGTCGGACATGCGGTACGTGATGTTCCGCAGCTCGCGGTCCTCATGGCGCACCCCGTACTGCTCCAGCTCGGCGAAGATCTCCGCCTGCCGCTCGGGGCTGAGGTGGTCGACGCGCGTGCCGCAGTTGGTCGTGATGATCTTCAGGGCGGCGGGATCGACCTCGAGGAGCCG
>CAZUQB010000649.1:0-1916 GCA_964622405.1 uncultured Opitutaceae bacterium | reverse complement strand
AGGTCGGCGCGGCCCACGACGTAGACGAGTTCGCGCTCCAGCAGCTTGTTGATGCCGGCCTCGGCCGAAACGCCGCGGATCGTCTCGATCTCGCCGCGGGTCACCGGCTGCCGGTAGGCCACGATGGCCAGCGTCTCCAGCGACGACTGGCTCAGTTTCAACGGCGGCGGCTCCGAGCGCAGAATCCGCACCCAGCGCGCATAGCGCGGATGCGTCACGATCCGGTAGCCGTGGGAGCCCTCGATCAGCAGGAGGCCGTCGTCCGCCGCCTTCAGTTCGTTCGCAATCTCGTCCATCGCCTCGCGAATCTGCGTGGCGGTAATGAGCGAGGGCACCTCGCGGTAGAGCTCGGCATCCTCCGGCGCCTCCGCGATGACCTCGGTGACTTCCTCCGGTGCTCCCGCCGAGGCGGGCGGCGCGTCCGGCGCCGGGGTCCCGTCACCTTCCGTCGCCGGCGGCGTCGCCTCGTCGGTCAGCGGCAGCGAGTCGGTTTCGTGGAAGCGCGTGAAGGCGTCCTGGATATCCTTGGTCGCCAGGGGCTGGCTCGAGGAAAGCAGCAGTGCTTTGAGCACCTTTTTCAGGTTGAAGGCCATGCGGTAAAGTCGGGTTCAGTGAATGCGCCGGCCCACCGGCGAAGCAATCCCGAAACGCGGATTTTCCCTCGCGCCTGCCGCGACTCGGCCGGTGCGTCATGGCCCCGACATGCAGCTTGCGGCTGACGGAGCGGTTTGGTTGGGTGGGCCTCCGATCATGAGTTCCTCGCCCGACCCTACCCGCAAATTTTCGTCCATCGTCGTCGACGGCCCGTCCCGGGCCGGCGCCCGCTCCATGCTCCGCCCGGTCGGCTTCACCGAGGCCGACTTCACCAAGCCCGTCGTCGGCATCGCCTCGACCTGGAGCATGGTGACGCCCTGCAACATGCACATCGACCAGCTGGCCCGGCACGCCGAGGAAGGCGCCAATGCCGCCGGCGGCAAGGCCGTCATCTTCGGCACGATCACCGTGTCCGACGGCATCAGCATGGGCACGCCCGGCATGCGCTATTCGCTCGTGTCCCGCGAGGTCATCGCGGACTCGATCGAGACGGTGGCCGGCGCCGAGGGATTCGACGCCTTGGTCACGATCGGTGGCTGCGACAAGAACATGCCGGGCTGCGTGATGGCGATGGCGCGGCTGAATCGACCAAGCGTGTTCGTCTACGGCGGCACCATCCTCCCCGGCATCCACCCGGAATCGAAGAAGGAATGCGACGTCGTCTCGGTGTACGAGGCGATCGGCCAGAACGCCGCCGGGAAGGTTGACGCCGCCGGTCTGCACGCCGTCGAGAGTTGCGCCGTCCCCGGACCCGGCTCCTGCGGCGGCATGTACACCGCGAACACCATGGCCTCCGCCATCGAGGCGCTCGGCCTCAGCCTGCCGAACAGCTCCGCCCAGATCGCGATCGGCGCCGAGAAGCGCGAGGATTGCCGCCGGGCCGGCGAGGCCGCCATGGCCCTGACCAAGGCCGGCATCCGGCCGCGGGACATCATGACGAAAAAGGCGTTCGAGAACGCCATCACGGTGGTCATCGCCCTCGGCGGTTCGACCAATGCCGTGCTCCACCTGCTGGCGATCGCGCACGAGGCCAAGGTGAAGCTCTCGATCGACGACTTCACCCGCATTGGGAAGAAGGTCCCGGTGCTGGCCGACCTGAAGCCGTCCGGCAAGTACGGCATGGCCCATCTCTCCCGCGTCGGCGGCCTGCCGCCGCTCATGAAGATGCTGCTCGATGCCGGCCTGCTCCACGGCGACTGCCTCACCGTCACGGGCCGGACCCTCGCCGAAAACCTCCAGGGGGTCGGTCCCTACCCGGCCGATCAGGACGTGGTCCGGCCGCTCAGCAATCCGATCAAGCCCGACAGCCATCTCCGCATCCT
>CAZUQB010000648.1:0-1929 GCA_964622405.1 uncultured Opitutaceae bacterium | reverse complement strand
CCTACGTCAACAAGGACGGCTACCTGTACTTTGACACCATCGGCGGCCACGACCGCACGGTCATCTCCGGCCGTCGCGTCGTGATCCAAACGGCCCGTGGCCTCGTCAAGGGCGTGACCGGCAAACGGGCCATCCACCTCATGGACGAAGCGGACCGGAAGCGGGTCCCGGAGATTCACGAGATCTGGATCGACATCGGCGCCAAGTCGAAGAAGGACGCGCTGGCCCGCGTCGCGATCGGCGACGTGGCCACCTACGACCACGAGTTCGAGCTCTTCAACGGCAGCATCGGGGCGGCCCGGGCGTTCGACAACAAGGTGGGCGCCTACGTCGTCGGCGAGACCCTGATCCGCCTGGCGAAGGACCGAAAGAAGCTCGCGGCGAAGGTCGTCAGCGTCGGCACCGCCCAGGAGGAGATCGGCGTCCGCGGCGCCACGACCGCCGCGTACCTCGTGAATCCGCACATCGCCGTGGCGGTGGACGTCGGGCACGCGACGGACCATCCGGACTGCGACAACCGGAAGTACGGCGAGACCAAGCTGGGCGGCGGCCCGATCATCTGCCGCGGCGCGAACATCAATCCCAAGATCCACCAGCGCCTGATCGCCGCCGCGAAGAAGGCCAAGATCCCCTACCAGCTCGAAGCCGACCCGCGGCCGACTGGGACGGATGCCCGCGCCATCCAGATGGGCCGGGCGGGCGTCGCGACCGGCCTGGTGTCAATTCCGCTCCGCTACATGCACACCCCGAGCGAGGTCGTCGACCTCGAGGACGTGGAGCGCTGCGTGAAGCTCCTGGTGGAGTTCGCGCGCGGACTGGAAAAGGGCGACTACGCGCACTGGTAAACCGCCATTCGAAATTCGGAATTCGGAGTTCGGAATTCGGTTCCTTCGATCCAATTCCGGATTCCGGAATTACAGCTGTTCAAATAATGTTGCAGCCACAGGCACAAAAAACGCCGGATTGCCTCCTTTGTCATCCTGAGCGCAGCGAAGGATCCAGTTCGATGCTGCTGCCAAATCCAGCTGGATCCTTCGCTACGCTCAGGATGACAGAGAGCAATCTCCTGCGCATTTCTGCGGCTATGCTTTTCTTGAACGTGCTCTAGCTGGACAACGCGTCCGCGTGAGTCCCGAGGATCGAATGGCGAACTCCGGCGGGCTTCGCCCGCCTAGGCCGCGTTCTGTTTCTGCTCGGACTTGCTGGTCCGGCGGAGGGTCGGGCGGCGTTTGCCGGCCACGACACCCGCATCGATCACGACCTCGGCCACGTCGTCCCGTTGCGGGAGGTCGTACATGACCTCGAGCATGAGATTCTCCATGATCGAGCGCAGGGCGCGGGCGCCGGTCTTGAGCTCGATCGCCTTGGCGGCGATGGCCCGGACGGCGTCGGGGGTGAACTTCAGCCGGACCCCGTCCATCGCGAAAAGCTTGGAGTACTGCTTGACCATCGCGTTCTTGGTCCGGAGCAGGATCTTCTCGAGATCGGCGACCTGGAGCTGGTCGAGGACCGAGACGACCGGCAGGCGGCCGATGAACTCCGGGATCATGCCGAAGCGGATGAGATCCTCGGGGGCGAGCGACTTCATCATCTGCTCGGGCTTGAGCGTCTCCTCCTCCTGGGCGCGGATCGACGAGAAGCCCATGCCGCGGGAGCCGAGCCGGCGCTGCACGATCGCATCGAGGCCGACGAACGCGCCGCCGCAGATGAAGAGGATGTTCGACGTGTTGATCTGGACGTACTCCTGGTTCGGGTGCTTGCGGCCGCCCTGGGGCGGGACGTTGCACGTCGTGCCCTCGAGGATCTTGAGCAGCGCCTGCTGCACGCCCTCGCCGGAGACGTCGCGCGTGATGGAGACGTTCTCCGTCTTGCGCCCGATCTTGTCGATCTCGTCGATGTAGATGATGCCGCACTCGGCGCGCTTCACGT
>CAZUQB010000647.1:0-1930 GCA_964622405.1 uncultured Opitutaceae bacterium | reverse complement strand
CATCTCATGGCTGCGCGCCAATTTCACGAAGCCTCTTCGTGTCGAAGAACTAGCTAATACAGCGCGAATGGGCGTTTCCACGCTCCATCACCAATTCCGCGCATTGACGTCCATGAGTCCGTTGCAGTATCAAAAGATGCTCAGACTTCAGACTGCGCGCGAGCGGATGTTGATGGACGGTCTGGATGCAACGAGTGCGGCCTACGAGGTTGGGTACGAAAGCATAAGCCAGTTCAGTCGTGAGTACAGCCGTTGCTTTGGCCTACCGCCGATTCGAGACATTCGAGCCCTGAAATTGAATGGCATGACACGCAAAGCACGTGTTGGGTGATTGGGTTCATACAATCGCCTGTCCTCGTTTGTACGCTCAGAAATGGCGTTTTGGGAAATCGGTCACCTCTGGTCGAGTAACGCGCCGTACGGAAGTTGGCCGGAAGTCTGGTTCTGGGAAGTTCCGTTGACTCCGTCCGAATGTCGCCAATCCGGAAGTTGGTCCAGAATGCCCGCGGGTGGTTACTACCAAGAAAGCAGCAGCAGACTTGTGTCTGGCAAGGCGGTGCATTGATGCGAATCAGAGGCAGGCTGAAGCTCGGCTACTACCCGTTACCTGAATCGGAAGCGCAGCGAATGAGGCGTTTCATCAGGTTCCCTGCGGAACAGTGTCAGGTGCTGGACCCCTGCAGTGGCACAGGCGCGGCGCTCAAAGCGCTCACCGCCGGCGGCAGTGTAGGCACTTATGGAATCGAACTCGACGCTTACCGGGCTGCGGAAGCCCGCGAAGTCCTCGACGAGGTCATCCAGGGCAGCGCGTTCGACACGCACGCGCCGGTGGAATCGCTCTCGTTGGTCTATCTGAATCCGCCGTACGACTTCGAGGTCGGCGAAGGCATGAACAAACGAATGGAGCGGCTGTTCCTCGAGCACGTCGCGCGATGGCTGAAGCCGGGCGGCGTGCTCGCCTTTGTTGTGCCCTCCGACCGCGTCTATGATTGCCATGCCACGCTCACAACTCAGTTTCGCGACAAGGCGGTCTACCGGCTGACCGCGCCGGAATCGATCACTTACAAGCAGGTCGTGCTCTTCGGTGTGCGCCGATCACGCCAAGAGCGGGAGCGGTTGACCGACCGCGCGGTCAACGAAGGCAACTGGAAACTCCAGCAACTCACCCGGTCGTACGAGGCAATTCCGCCACTTCCGGATGAACCGGACCGGCAGTACGCCGTCCCTCCGGCGCCGCCGGCGCGACTGGAGTACCGCGGGTTGCCTCTCGACCTCATCGAAGACCTGCTCGACAACTCGCCCGCGTGGCGGCAGGCTCAGCGCATCACGCATGCGCCGAAGACAGAATTCTCCGGACGGCCACTGACCCCGCTTCACAAGGGGCACGTCGGCCTGCTGTGCACGAGTGGGTTGCTGAATGGCGTCTTCGGATCGGCTGGGGACCGGCACGTCGCCTACTGGGAGAGCGTCAAGGTTGTGGATCGGATCGAGGAAGAGGGGGATCGCGCCGATACGACCGTCGTCCGCGAGAAGGAGCGCTTTTCACAGCGGCTCACGCTGCTGTACGCGGATGGGCGCATCGAGCTTCTGTCGGAACGGGCCGCCCCAAACAAGAAGGGAGACACCCGCGATGAAGAACGCACATCTGCGAATGGGCAAGCTGACCTTTGTGCGACAGACTCGGGACACGGTGACGAACATCTCGATCCACCTGCATCGTCTTGTGGCTGAGCGGGCACCCGAGCCGCACGCTTCGGCGCAACTCCATCTTGTCTCGGCGTTCGGTGGGGACCAGGAGATCGGCGCCACGATTGCCGCGGCGCTCGAGGGACTCCGATTTCAGATCGCAGTGGGTGGTGAGGAGTTTAGTGGCGGATTGGGGGAGAAGCCCACCATTTACCGCTCTTCGCTGCAGATCCCCGGGCGGAAG
>CAZUQB010000646.1:0-1930 GCA_964622405.1 uncultured Opitutaceae bacterium | reverse complement strand
CAGGTCGGCCTCGGCCTGCCGCAGCGCCAGGCGCGCCGCGCGGGCGCGGCCGCGGCCCTCCGTGAAGGCGAGCGGGATCTTCACCACCATCCCGACCGAGTACGCGCGGGCATCCTCGTCGCGAACCTGCGTGCGGGCCGTGCGGAAAACCGGGTCGAGGCCGCCGTAGCCGTAGCTCCCGACGAAATCGAGGCGCGGCAGCAGCGCGTTCTGCGCCGCGACCTGCTGCGCGCGGGTGACGGCCACACCGAGGCGGGCCGCCTGATAGTCGGGGCGCTGCGCGTACGCGACCTTCACGTCGGCGGCGGCATCGACGGTCACCTCGCCGCCGGCGGGCAGCGGGACGAGGGGAATGGCGGCGCCGCGGGCCGGGAACTCAGTCTCGCCGATGAGCTGGCGGAGCTGGTTCTCGAGGTCGCGCACCGACTGCTCGGTGAGGAGGATCGACTCCTCGCGCGTGGCGACGCGGGCCCGGGCCTGCGTGACGTCGGCGTCGGAGATGGCGCCGACGCGGTGGCGCTTCTGGTTCTCGTCGAGCAGCTGGGCGGCAAGATCGCGCGAGAGGCGGGCGATGCGCACGTTCTCGTGGGCCTGCTGGAGATTGTTGTACGCGTAGATGACGGCGGTGACCGTATCGATCACGGTCTGCCGGTGCTGCCAGTCGGAGATCCCGCGGTTGGCCTTGGCGATGCGGAGACCCGCGAGGTTGGCGCCGAAGCCAAAGCCGCGGAGGAGGGGCTGCGTGACGGTGACACCGCCGAAGGTGGCGTAATTGTCGGTGAAGCCGTTGAACGTGCCGCGCTGGTTTTCCGCGGTGGTGCCGAGGCTGTAGGTCAGGCCCCACGGGGCGAGGCCGTCGAGGCTCAGGCTGTAATCGTTGGTCTGCAGCAGCGCGCGGGTGGCGGGGGCGACGACGGCGCCGGGCGCCTCGGTCTCGGCGTAGGACCGGCTGAAGCTGAGCGACGGCTCGAAGCGGCCGTACTCGGCGAGCACGTTGGCCCGGGCGATCTCGGGACCGAAGGCGCTGACCTTGAGCCGCTGGTTGTTCGCCAGCGCCAGCTCGATCGCGTGCTCCAGCGTGAGCGGCGTCGTCGCGTCCGGCGGCACGGGCTCGGCGGCCCGGGCGAGCCCGGCGAGGGTCGCAAGGGCGAGGATCAGGCGCAGGGGGAGTTTCAGGGACGGGATCACGAGGGCGGTTCCGGGAAAGGGAAAAGGCTATTTCACCATCAGGCCGTCGGCGAGCCGCACAACGCGGGTGCCGTAGGCGGCGTTTTCATTGGAGTGGGTGACCTGGATAATGGTGACGCCCTGCTCGCGGTTGAGCTGGCGGAACAGCTCCATGATCTCCCGACCCTGGTCGGAGTGGAGGTTGCCGGTGGGCTCGTCGGCGAGAAGCAGGCTGGGCCGCGCGACGAGGGCGCGGGCGATGCCGACCAGCTGCTGCTGTCCGCCCGAGAGCTGGCTCGGATACAGGTCGCGCTTGGCGACGATGTTGAAACGGTCGAGCGCGTCGCAGACGATGCTCTCGCGGTCCTTCTTCGGCGTGTCGCGGTAGGACAGCGGGATCTCGAGGTTCTCGTAGACGGTGAGGTCGTCGAGCAGGTGATAGCTCTGGAAGACGAATCCGATGTGCTGCTTCTGCAGGGCGAAACGCTGCTTCTGGTCGAGCCGGTGCACGGGCTGCCCGTGCAGGTGGTATTCTCCCGTCCACGCGTGGTCGTGCAGTCCGAGCAGGTGGAGCAGGGTGGACTTGCCCGAGCCCGACGGGCCCATGATCGAGAGAAAGTCCCCCGCGTTCACCTCGAGATTGATGTCCCGGAGCGCGTAGAACGGCCCGCCCTTGAGCGGATAGACGCGGTTGACGAGATGCAGGCGAATCATGGGCGGCCGTCAGGCGGTCACATGAACATCGCCTTCGGCTCGGCCTTCG
>CAZUQB010000645.1:0-1933 GCA_964622405.1 uncultured Opitutaceae bacterium | reverse complement strand
TTCAACCTGCTCAACCGCGAGTACAATTTCCCGTACTTCGGCTACTCGCGGAAGGGCAACGCCCACCCCGATTACACCGGGCGGCACTCGATGTACCGCTTCCACCTCGAGGACCCGGTGACCTTCGACCAGTCGATCCGCGTTTCCATTGAGCATGGCACGAACAACAACCGTGGCGACGACTACTCGTCGGTCGCGTACTGGTACCAGACCGAGCCTCACCTGAAGTTCCCGCCGCTGCCGCCCGTGGCGGAGCGGCTGCCGATCGACCACTGGACCGCGGTCCCCGACCCGGTGAAGTGAGGTTTTCCCAAGTTTCCCCATGAAGACGTCCCATCTGCTCGTCGCCGCGGCCGCTGCGGCGTCCCTCCTCGTCCCGGCCCGCGCCGCCACGTTCGGCGACGACGTGGCCTTCCTGCGCCAGCACCAGAAGGTCCTCGAGCTCACCGACGCGTCGGGGCGGGCGCGCGTGGCGGTGGTCCCGGCCTGGCAGGGCCGGATCATGACCAGCACGGCGGGCGGCGCCGGCGGCGACAGCTACGGATGGGTGAATCGCGAGCTGATCGCCTCCGGCAAGGTTGCCGCGCACATCAACGTGTTCGGCGGCGAGGACCGCTTCTGGCTCGGCCCGGAGGGCGGCCAGTTCTCGATCTTCTTCGCGCCCGGCGTGAAGTTCGACTTCGACCACTGGTTCACGCCGGCGGCGATCGACACCGAGCCGTTCGAGGTCGTCAGCGCGGCCGCGGACCAGGTGCTGTGCCGCCGGGAGATCCATCTGACGAATTACTCCGGGACGAAGTTCGACCTGGAAGTGACCCGGGCGCTGCGCCTGCTGGCGGCGGACTCCGCCCTGAAGGACCTGGGGCTGACGCTGCCCGCCGGGGTGGGCGCGGTGGCCTTCGAGTCGGTCAACACCGTGCGCAACACCGGAACAACCGCATGGCAGAAAGACCGCGGGCTCCTCTCGATCTGGATCCTCGGCATGTTCAACGCCTCGCCGACGGCGACGATCGTGGTGCCGTACGAGTCCGGCCCGGCGGCGGAACGCGGCCCGGTCGTGAACGACACCTATTTCGGCAAGGTGCCGGCGGAGCGCCTGATCGTGAAGGAAGGCCGGGTCTTTTTCCGCGGCGACGCCAACCACCGCAGCAAGATCGGCTTTCCGCCCCGGCGCGCGAAGTCGCTGCTCGGAAGCTACGACGCCGCCAGCCACACGCTAACCCTCGTGCATTACACCCTGCCGAAGGGAGCCACGGACTACGTCAACTCGATGTGGGAACTGCAGGAACATCCGTTCAGCGGGGATGTGGTGAACAGCTACAACGACGGCCCCGTGGCCGCCGGTGCGAAGGGGCTCGGCCACTTCTACGAGCTGGAGACCTCGTCGCCGGCTCTGGCCCTGGCGCCCGGTGCCAGCGCGAGCCACGTGCACCAAACCATCCACCTGCAGGGCGACGAGGCCGCGCTGGACGCCGTCGCGCACGCCGCCCTCGGCGTGAGCCTGAAGGAGATCACGCAGGTCTTCGCCCGCTAGGCGGACCTAGCGCAGCACGCCCGTGCCCGTGGCCAGCTGGCCCAGGAACCGCGCGCAGAGCTCGGCGCGCTCGACCAGGCTGGGCAGCACGCAGCACTCGCGGTCGCTGTGCAGGTGCTCGCCGATCACGCCGAGGCCGTCGAGATTCGGCAGGCCCGCGGCCGAGAGCAGGTTGCCGTCGGAACCGCCGCCGGCGTGGATCCACGAGAAGGGCGGCAGGCCCAGCTCGGACCCGCAGCGCTGGTAGAGCGCGAACGCGGCCTCCTCGACGGGCCCGCACTCTTTCGGCGGACGGTTGAAGCTGCCGGTCACCTCCAGCCGGAAGCCCTCGCGGGCATTGATCGCGTCGGCGAGTTCCCGCAGCCGCGCGAGGACCGGCTCGCGGTCGGCCACGTGCGT
>CAZUQB010000644.1:0-1934 GCA_964622405.1 uncultured Opitutaceae bacterium | reverse complement strand
GCACCTACCTGAAACTCTCCATTTGGCCGCACCCGCTCATCGTCGACTACGGCGTCGATCTCGCCCCTCTGCGTCAGGTGTGGGGACAGGGCCTGCTGATCATCGCACTGCTCACCGGGACAATTTGGGCGCTCGTCCGAAAGCCTGCCATCGGCTTCCTCGCCGCAGCGTTTTTTGTCCTGTTGGCGCCGAGCTCGAGCTTCGTACCACTTACGACCCAGCCGATTGCAGAGCATCGGATGTATCTCCCGCTAGCCAGCCTGATTGCCCTCGCCGCTGGGGCCCTCTGGTTGTTTCCCCCGAGTTGGCGCCGTCTGCTCTCGATCGCCATTTTCGTGATATACGGCGGCCTGACCGTGCTGCGAGTTGGCCAATATACCAATGACGAGAAGCTCTGGACCGACAATATCGCGCAGACTCCGGGCAATGCCCGGGCGCACGCGAGCCTGGCGGCGGTCTATGTCCGGCGCGGAGATTGGGAGCAGGCACTGACACAACTGGCCGAAGCGGCTCGATTGCGGCCGGACTACGCCGACGTACGGAGCGATTACGCCAACGTGCTGCTTCGTTTCGGCCGAGGCGAAGAGGCGGTTCGAGAATTGACCGCCGCGCGTCAGCTCAAACCCGCGGATGTCGATATTCAGTACAATCTGGGAGTCGTTCTCGCGCAGGTTGGGCGGGTGCCGGAAGCCACGGCTCAATTGCGCGAGGTAACGCAGAAGTCCCCGGGGCATGCCGCAGCCTGGAACAATCTCGGCGACACGCTGCTGCGGCAGGGCCTACTCCTCGAGGCCCTGAATGCCTTTGAGAGGGTGCTGGCACTCGATCCCTCCTCGGCAGCGGCCCACAACAATGCCGGCGTGACCCTGATGCGCCTGGGCCGCCCGGCAGAAGCGGTGCCGCACTACGAAGCAACCTTGAGCCAGATGCCGAAGTCCCCGGTGGTACACCACAATCTCGCGTTGGCCTTGGCTCAATCTGGTCGGTTTGCCGAGGCCATCGCACACGAAGAGGAAGCGCTGAGCCTGCAGCCTGATTTCCCGGCCGCCCGCGAGCATCTCGAGCAACTGCGGCAATCGCGCTAGAGCATTCTAACCGGATTCGTAGCCACAAAGATGCGCAAAAGGCGCAAGAAATTGCCGCCGCAGCGGTACCCCGGAAAACAAGGTTGGGTCGAGTCTTTGAAACCGCCGCAACCACGACCACATTCGGATTGGTCTGCGCTTTTTGTGCGTTCTTGCGGCTATCCTTTCTGTGAAACTGCTCTTGAGCAGTATGGTTGAGCTTTCCACGGCTCAGGTGCTGCTTTCGCGCTACCCCTAAGCGCTACAAACAAAGAGGCGGCTGCGTTGTCGCAGCCGCCTCTCGAGATGAATCATCCTTGGGCTGGAATCAGAACTTGATCTTCAGACCGGCCTGGACCTGCCAACGGGAGATCGGCGTGTCGTTGGCGACAATCGGCATACCGTCGAGCGTGCCGCTGTTGAAGGTGTAGTTCCACTGGCCCTGGCCATTGTTGCCCGTGGCGTTGTAAGTGGCACCCGCGACGGCGCGGCGGTAGGAGAACGGAATCTCCTCCAGCTGGCCCCAGCTCTTGTCAACCAGGTTGCCGACATTGAGGATGTTCACGAAGAGCTCCGTCTTGACGCTCTTCCAGATCGGCACCTCCTGCGAGATGCGGATGTCGAGCGTGTTGATCCACGGCGAGACCTCGCTGTTGCGCTCCGGGTGCGTGCCCTGGTACTTCCAGAGGTCGTTCGTCTGGATGAACGCGAAGAAGGCATCGCGCTCGGTGGCGCTCGCCCAGGCGACCTTCGGGTCGCTCGGGCCAGCCGGGACGTAGAGCAGGTCGTTGAACGCATAGCCGTCACCGTTGGCATCACCGCGGAACACCCACGAGTACGGGTGGCCGGTGCGGCTCTGCCAGATGAACG
>CAZUQB010000643.1:0-1936 GCA_964622405.1 uncultured Opitutaceae bacterium | reverse complement strand
TGACGCGCTGGGCCTGGCCGTTCGCGTCGCGGATGACGCGGCAGCGGGCGCGCAGGGTTCGCTCGACGTCGGGCGCGGGAATGACGCGGAAGACGGTGTCGACGCCGTTGAGGCCGGTGAGCACCTGGCGGAACATGTCCTTGAGGGTCGGGCGGTCCTCCGGGTGGACCAGGCGGAGCCACGCGCTGCGGGTGCCGTTGTAGCCGGCGTCGAGGCCGTGCAGGCGGAGCATGCGCTCGTCCATGAGGACGCGCTGGTGGGTGACGTCGTAGTCCCAGATGCCGATCTGGCCGTGCTCGGCGGCAAGCTGGAGGCGCTCGGTGAGCGAGTGGAGGCGGCGCTCCTGCTCCTTGCGCTCGCGGTTGTCCTGGACCGAGGTGCGCAGGCCGACGATGCGGCCGGACGGGTCGCGGAGCAGGCGGTCGCTGAGCAGTGCGTCGAGGCGCGTGCCGTCCTTGCAGATGAAGCGGCGCTCGAAGAAATGGCCCGGCGGCACGAGGCCGGCGAGCTTGCGGCGCACGGACTCGGCGGCCTCGAGCGGCTGCTCGACGAAATCGGCGGCGTGGCGGCCGATCATCTCCTCCTCGGTGTAGCCCAGCAGCGCGAGCTCGGTGCGGTTCACGCGGACGATGCGGCCCTCGGCGTCGAGCTCGTGGCAGCCGGACGGGGAATTGTCGAACAGCTCGCGGAAGCGGTGCTCCTCCTGGCGCAGCGACTCCTCGTGCTCCTTCTGCCGGCTGAGGTCGGTATGGGCGCAGTGGAAGCCGGTGACGCGGCCGCTCGGATCGCTGAAGGCAACGACGGTGCTCTGCAGCCAGTACAGGGTGCCGTCCTTCGCGCGGTCGCAGATCTCGCCGGACCAGCGGCCGGTGCGGGTGAGCGTGGCGTCCATCTCGCGGCGGAACTCGGCCGAGTGGACCCCGGAGTGGAGCAGCGAGTGGTGGCGGCCCAGGAGCTCGCGGGCGGTGTAGCCGCTCCGGCGGCAGAACGCCTCGTTCACGTAGACGAAATTTCCGGCGCGGTCCGTCTCGGAGACGAGCGCGTGCTCGTCGAGCAGCTGCTGCTGGTAGGCCGCGTGGGTCAGGGTCGCGGTCAGAGGCCGCTCGACCTCGCGGTGCCAGAGGAACCAGAGCGGCACGACGGCGAAGACCGCGACGGCAACGCAGTGCAGGGCCAGCCGGGCGCCGGCGTCGGCAGGCCCGAAATAGGCCAGCTCCAGGCTCACCGCGGCCTCGACGAACAGCACCAGCAGCATCGCGGCGGGCAGCAGGCGACGGGACGAGGGGAGGACGGCGGGCTGGGCCATGGCTAAGGTGCTATCGGTTTCCCCGGCCGCGAGTTAAGGGCGATCGGGCCGGGGCGCCGCCGGGCGCGAGATTTTACAAAAGTCGGTGGCGTTCGCGCCGATGAGGGAAGCGCCCATGATCGCCGACGTAACAGGCTCCAATCTCACCAGCTTCACGCCCGAGGATATCATCCGGGAGATCAAGCACCTGCCGTCGGCGCCGAAGGTGCTGCCGCGGCTCAAGCTGCTGCTGCAGGACGGGAACACCGCGATCCATGAGATCGTGGCGATGATCCGCCTGGATCCCGGAATCGCGGCGCGCGTGCTGCAGGTGGCGAACAGCGCCCTCTACAGCAAGGGCACCCGGTGCCTGACGGTCGACGAGGCGGTCCAGCGGGTTGGCTATGACGAAGTCTACGAGCTGGTCGCCTATGCGGTCGCCTCGCAGGTGCTCATCCGCCCGCTGGAGATTTACGGGGTGGAGGCCGATGCGATGTGGCTGAACGCCGTGGCCTGCGCGATGGCCGCGGAGACGCTGGCCCACCGCACGAAGCTCGATCGCAACGTGGCCTACACGATCGGCCTGCTGCACGGCGTGGGCATGGTGGCGTTCAACGAGTGGTCCCTGTGCTACGCCCCCCGGCTGGTGCT
>CAZUQB010000642.1:0-1938 GCA_964622405.1 uncultured Opitutaceae bacterium | reverse complement strand
TCTGCCGGCTGCGCCTCCGCCACCCGTCCCGACAGCATCAATGTCTCGGTCGCGGACTTGAAGGCGGCGAATTCCACGGTCTTCGAGACCCAGCTGATCGTCACGCTGCGGTACACCAGCGAGAGCCTGAACGCGTTCGGTTTCTCCGGCTCCTCGCACAAGCTCTATCTCAACGGCAGCTACGTCGGCAAGGCGGTGAGCAACACGCCGATCGGCCTGCCGCCGCTCAGCACGACGACGCAGGACGTCACGCTGATCCTCGAGAACGCCTCGCTCGTGCGACAGCTGATCTCCCTTCAGAGCGAACCGGTCGTCCGCTACAAGCTTGAGAGCGTCCTCTATACCACGGCCGGCGAGGATGAAATGAAGATCAAGGGCACCACCGAGGGCACCATCGACCTCCGCGGCCTGCAGGGCGCGCGCTCGGGGAACTGAGCCGCGCCGGCCTCGTTGAAGGTTGGAGGCCGTCGGTTGAAAGGCGCGGACGCCTTGGACGGGGCTGCGGCGGGTTGCGCGCATTCCGGATCACGCTCGGTGAACGCGCAGGCTGTCTGGTTTTAGGCGTCACCGGCTGGAGGATTATCTCCGCCGCAACGGTGGCGTAGCGGGCGCGACTCCCAAAAAAGAAGACGGTCCCCACCGTGAGGCAGGGACCGCCCTCCAGCTGCGATCTGGCAGTGATCAGGCCGCCAGCTCGCAAGTCTGCGCCGTCCGATACGCGCCCGGGAAGGGCAGAACGGAGGCCCGGGGGGTGATCGGCGTGCGGATCCGCGAATAGTCCGCGGCAAAGATCGTCAGGAGACTGACGGCAAAGAAGAGGGAACCGGCGACGGCCGGGGTGGGAAACAACGCGAACACGAGGAGCGCGGTGGCGATGGCGATGACGGGGAGAGTCTTCATGGTCTTCAATTGGTTTGTTGCCATGAAAACCCGGCACGTCCGTCAAAGTTACAGGAAAACACGCGGGCCCGAGAACCACGCCATGCCGAGGGAGTTGCGCTGGCCCGGACCGGGCCCTGCGGGGTGAGGGCACCCCGCCCACACAGGGAGGAGCCAACAATCCAGCATCGAACGCCCGATGCTCGCCCAGACTCCAGCGCTCAAACCGGATCGTCGTCACACCCGTGCGGAGATGCTTCGGCCGCAGGCCGAATCATCGCCGCGCGATCTGCCGCCATCCCGGTCGCTTCGGCGAAATCCGCGGTCAAGTTCGCTCCGACCGCGAACCGATTCGGGCTACAGCCATGCGGGGTGAGGGCACCCCACCTACATTCTCTTTCACCAACTTCGATGTCGGCGAAGCAGCAACGACCCCGGCTTAGCCTGCGCCGCCGCCGGCGGCGTTTGAGGCGGGCTTGAGGGCGCTGCGCAGGCTGGCGGTCAGGTAATCGCGGTTCATCCGCGCGATGAAATCGTGACTGATGGATTTCGGGCAGGCCGCGCTGCACTCGTACTGGTTGGTGCAGTTGCCAAATCCGAGCTCGTCCATCTTGCCGACCATCGCGAGCACGCGCTGGTCGCGCTCGGGCTGCCCCTGGGGCAGCAGGCCAAGCTGGGATACTTTGGCCGCGACGAAGAGCATGGCGGAGGCATTCTTGCAGGCAGCGACACACGCGCCGCAGCCGATGCACGCCGCGGCGTCCATCGCGAGGTCCGCGTCGGGTTTCGGCACCGGGATCGAGTTGGCGTCGGGCGCTGCGCCCGTGCGCACGCTGATGAAGCCGCCGGCCTGGATGATCTGGTCAAACGCGGAGCGATCAACGACGAGGTCCTTTACCAGCGGAAAGGCGCGGGCGCGGAACGGCTCGACGACGACCACGTCGCCTTCCTTGAAACTGCGCATGTATGTCTGGCAGGTGGCGATGCCATGCCCCGGACCGTGTGGCTTGCCGTTGATGGTGCAGGAGCAGGTGCCGCAGATGCCCTCGCGGCAGTCGT
>CAZUQB010000641.1:0-1938 GCA_964622405.1 uncultured Opitutaceae bacterium | reverse complement strand
GCCTCGACCCTGATCGTCGGCATCGTGGTGGGCGGCAACGGCACGAGCGGGACCAAGGAAACCCTGATCCGCGCGGTCGGGCCGCGACTGGGGGACTACGGTGTGACCGGGTTCCTGGTGGATCCGCGGATGGAATTCATCGACCAGGGCGGCACCGTGCTGGCGACCAACGACGACTGGGGTGGCGACGCGCAGGTGACGGCGGTGGGCGCCGCGGTCGGCGCCTTCCCGCTTGGCTCGGTCAACAGCAAGGACGCCGCGATGTACAATGCCGCGGTGGCCAAGGGGCCGTACTCGGTGAAGATCCTGGGTGCCGGCGGCTCAACCGGGGTGGCTCTCGCCGAGATCTACGATGCGACCCCCGGGGCCGCCATCACGGCCACGACCCCGCGCCTGATCAATGTTTCCGCCCGCACCGAGGCGGGCACGGGCAACACCACCCTGATCGCCGGATTCGTGGTGGGCGGCTCGACGGCGCGGACCGTGCTGATCCGCGGGGTGGGGCCGCGCCTCGCCGACTACGGCGTCACGGGCGTACTGGCCGATCCCCAGCTCCAGCTTTACCGCAGCGTGAATGGCGTGAGCGTGCTGGTCGCGACCAACGATGACTGGAGCCTCGCCGCCAACGCCTCGGCTGTGGCCACGACGGCGGCGCAGGTCGGGGCGTTCGCGCTGACCCCCGGCAGCAAGGACGCGGTGCTGCTGCTGACGTTGCCGCCCGGGGTCTATTCCGCCCAGGTCTCGGGCGCGAACGGCACCACCGGCGTGGCTCTCGCCGAAGTCTACGAGGTGCCTTGATCGGCGGGCGCCGGCGTCTCCCCTAGATATTCTAGAT
Source organism: uncultured Opitutaceae bacterium (assembly GCA_964622405.1). Lineage (GTDB taxonomy): Bacteria > Verrucomicrobiota > Verrucomicrobiia > Opitutales > Opitutaceae > Opi-474. The sequence continues at coordinate 1,103 of CAZUQB010000641.1, read as the reverse complement.
TAGAGCTCGACTCGCCGGCGATTTGGCCCGATGGTGCGGGGACAGACCCATCTGCACCCCGTCCGTTAACGGCCCAACCTTGAGGAGACCCCGATGAAATCAGCGATTGTAGGCCTGGCCCTGTTTCTGCCGCTGGCCCTCCACGCCGGCTCGAAGGCGTCGGACCTGGCGAACGATTTTGAGCGCGTCCAGAAGCTGGACGAGATGAATGCGGAGGCGGACTACAACCCGCAGCTCTCGTTCGGCATCAGCCTCAAGATGCTGCGCAATGACGCGACCCGCCGGATCTACGCCCTCGAGATCTCCCGGGTGCGGGCCGGATCGTACGCCGAGGGGCAGGGCGTGAAGCCCGGCATGAGGATCCTCCGCATCGACGGGAAGCCCGTGCAGTACATTGCCGCCACGTTCATGCCCGGGTCGGAACTCGGCCGAGTCTTTGTCAGCCGCAAGCCGGGCGACCAGGTTGAGCTGCAGGTCGTCTCCCCCAACAGCACGGAGCCCAAGACAATCGTGCTGATCGAACAGCGCCCCTAGGACCATCCGCCCCTCCCCGGTCATGAATACCCCAAGGAATCCCCACCTCCCGTTTTCCTCCCCTCTGACTCTGGTTGCCGGCGCGGTGCTCGGCCTGCTGCTGGCCGGGTGCGAGACCACCGGCGGCGCCATCGACGCCCGGATCAATGAAAAGCCCGCGGTGTTCGCGGGCCTCGAGCCCTGGCACCAGCGGGACGTCCGGTCCGGCGTGGTGAACGTCGACGACACCCCGGACATCGTTTACCTGGCGGTCGGGCATCCGAGCCGGACGATCTCGAGCGCGGATGGCCGGGATGTCTTCTGGATCTACAAGAACTACTATCCGGCCAACGTGGTCTCGACGCCCTCCGTGCACCTGCGGACGGAAGGCGGGGCCAATTACTCGCCGCGCGTCGTGAGCGCGAACGCCCCGCGCAATGGCGATTCCCTGAGCAAGACCGGCATTCGCGGCACGGCCCAGGTCAGCCTCGACGTCCCGGATCTCCCTCCGGACACCCTCTACATCGCGTTCCGCGACGGCAAAGTGCGGATCGTCGAGCTGGAGAGCGAGCGGCAGAAGCAGTAGGCGG
>CAZUQB010000640.1:0-1945 GCA_964622405.1 uncultured Opitutaceae bacterium | reverse complement strand
TGGACGGATTGAAGCTGCCGCTGTCCGAAGCCGAGGTGCTGCTCGGCCACGAGGAGAGGGCGGAAGGCCCGCGCGAGAGGATCGATCGGCTGGTTGAGCAGCTGGTCGCCGGGCTGGCCCTGGAGATCGGTCAAATTGAAGGCCTGCTTTCCGACGAAGGGCACACGTCGGGCCGGATCCTGGTGACCGGAGGAGCCGCCCATTTGCCGGGATTGGCGGCGCGGCTGTCCGAATTCCTTGGGGTGAGAGTCGAGCGGTTCGTTGCCGACGGCCGGAAAAAGGGCAGCGGACTCTGCGATCCAAGCGTGGCCGCCGGCCTGGTGCGATTGTACCGCCGAGAGGCTGGGAGCGGCGGCGGCCTGCTGCCGGAACGGCTGCGCGCCAAGCTGGATCAGGCGCGACAGCTGCCCGGAAAAATCGCGCTCGGGCTCCTGCCCATGGCCGTGCTCGTCCCGCCATTCTGGCACTATTCAATGGTGAAGCGGACGGCGCTGGGGCGGGCCGAGTCGCTGGCGGTCCAGACCCGGGAGCTTCAGCAGTGCTCCCGCCGAATTTCGGTCGTGCTGCCGCAAATCGCGGACATGCGGTCCCGGTACGAGCAGCTCCGCCGTCTCATTGAGCAGCGGGGTAGGTGGGTCAGAATGCTGTCTGACCTGCAGCAAGCCGTGTCCGAGGGCGGCGCGGTTTGGATTGATGAATTGGCGACCACCCCTCCCGGCGGTGCCAGGCCGGTCCGCCCGACGCTGCGCATGCGCGGGCGGATGCTGAATCTCGCGGATCCCGCGAGCTCCGCGGAATCCGTGCTCGGCGATGAGGCGCGCGTGCTCCTCGACCGAATTCGGCGGTGCGACGGGGTTGAACGGGTGGGCGACGAGCGGTTCGATCTGAGCGAGCCAGGCTCCCTGCGATTCGAGGTCACCGTGGTGCTGGACTCGGCGCGAGGCGAGAGGGAGGTCCCATGAAACGGATCGGACCGATCGAGCCTTCGCGTTTGATTACCATTCTGGGCGCGCTGTTGTTCATCGGCGCATCCTTCGCCCTAGCCGGGCAAATTCACCTGGCTCGCCTCGCGCTCAAGCGGCTTGATCGCGCGCAGCGGGACTATCGGAAATCCCAGGCCATCGAGCCTGCTCCGAGCCCACAGGTCACGCAGCGCCTGGAAGTAACCCTGGAGCGCTGGCGTGAATCGCGGGATTCGGCGTACGAGCTGTTCTTCGGACACCCGCCTACGGACGACGTTTCGGCCGAAGTCCGATGGACCGACAGCACCGCGGCCTACTTTGCCATCACGCGCTTCGTGACCGAAATGCGGGAACTCGCAGATCGGCACGACGTGGAAGTCGCGCCCGAGCTGTGGTTCGGGTTTGCCGACTACCGCCGCGAGGCGCCCCCGACGGAAATGGTGATAGCCCTTTGGGCTGATCGGGTAAACCTGGGGAAATTGCTGGCGAAGCTGGTCGAGGCAGGTCCCAGCGCCTTGAAGGCGGTGCAGCGCGAAGTGAGGCCGCAGGACAGAAAAGGCAGCGGGGGGCGCGGAAAATCTCGGCGCGATGGATTTGCCGTCGACCCCGCGTGGCAGCCGGATCTGGACGCGGGGCTGGCGGGACGGGCCTATCGGTTTGTCTTTGTCGGGGACACCACGGTCCTGCGGACGTTCGTGAACTCGCTCGCGCACGCGGGGCAGCCGTGGCTGGTGCTCTCGGTGGACGTGCGGCCGGCGCCGGCGGAAAGCAGTGATCCCATTGACGACGACGAGATTTGGGTGGAGCGGCGGCCCAGTGAATTTTCCGTGGTGGTCGAGGTGGTGGAGCGTCGCGCAGCGAATCCGGTTCCGACCAATTCCGCATGAACCCTTGGCAGAAACGGTGGGTCGGTGGCTCCCTCGTGCTTCTTGCGCTGGCATCGGGCGCCTGGTTTGGCCTGCACGAGGCGAAGACGCGGGCTG
>CAZUQB010000639.1:0-1945 GCA_964622405.1 uncultured Opitutaceae bacterium | reverse complement strand
ATCTCGAGTGGATCCTCGACGCCAAACGGCCCGAGACCCGCGCCCGCCGCGTCGCAACCACCCTCGAGTGGCTCGCCGCGGGCAAGAAGCGGAACTGGAAGTACGCTGACTGCTGATCTCGGCCGGCGTCCCCGAAAGGCCGCCGTCGGAAGTTGGAGATTCCCGAGTCGGACTCCCTCAACCCTTAATTCCGGCGGCGGTTGAAGGTTGAAAGTTGAGGGTTGAAAGGCAGATCACGGCCCGGAAGTCCGGCTTCTCAACCTTCAACTCTCAGCTTTCAACTTCAGAGAGAGTTGAAGGGCAGACCGCGGCCCGGACTCCGGCCTTTCAACCTTCAACCCTCACCCTTCAACCGCGTCCCCGCGTCCGCCTAGACCGTCTCCAGCAGCTTGTACAGCCGCGCCACCATCGGGGTCGCGTCGTCGAGCAGGCCGGCGGAGATCAGGGCGTTGTCGAGGATCTGCTCCGCGACGAGCTTCGCGCGATCGGGGGAGGCGGTGTGCGTTTCGAACAGGCGCTTCATCACGGCGGAGCGGGGATTGATCTCGAGGTTCACCCGCAGCGGCGAGTCGGCGCCGTCCTTGTTCATGGCCTTCATCATGCGCCGCATGTGCGGCGACATGAACTTGTCGGCGTTGAGCGCGAGGGCGGGGGAGTCGACGAGGCGGTCGCTGACCTTCACCTCGGCCACGCGCTCGCCCAGCGTCTCCTTCAGCCACGTCGTGAGGGCCTTCGCGTCCGCCTCGCTGAGGGCGCCCTCGGGCTGCGGGATATCCTTCAGCTTCACGTCGGCGTGGTCGGCGGCGGTGAGCTTCTTGCCGTCGAACTCGCGCACGTGGTTCATCACGTACTCGTCGACCGACTCGTAGCAGAACAGCACCTCCAGGTTGCGGGCCTTGAAGCCCTCGAGGTACGGGCCGGACTCGATCGCGGCGCGGTTCGGGCCGACGAGGTAATAGATCTCCTTTTGGTCGGCGCCCATCCGTGAGACGTAGTCGGCGAGGCTGGTGGTCTTGCCCTTCTCGGTGAGCGAGGACTCGAAGCGGAGCAGCTTAGTGAGCTGGTCCTTGTGCGTGAAGTCCATCGCCGCGCCCTCCTTCAGGTACAGGCCGAACTCGGCGTAGAACTCGCTGTACGCGTCGGGCCGCTGCTTGGCCTCCTCCTCGAGGAACTTGAGGAAGCGCTTCGTGATGACCTTGTTCAGCTTCTCGACGAGCGAGCGGTCCTGCATCGTCTCGCGCGAGATGTTCAGCGGGAGGTCCTCGCTGTCGACCACGCCCTTGAGGAAGCGCAGCCACTCGGGCAGCAGGTCCTTCGGCTTGGCGTCGATCAGGACCTTGCGGCAATAGAGCGCGACGCTGGGCTCGGAGCGGGCGAAGCCGAACTTCTCGGTGTTGTCCTTCGGGACGAACAGCAGGGCGTTGATCGCCAGCGGCGCGTCGGCCGAGAAGTGCAGGCGGAGCCGGGGCTCGTCGAAGGCGTGGCCGATGAATTTGTAGAACTCGGTGTACTCCTCCTCCTTGATCTCGTTCTTGGAGCGGAGCCAGAGGGCCTGGATGGTGTTGACGCGCTTGGCGTTGAGATTGATCGGGAACGAGACGAACGCGCTGTAGCGCTCGAGGATCGACTTCACCGTGTGGTCGGCGGCGTATTCGGCGCACTCGTCCTTGAGCTCGATCACGATCTTGCAGCCGCGGGTCTGGTCCGCGACCTCCTCGATCTCGTAGCTGCCGGAGCCGTCGCTGGTCCAGACGTGCGCCGGCTCGTCCGGGCGCCACGAGCGGGCGTAGACGCGGACGCGCTTGGCGACCATGAAGGCGGAGTAGAAGCCGACGCCGAACTGGCCGATCAGGTTGGCGTTCTTGGCGCCGCCCTCGCCGAGGGCCTTGAGGAACTGCTTCGAGCCCGAGTGCGCGATCGTGCCGAGGTTCTCGATCAGCTCGGC
>CAZUQB010000638.1:0-1945 GCA_964622405.1 uncultured Opitutaceae bacterium | reverse complement strand
CAGCCGCTCGCTCAAGGACCCCTACGCGGAGAAGAAGGGCGGCCGGCGCACGGTGTTGGTGGTGGTCATCCTCCTGCTAGTCCTGCTCGGGGTGGCCAAGCTGTTTGGATTCTGGCCGTTCGGGCCGTTTTTCGGCAGCGACGTTGCCGAGGGCTGGAAGTAGGCGCCCGGGCAGCTGACCATGCTCCGCGGTCTTCGTCGGATCTGGTGGCCGGCGGCGGCGCTGCTCGTCGTCGCGGGCTTCGTGCTCGCCGTCGCCCGGTTCCACCACCCGGTCTACGGCTTCACCGCGCTGCTCCAGTTTGACGATTCCGACGAGGCCCACCTCCTGCCCGAGGTCCGCGACCGCCCGGCCTTCATCAACCGCAACAACGGCGGCTACGACGGCCTGTACTACGCCCAGATCGCCTGCCGGCCGACGCTGCGCGACCCGGCGCTGCCGCGGGCGATCGACAATCTCGGCTACCGCGCCCGGCGCATCCTGCCGAGCTGGACCGCGTGGGCGCTGGCGCTGGGCAACCCGGTCCGGGCGCTCGACATGTTCGCGATCCTCAATCCGCTCTGCTGGCTCGCGCTGGCCGGCGTGCTGCTCTGGTTGTTCCCGCCCCGCTCCGGCCATGACTTCCTCGCCTGGTCCGGCCTTCTGCTTTCCGCCGGCGCCCTGTCGAGCGTCCGGCTCGCGCTGGTGGATCTGCCGGCCCTCCTGCTCCTCACCGCCGCGATGATCGCCGTGCAGCGAAATCGCCTGCGCGGGGCGGTGGGCTGGCTCGCCGCCGCCACCCTGACGCGCGAGACTTCGCTGTTCGCCATGCCGGTCCTGGCCCGACCACCCTGGCGGCACTTCGCGCTCCGCGTCGCGCTGATCGCCGCGCCTCTTGCTCTCTGGCTGGTCTACATCCGGGTGGTGGTCGGGCCCGGTGACCGCGGCTGGAGCAACTTCGCGTGGCCGGGCCAATGCTGGCTGGAGAAGTGGCAGGCGACCCTGGCCGGTTTCTCCCTCCATCCCGAGCTGCCGCTGCTCAACTGGGTCAACCTCCTCGCGCTAATCGGGCTCACGGTTCAGGCTGCCTGGATCCTCGCGCGACCGCGGTGGCAGGAGACCTGGTGGCGGCTCGGGGCCAGCTACACGCTGCTCCTTCTGCTGCTCGGCACCGCGGTGTGGGAGGGATATCCCGGAGCGGCGGTTCGCGTGCTGCTCCCGCTCAACCTCGCGTTCAACGCCCTCGCGCCCCGCACGCGCGCGGGCCTCGCGCTGCTCGTGCTCGGCAATCTCACGGTCCCGGCCGGCCTCGTGCAGCTCACCAGCCTGCCCAACGACGGCGTCGAGCTGGCCGCCGCGCGTACCGAGGCCGCGGCCGTGCTCGTGCAGACCCGGCACGGTTGGTATGGCGTCGAGCGCAACGCCCAGAACTTCTGGGCCTGGAGCTCGGGCGACGCCGAACTCGCCGTGAAGTCGCAGCCCGCCGGCACGAGCCAGACCCTCTCGTTCCGTCTGCGCAGTCTCACGCCGCGGTCCGTGATCATAACCCAGGGCGGCCGTCAGCTCTGGCAAGGCCCAGTCGGGGAAAAATGGACCGCCGTCTCCCTGCGTTGTACCGACGGCAAGCTGTCGTTTCACTCGGACCAGCCGCCCGCCCGCGAGACCGCCGAAGCCAGCTCACGGTCCCTGTCCCTCTGCATCGACCGCGTGCAGCTCTCCGCGATCACGCCGCACCGCTGAGGCCAAATCGGTCCACGGCCTTCTCCCGGCCGCCAGGCCGTCGCCCTTCAACCTTCACCTTTCAACTCCCAGCAAATCATGCCTACCGCGCCTCGTTCCACTCCGGCGCGGAGTACTGCTCGATCAGGCCTGCAACCTCGTCCTCGTTGAACTCGGGCCACGGCGTGGGTTGCGCCGGGCAGTCGAGCACGCGGGCGAGGGCGGCGGTGAAATCCGCGTGGAAGC
>CAZUQB010000637.1:0-1945 GCA_964622405.1 uncultured Opitutaceae bacterium | reverse complement strand
CCCAGATTGAGCGAATCAGGCTCCCTGCCGATCTGGACTATCTGTCCATTCCGGGACTTCGCCGGGAGAGCGCGCTGAAACTGGCGGAATTCAAACCCATGACACTGGGACAGGCGAGTCGCATCAGTGGAGTTAACCCAGCGGACATCAGCATCTTGATGGTTCGTCTGGAGGCGGGTAGGGGAGCCGGGGCGTCGTGATCTGAGGCGAATCATGGACAACCCGATCCGCACGGCCGCGCACATCGCGCGGGTCACCCAACGGCGTCACAGTCTGAAGGAGAGCTTGGATTCTCTTTTTCCCCGCCCGATTTCCATCGTGTGGGAGGTTGGCTGCGGTCATGGCCACTTTCTCACGGCGTTTGCCGCCGCCCACCCGGAGGCGGTTTGTGTGGGGGTTGATATCAGTGTGGACCGGATTCGTCGCGCGACGCGCAAGCGCGACCGCGCCAAGCTGGCAAACTTGCATTTCATCAATGCCGAGGCCCGCGACTTCCTGGACTCACTGCCGGAGGGTGTGACGTTCTCCACCATTTACGTGCTTTTCCCGGACCCCTGGCCCAAGCGGCGGCACCACAAGAACCGGATCATGCAGCCAGGATTCCTCTCGGTGGTGGCGGCCCGATCAACCCCCGAGACCCGCCTGCATTTTCGAACCGACTACGAGCCGTACTTTCGTGACGCCGAACTTGTTGTGCGGGAACATCCGGCTTGGAAAATCGTGACCGAGCCGTGGCCGTTTGAGCAGGAAACCGTCTTCCAAAGCCGGGCCCCGACTCACCGCTCGCTCAGCGCTGTTTGCAGGGTGGGGCAGCGATAAGCTGGCAATAAGTTTGGCGGGGTTGGACCGCCTCGCGCCTAATCGTTCGCGGGGTCTTGAGTGCAAACTATTTCGGGGGTTGACGGAGCGTGAAGCCTTTGCCTACTCAATCCCTTTCCAACCCTTTCCGTCGTCCAGCGCACCCATGTTCCGAGTCAAGAAACTCGCCCTGATTTTTCTGTCGCTCTCGAGTGGCCTGAGTGCCTTCGCCAGCGAATCGCACGGTGTCGCCGCGTCGGCTGAGACGTTGTTCCATGTGGGGCCGCTGCCCGTTACGAACAGCATGGTGACGAGTTGGATCGTGGCGCTGGCGCTGATCATCGCGATCCGGCTGGCGATCAAGACGCCGAAGCTTGTTCCGACCCGCGGCCAGGCGATTGTGGAGAATCTTGTCCAGGGCGTGCTCGATCTCATCACGCCGATTGTCGGCAAGAAGATGGCGAAACCGACCTTTCCGCTGCTGGCGGCCCTCTTCACTTTCATCCTGATCCAGAATTGGAGCGGTCTCTTCCCGGGTGTCGGCACCATCTTCATCACCGATCATGAAACCGGTGGCTGGAAGGAGTTCATCCGTCCCGGCAATGCCGACCTCAACGGCACGGCTGCGCTCGCCGTGGTCTCGATGCTTTGCTGGCTCTATTTCATTCTGCGCTACGCCGGCCCGAAGCTCGTGTTGAAGGACATCTTCGGCAACAAGGCGGACAAGCGCGAGGTGCCGGCGGCGATTTATTACCCGCTGTTCCTGGTGTTTCTCGCGGTCGGCCTGATCGAGATCGTCTCGATCTGCTTCCGCCCGATTTCGCTCTCGTTCCGTCTTTTCGGCAACGTCTTCGGCGGCGAGAACCTGCTGCACTCGATGTCGGCCATCACGCCGTGGCTGCTGCCGGTGCCGTTCTACTTCCTCGAACTGCTGATCGGCTTCGTGCAGGCGCTCGTGTTCACGCTGCTCGTCAGCGTCTACATCGGCCTGATCTGCAATCATGGTGACGAGCACCACGAGGGCGACCACGGCCACGGCGAATCCCACGAGGCCGCCCACTAATCACCCCTTTACCGCCGGGAGCGTGCCTCGCGCGCGCACGGCGGCACTCCAACCAACAAAACCAAATCCAACATGATCCAAGTC
>CAZUQB010000636.1:0-1956 GCA_964622405.1 uncultured Opitutaceae bacterium | reverse complement strand
CGGACGACGCCGACGCCATCGCCCGCCAGTTCCGCGAGAGCTGGGCGCGGGCCGATGTCGTGATCACGACCGGTGGGCTGGGGCCGACCTGCGACGACCGCACGCGCGAGGTCATCGCCCAGGTGCTGGGCCAGAAGCTCGTGTTCGACCGGGCGATCGAGCAGGCGATGGAAGAGCGCTTCGCCGCGTTTGGCCGGAAGATGACCCCCAACAATCTCAAGCAGGCCTACCGGTTCGAGCGCGGCGAAGTCATCCCCAACCCGAACGGCACCGCGCCGGGCCTCTGGGTCGAGCAGGATGGCAAGGTGCTCTGCATGCTGCCCGGGCCGCCGAACGAGCTGCAGCCCATGTTCGTGGACCAAGTCTTGCCGCGGCTGGCAAAACTCGGGCTGCTCCTCGAGCGCGAGGCCTACGTCCAGTTTCGCACGGCCGGCATCGGCGAGTCTGCCCTGGAGACCCGCCTCCAGCCGATCTTCGACCGTCATGGCGAGGCGCTCAGCGTTGCGTTCTGCGCCCATCAGGGCCAGGTCGACTGCCGCGTGAGTTCCCCGAGCGGCAAGCTCTCCTACAGCCAGCTCGAGTGCATCGCCGCCGAGTGCGCCGTGCTGCTCGGCGAGGATTTCATGGGCTACGGCCACGACTCGCTCGCGAAGATCTGCGCCGATCTCCTGCGCGCGCAGGAGAAGAAACTCGCCGTCGTCGAGACCGCCACCGGCGGCCTGCTCGCGGGCGCGTTCACCGAGGTCTGCGGCGCGTGCAAGTTTTTCGCCGGCGGCGTGGTCTGCTGCTCGAACGACGCGAAGATGCAGCTCCTCGATGTCCCGGAATGCCTGCTGCTTCAGCACGGTGCCGTTTCCGCCGAGGCCGCCGTCGCGATGGCCACCGGCGCCGCCGAGACGCTCGGCGCCGACTATGCGCTGGCCGTGACCGGCTTCGCCGGTGCCAGCGAGGGCGCGGGCAGCGCCAACCGCGTCGGCTCGATCTTTATCGCGCTCCATGCCCCGCACGGCGTGTGGTCAAAGAAACTCAGCTATCCCGGACCGCGCTCCACCGTGAAAGTCCGCGCCGTGAACGCCGCCCTGGATTGGCTCCGCCGCGAGCTCCGCCGCGCCGAGGCCGGGATCACGCTCCCGGATCGGCGCACCGGGGTTATGCAATGACGCGCGGGGCGCGTCATTGCAGGTAACAGGGCTCAGGATCCAAGTGCCAAGGGCCGTGCCCGAAGCTGAAGGTTGAGCGTTGAAAGTTGAAGGCTGAGCGTTTCCTGAGGCCCAAACCTCTGAAAGCCCACCTCCCAACACCAGGAGCCGAAAACATAGAGCCTAGAGCCTACAGCCTACAGCTTAGAGCCTAGCGCCTACCGCCTACCCCCACGCGCTTATAGCTGACATCCAACCGCTCCGTCCGCCATGCTCAGCGCCCGATGAAATCCCGCGCGCTGCTTGGGTGGTTCGGAATCTTGGGAGCCTTGTCCCTCGCGGCCGCGACCGACCCCAGGATTGTCCATGAGTCCCTGCCGGGTTTTCACGGGATCACTTTTCCCACCGACCCGCGCATGCCGCCCGCGTCACCGGCGGCGCTGAGGAAGTTCGCGGAGCTGCGCTACGGGCTCTTTCTTCACTGGGGCCCCGTGTCGCTGACCGGCCATGAGCTCGGCTGGGCGCGCGGCGACAAGGTGCCGGCGGACGAGTACGACCGGCTTTACGAGCGGTTCACCCCGACGAAGTTCGACGCCGACGAGTGGGTCCGCACCGCGAAGGCCGCGGGCATGAAGTACGTTGTGCTCACGGCCAAACACATGGACGGCTTTTGTCTCTGGGACACGCACCAGACCGACTACAGCATCATGCACTCGCCGTTCCGCCGCGACATCGTGCGCGAGCTGGCCGACGCCTGCCGACGGGGCGGGCTCGCGTTCGGCGTGTACTACTGCATCGCCGACTGGCACCACCCGCT
>CAZUQB010000635.1:0-1958 GCA_964622405.1 uncultured Opitutaceae bacterium | reverse complement strand
GACCTTCGACCTTCAGACCTTCGACTTTCGACCCTCGTCCCGCTGCCCCTGCCGGTACCGGCGCACCGCGGCTTCGGCCCAGGCATCGAGTCTTCTGATCAGGGCGCACGGCTTAGGGCTGCGAAACGCCTCCGGCGTCCACGTCTCGCCATCCGCGTAGAGCGTCTTGGGAATTACGCAGGTCCCCATCACCCAGTCCGCGACGGGCAGGCCGAAGAACCCCGAGATCGACTCGTTGCAGTCGATCACCGCGTGGTGGCGGAGATGGAACCCATAGACCGGAAGCCAGAAGCGCCCCCAGCGCGGGTGCGTGATGAAGGGTTCCCACTTCTCGAACGACCAGTGGTTGATGGCATGGAGCATCTCGTAGAGCGTCAGCGACGTGGCGAGGGCGGCGATGCCGCAGAGAAACCACGGGAAAGCGGGCAGAAGCACGTGGCCGAGGATCCACACCGGCGAAAGCACGAGCGCGAAGATGGCCATGGCATACCACGGGAAAAACGCGGCCTCGTGCTGCTCGTCCTCCACGATCGGGAACTTGTTCTCGACGCAGAGAATGCCCTGCCCGGCGGCCGTGGACTTGCGCGTGATGCGGGTGAGCGCGTGATGCAGCGTGTGCTGGCGGTAGAGTCGGCGCAGGAAGGGAATCGCGGGAGTGTGCAGCACGTAGCGGTGAAAGAAGTACTCGAGGAAACACACCACGAGGCTCATGGCCCCGAACGCGCAGACCATCCGCCACCACGGCACGGCGAATTCCGCGGCCCAGATCGAAGGGGCGACAAGCCGAAGCAGGGCGAGCAGTCCCGCAACCGACAGCAGCACCGTTAAGGCAAAGAGGGAAAGCGAGAAACGCTCGAGACCGGCGGACCGGCTGGGGGTAGAAGCCATCGCGAACTCCAGCAGAACCGGACCTCCCGCGATAGCAACCCGCGTCTGCACCCGGCTGAAGAATTACGAAATACGGACTATCTCGAACTGAGGCGCGACGGCGCCTGCCCGAAGCGTCCGGGACAATCCTTTTCCCACAGCAGGCCCGGAGGAAACCCACCGAGATCGCGCGGCTTCGCCGCCGCCAGACGCCCTTCGACCTGCGACCTTCGACTCCCCGCCCCATCGGGGCGGGTCCCGCCGTCACTTGACCCGCGCCCGGTCGACGCCTACGCACTCGGCATGCCCACTACCCCGGCCGGCGAAGAGCGTGACCTGAGTTTTCAGCCGATCGTGAACCCGTCGCCGCGGCGCCTGACGCAGGCGCAGATCTCGTTCTACAACGAGCACGGCTACCTCGCGCCCTTTCAGGCGTACACCGCGGCCGAGGCGGAGCGGAACCTCGTGTACTTCGACGACCTCCTCCGGAAGGTCCAGGCCGCGCGTCGCGACCTCGACGCCTACTCGATCAACGGGTTTCACACGTGCTGCGCCGGGCTGTTCGACATTGTGACGCACCCGGTGATCCTCGACCATGTCCAGGACCTGATCGGCCCGGACGTCGTCTGCTGGGGCAGCCATTTCTTCTGCAAGCAGCCGGGCGACCCGCGCAAGGTGGCGTGGCACCAGGACGCCTCGTACTGGCCGCTCACGCCCGCGCGCACCGTGACGGTCTGGCTGGCCATCGACGACACCGACCGCGAAAACGCCGCGATGATGTTCCTGCCGGGCACCCATCGCGTCGGGCATCTCAAGTGGCGGCAGGTCGCCAAGGACCAGGCGGTGCTGAACCAGGAGATCGAACACGCCGACCAGCTCGGTGAGCCCGTGCATGACGAACTGAAAGCCGGCTGGTTTTCATTGCACGCGGACATGCTGGCCCACGGTTCGGCGCCCAACGTCTCGACGCGCCGCCGCTGCGGCCTGACCGTTCGCTACTGCCCGCCGACCGTCCGGGCGCTGAACCCGCGCTGGGCGCTCGGCTCCATCCACTGCCGCGGCGCCCATCCGGAGCATTGGGCGAACAACCC
>CAZUQB010000634.1:0-1960 GCA_964622405.1 uncultured Opitutaceae bacterium | reverse complement strand
CCGCACGTGCTGCCGGTGGCGGTGGGCACGACCGTGCGCTGGCCGAACGAGGACGAGATCTTCCACAACGTCTACTCCACCTCGGACCCCAAGCAGTTCGACCTCGGCTTCTACAAGAAGGAGAAGGTGCCCGAGCTTACCTTCGACCAGGTGGGGCGCGTCGACGTCTTCTGCGCGATCCACACCAAGATGCACTGTGTCATCCTGGTGCTGCCCAACTCGTTTTTCACCGTGGCCGACGCGCACGGCCGCTTCACGCTCGGCAACCTTCCGCCCGGCAAGTACCGCGTCCGCGCCTGGCACGAGCGCCTGCCGGGCCAGACCAAGGAGGTCGAGGTGCCCGCGGAGGGCAGTGTCACGGTGGACTTCCGGCTCAGCCTGGACGACCTGCCGAAGTACTGAGGGGCGAGGGACGAGTGACGAAAACCAATCCCGATGCCTAGCAGCCGGACGATGCGGATGAGTTTGCAGGCGAAGGTGCTGACCACCGTCATCGCCCTGCTCGTGCTCCTGCCGGCGGTGACGCTCTGGGTCGTCGACCGCCAGATCACCCGGCAGACGCACGACGACGCGGGCCGGGCGCTGCGCACGGCGCGGGCGGTGTTCGTGCAGTCGCTGGCGAACCGCAACGACAGCCTGGTCTCCCGGTACCGCGGCGTGGTGAACGACTCGCGCTTCCTCTACAACCTGAGCCTCGATGACGGGACGATGCGCAACCTCTTCAACGACGTCCTCGAGGAGTTTGCGGACGACACGAAGGCGATGGCGCTGGTGGTGCCGGAGCGGAGCTATTTCGTGAAGGACCGGGAGGGCCGGTCGCTGCTGCCGATCGAGGACCTGTTCTACAGCGCCGTGAGCCGCGACCCCGCGCTGTCGCTGTCGGAGTTCGGCTATGCCACCGCGCCGATCGCGCGGTCCGCGGTGATCGAGGGCCGGCTGGCGGTGGCGACCCTCTGCCGGAGCAACAAGGTGCTCAACGTCGTGGCCATCCCGGTGAAGCCGCGCACGGGCGGCCAGCCCTCGGCCTTTGTCGCCGGCGCGGTCTGCGACGAGTCGCGGCTGCGGCTCGCCCGCCCCCCGGGCACGGAGGTCTTCGTGGTGGCCAACGGCCAGATCGTGGTCTCGACGCTGCCGGGCAGCTGGAACCTCGGCCAGCTGCCGCGCGTCGCGCTGAAGGAGTCGTCGACGGAGGTCGGCGAGGCGCTGCTGAACGACGAGCATTACCTGGCGATCGGCGGCGAGTTCGGGCGGGTGACCCCAGAGCAGGGATTTGAGTTCATCCTCGTCTCCTCCTACGAGGCGCAGCTGGAGACGCTGCGGCGGGCGCGGTTCACCCTCATCGGCCTCAGCCTGGCGGGCATCGCGATCAGCGCGATCGTGGTGTGGATCTTCGTGCGCCGGATCACGGCGCCGCTGCGCTCGCTCCGGGACAGCGCCGAGGCCGTCGGCCGCGGCGATTTCTCGCGGAAGATCGAGCAGTTCTCCAACGACGAGTGCGGCGAGCTGGCCGTGGCGTTCAACCAGATGACCACGAACCTGAAGACGTCGCGCGCCGAGCTGGAGCGGGCGATGCAGACGGTGAAGGCGACGCAGGAGCAGCTCATCCAGAGCGAGAAGCTCTCGGCCGTCGGCCAGTTCGTGGCCGGCGTCGCGCACGAGCTCAACAACCCGCTGACCGCCGTGATCGGCTTCTCGGAGCTGCTGCAGACCTTCGAGGCCGACGACAAGGTCCGGGGGCACCTCGACCGCATCGCCAAGAGCGCGCACCGCTGTCACAAGATCGTGCGCAGCCTGCTGAGCTTCGCGCGCCAGGAGGCGCCGGAGCGGAAGCTGATCGCGCTGCACACCGTGATCGACGAGGTGCTCGAGATCATGGCGTACGACCTCCGCACCAGCAACGTGACCATCGTGAAGGAGTACGCGCCGGTCATCCCGCCGATCATGGCCGACCCGCACCAGC
>CAZUQB010000633.1:0-1970 GCA_964622405.1 uncultured Opitutaceae bacterium | reverse complement strand
CCGATCATCGGCCGGCGCACCCAGGCCCAGAGCGATGCCCCGACGAGGATCGCCAGCAGCAGCGCCTGCGGCCACACGTCGGCCGGGTTGCGCACGACGTCGATGCCGTAATCGAGCACCAGTGGGTGCGGCCAGAACACGAGCTTGAGATAAAGCACCACGGCGCGGCACTGCGTCAGCGCGTAGGTCCACGGCGTCACATTCAGGCCGAATCCGGCGGCGACGCCCCTGGTGCCGCCCACGGATAGGAGCAGCCAGGCCAGCACCAGCCACGTGGAGGCCAGCGCGAGGTAGAACCGCCAGCGCCGGCGCAGGGCGGCGGCCAGGCTGCCGGCGACGAAGGTGCGGTCGTACGCGAGGGCCACGACCGGCGCGGTCACCATCACTTCCTTGGTTGCCATGCCGAGCGCGCACACGACGACCGTGACAATCTGCCAGCCCAGCGGTCGCGTCGCGTCCAGACTGCGGGCGAAGGCGTAGAGCGTCAGCAGAAAGCACAGGCCCATCTGGGACTCTGTCCGCTGCACCACGCTGGTGACCGACTCGGTGGCCAGCGGGTGGAGCAGCCAGACCAGTGCGATCAGGAAGGCGGCGTAGAGGGATTCCTTCCGAAGGGGCTCTGGAATCAAGGGCCGCGCCAAGGTGCGGCGCGCGAGGCCAAAGAGCGCCAGCCCGGCCAGGAGGTGGATCAGCAGGTTGGTGAAATGATAGCTCCACGGGGCGGTGCCACTCATCGCGTAGTTCAACGCGAACGTCAGGTTCACCAGTGGCCGGCCCGTGACGCTACTCCCGATCGGCGGAGGCGACAGCACGTCGCCCAGGGGCCACAGCTGCCGGATGGTCGGGTTGTCGAGGATGGCCGGCTTGTCGTCGAAAATGAACGGGCCGGTGCCGGAGTTCGCGTAGGCGAAAAGGGTCAGCGCCGCGAGGGCCGCCGCGAGCCGCCACACCTGGGCCGAACCGGAGTCGGCAGGAGCAGGGGCGGGGTTGGCGGCGGCCATGCGCAGATGGAAGCGGATTCCGCGCCCGAGCCAAGCCGAAGGTCGCGGCGGGACGATTGACGCCGGCGCCGGGATCGGAGAGAGCAGCGGCGTCATGAAGAAACCGACGGCTGACGAGCGCCGCCACCGCTGCACGCGCAAGCGCCGTTACCGCTCGCAAGGCGACGCGCTCGATGCCGCGGCCTTGGTCGGCGTCGAGCGCCAGCGCGTGGCCTACCACTGCCCGCTCTGCGGGTGCTGGCACCTGGCGACGGCGGCGAAGTAGAACGCCGCACCCGCCCCTCGACTTTCGACGCTCAACCGTCAACTCCGGCGGAGCCGCCTTGACCTCGGGCATCTTGTGCCGCCGGATCACCGCATCATGGGACGCAGCATGATCACCCCCGAAAGCCCGCGCTGTCCGGGTTGCTCGCTGCCGCCGCGCTGGTGCGTGTGCGAGGGCGTCCGGGTGGTCGACTGCGGGGTCAAGGTCGACGTGCTCATGCACCGGTTCGAGCTGTACCGGCCCAGCAGCACGGGCCATCTGCTCAAGCGGGTGGTGAAGCGCGCGGACATCCACCTCTACGGCCACGACCGGCAGCCGCAGCGCGAGTCGATCGGGCAGGCCGGCAAGCAGCTGTGGGTGCTGCACCCGCTCGGTGACCCGATGCCGACCGACCAGCGGCCGGAGGAGGTGCAGGTGCTGCTGCTCGACGGGACCTGGCGACAGGCCGGCGAC
Source organism: uncultured Opitutaceae bacterium (assembly GCA_964622405.1). Lineage (GTDB taxonomy): Bacteria > Verrucomicrobiota > Verrucomicrobiia > Opitutales > Opitutaceae > Opi-474. The sequence continues at coordinate 251 of CAZUQB010000633.1, read as the reverse complement.
CTCATGCGCTCGGTGGAAGGGTGGGGGCGCAAGGTGGCGCTGCCCATGACGGGCGAGAGCCGCTACTGGCTGCGGAACCAGGCGGGCGCCGGGAAATTCTGCACGGCGGAGGCGCTGATCTTCCTGCTCGGCGCGCTGGGCCTGAAGACTGCGCGCGACGAGCTGAACCTGCAGTTCGAGCTCCACGTTTACGGCGGCCTCTGCGCCCGCGGCGCGAAGGCCCGCGCCGCCGAGTTCCTGGCCGAGTCACC
>CAZUQB010000632.1:0-1972 GCA_964622405.1 uncultured Opitutaceae bacterium | reverse complement strand
GCCGCGTGTTCTTCTGCAACAGCGGCGGCGAGGCCGACGAGGCCATGCTCAAGCTCTCCCGGCTCCACGGCGTCGCCAAGAGCGGCGCCGAGGGAAAGTGCATCAAGGTCCTCGCCGCGAAGCACGCCTTCCACGGGCGGATGTTCGGCGGCATGAGCGCCACCCCGCAGGAAAAGATCCAGAAGGGCTTCCGCCCGCTGGTTCCCGGCTTCGCCTTCGGTGAGCTCAACAACCTCGCCAGCTTTGCCGACCAGATCGACGCCGACACGGCCGCGATCATCGTCGAGTCCATCCAGGGCGAGGGCGGCATCAATCCCTGCACGCCGGAATTCCTGCGCGGCCTGCGCCAGCTCTGCGACCAGCACAATGTGCTGCTGCTCGTCGACGAGGTGCAGTGCGGCCTCGGCCGGACGGGCAAGTTCTACGCCTTCGAGCACGCCGGCATCCTCCCGGACGCGATCGCCATGGCCAAGGGCCTTGGCGGCGGGTTCCCGATCGGCGCCGTGTGGGTGCGCGACCGCTTTGCCGACCTGTTCCAGCCCGGCAGCCATGGCACCACGTTCGGCGGCACGCCGCTGGCCTGCGCGGCCGGCCTGGCGGTGCTCGACGTGATCGAGCGCGAGAATCTCCTCGAGACCGTCCGGACCCGCAGCGGCCCATGGATCGAGGCCCTCACGCAGTTCACGAAGGACTTCCCGTCGCAGATCCTCGCGGTCCGCGGCAAGGGCTACCTCGTCGGCATCCAGCTGGCGTCGGATCCCGCCCCCTACGTTGCCGCCCTGCGCGAGCAGGGTCTGCTCGTGGTGAGCGCCAGCAACAACGTCATCCGCGTGCTGCCGCCCCTGGTGGCCACGACCGAGGAACTCGCCAAGTCGGTCGAGATCTTCCGGAAGGTGCTCGCGGCGAGGTAGGCGAAGCGCGAGGCAACAGGTATCAGGGGCCAAGTAACAGGAAGACGGCGGCGGCCGCGCCGCCCAGCCGGCTTTGGGGCAAGCTCCTGTTACCTGTTCCTTCGTTCCTGTTACCTGACGCAGCATTGTTACTTGTTACCTGGCAGTTGTTACCTCCGATCCTCGCCATTTTCCGCTCGAACGGAGCTGCCGAGTCCTTACGCTCGTTCCTTTTCCGATGAAGGACTTCCTCAAAGAGACCGACTTCCAGGCCCACGAACTCGCGGAGGTGTTTTCCCTCGCGCGCCAGTTCAAGGCCCAGCGCGGTCGGGTCGCTTCCTCGGTGCTCGCGGGCCAGACGTGGGCGATGCTGTTTTCCAAGGCCAGCACGCGGACCCGCGTGTCGTTCGAGGTCGGCATTCATGAGTTGGGGGGAAACCCCCTGTTCCTGAACCGGAACGACATCCAGCTGGGCCGCGGCGAGTCCGTCGAGGACACCGCCCGGGTGCTTTCGCGCTTTGTCCATGGCCTTGTGGTGCGGACCTACGACCACAGTGACGTCCAGCGCCTGGCCGCCGCCGCCTCGGTGCCGGTGATTAATGCGCTGACGGATTTCCTGCATCCCTGCCAGATTTACTGCGACGCCTTCAGCGCCGCGGAGCGCTGGGCGGGCAGCGGCGGCGATCTCGTGGGCGCCCTGCGCGGCCGCAAGATCGCCTACCTCGGCGACACCTGCTTCAACATGGCCAACTCGTGGATCCTCGGCGCGAGCCACTTCGGCATGAAGGTGGCGCTCGCGGGTCCCAAGGTCTACGAGCCCGGCGCCGAAATCCGGGCGCAGCTCGCCGCCGAGGGCCGGCCGGTGGAATTCCAGTTCACGACCGATCCCGCCGAGGCCGTCGCCGGCGCCGACATCGTCTACACCGATGTCTGGACCAGCATGGGCCAGGAAGAGGAGGAGGAGGAGCGGCTCGCGCAGATGCGGCCCTACGCCGCCACCGCGCAGCTCTTCGCGAAGGCCAAGCCGGACGCGCTCTTCATGCACTGCCTGCCCGCCCACCCGGGCGAGGAGGTCGAGCAGG
>CAZUQB010000631.1:0-1978 GCA_964622405.1 uncultured Opitutaceae bacterium | reverse complement strand
CTGTTCAACTTTCAACCGCCCCCTTTCAACCGCCAGATCGGCTGGGCGGAATTTGGCAATTGCCGGGCGCAGATTGCGCGATCCTCGCCGGGTGAATCCGCAAACCCCGTTGGCAGCGCGTTCTGCACAAGTCGCGATTTTCCCGTGCCGCTTTCCCGCTTTACAGTCGGGAGGTCCGGGATAGGTTGCGCGTCATGGCTACTCTTCCCGCACTCTTCGCCGCGTTTGGCATCGGTGGCACGGAGCTCCTGGTGATCCTGGCGCTCGCCCTCCTGTTGTTCGGCGGGACCAAGCTCCCCTCGCTCGCCCGCGGGTTGGGCCAGTCCATCAAGGAATTCAAGAAGGCCAGCCGGGACGACCCGGAAGAGGACAAGAAGCCCTCCGAGGCCCCGAAATCCTCCGACGCCAACAAGACCCACGGCACGAACTGAGTTCGCGCCCGGTCCGACGCCCAGCGCGCCCCATTGGGGGCGCGCTTTTTTTGTCCCTGAGAACGCTCAACGCTCGACGTTCCCGAGATCTGCGGCGTTCGCCCTATCCTGCCTCTCAATCGTGCCGTCCCGGCACTTCCGCCGCCGATTCCCGCAGCCAGGTCCGGAATTCGCGAATCCGCGCCGGCGCCCCGAGCGCCAGCAACTCGTCGCCGACGTAGAGGTGCTCCTCCGCCGACGGGTTCAGGATGCGCAGGCCGCGGCGGTTTACGCCGACCACCTGGATGCCGTGCGTCCGCGCCAGCGAAAGGTCGCCGAGGGTCCGGCCGGACACATGGCTGCCCATCGGCACGGGCAGCGATTCCATCATGATCTCCTCGTAGAGCGCGTCCGCCGCGCCCGAGACCGCCCCGAGAAACGCCTTGCCCGCCTTCACCTGCTCCGTCGTGCCCATCAGCAGCACGCGGTCGCGCGGGTACAGCACCGAGTCCGGCGCCGGCAGCGGGATCATGAATCCCTGCCGCTCGATGCCCACGATCGAACAGCCAAACTTCGCCCGCAGCTCCAGGTCCGAGATCTTGCGGCCCTGCGCGTCGGCCAGGTCGGGCAGCACGCAGTCCACCATGTGCAGGTTCCAGTCCCCGTGCGCCTGCAGCCACGGCGCCGAGGTCGCGGTCATCTTTGACTCCGCCGAGGTCATCACCTCGTGGAGCTCGACCTCGAGCTGGCTGTGCCAGTAGACGAGCTTCCGCCAGAGCACCGCCACCGTCACCAGGACCACCCCGCCGACCGCGATCAGGACCCAGCGCGTGCGGCCCTCCTCCGGCATCAGCAGGAACAGCCACACGAAGATCGCCGTGGCCGAGAGCGACTTCAGCACGGTCTCCACCATCCGCGCCAACTGCTCCGCCCGCGGCTGACCCATGGTCGACACCTGGGCATACAGCAGCGACAGCGCCGAAACGTTGCGCCAGATCGCCACGAGCGGCGCGAGCAGGACCAGGCAAAGGCCGGTCCAGAATAGGACCCGCAGGCCGTTCGGGAACAGCAGGTCCGGACCGAGCCAGCGCTCGGTCGCGACGAACATCTGGCTGGAGAACACCAGCAGCCCACTGACCAGCAGCACCTCGATGCCCAGCTGCACGAAGCGCTTGCCGCTCAGCTGCCACAGCCGGTTGCGCTTCGCCTGCGCCTGCAGCTGCTCCAGCCAGCCGCGGTAGTACAGCAGGCCCTGCTCGAGCCAGCGCGGCTGCCGCGCCAGCAGCGCGTCCGCGATGGCCGGCGAGCGCCGCACGATCAGCGGCGCCAGCAGCGTGGTCAGGAGCGAGACGCCGACCGCGAGCGGGTAGAACCGCGCGGGCACCACCGCCGCCGTCACGCCGAGCTGCGCGATGATGAAGGAGAATTCGCCGATGGGCGTGACCGCCAGCCCGGTCCGCAGCGCGTCCCGCGGCGATGTGCCGATGATCGTGAGCGCGGTCGAGCACGCCAGCATGCGGGCCACCAGGGTGAACGCCGCCACGCCCGCGATCAGGCCGGCGGAGCCC
>CAZUQB010000630.1:0-1980 GCA_964622405.1 uncultured Opitutaceae bacterium | reverse complement strand
AGGCCGCCGGCGCGGCCGATGATCTCGCGGGCGATGACGTCGCTGTGGCCGCTGCCGAAGGTGTGGAGCACGCCGCCCTGGGCGATGGACTGGCCGATGACGGGCGCGAGGCGCGCGAGGGTGTCGGCGTTTTTCTGGCGCACGGTCTCGAGGAGGCCCAGGGCGCGGGTGAAGAAGGTGTCGGCAAGGGAGCTCATGACGTTACCCCCGAGAGAAAAGCTTTCCCCCTGCCGAAGTCGCGGCAAAAGTGCGGCACCCCGCACCCATGCACCTGTTCCGCCCCGCCTTGCTCCTGCTCTTGTCCGTGCCGGCCCTGCGCGCCGAGCGCCTGCCGGTCGAGACCTTCGCCCAGCCGGCTGTGTTCAACGAGATGACCCTGAGCCGCGACGGGAAGTTCGTGGCCTACATCGCGGAGTACGAGAGCGCCGACCGGGTGTTCATCCGCAGCGTCGAGAAGGACGGGCCGGTCACGGGCGTCGACGTGCCCCAGCTCGGCGTCAATCTCTTCGGGCGCATCGGCGGCATCGCCTGGGTGTCGTCCAAGCGGCTGCTGGTCGGGGCCAACAGCGGCTACGTCGCGATCGACCGCGACGGCAAGGACTACGCCTACCTGACCGGCTACGCGCGCACCTACCGCCTCGACCGCCAGGACAACGAGCAGCTGCGCGTGGGCGGGATGCTCCACAACTTCGTCGACCACGACAGCGACCGCGTGCTGATGACGGAGTACGACCCGGACCTCGGCACGCTGCGCACTGGCACGGTCACCTCGCACCGGCCGAACGTGATCAGCCTGGATGTCCGCCGCGGCACCTTCTTCCGCGAGCTGGAGAACCCGGGCGACGTGATCGGCTGGCTGGCCGACCAGGCGGGCGTGATCCGGGTCGGGGCCCGGCTCCGGGGCAGCCAAAGCTCGATCATCTACCGCGAGAACGAGAAGGCGGAGTGGCAGGTGTTGCCGGGCCTGACCAGCGACGCCCGCACCCTGGCTGTGCTGGGCTTCAATGACGCCGGGACCGTGCTGTACGTAAGCAAGATCGCGGCGAACGGCCGCTCCGCGCTGTACACTTACGACCTGGCCCAGCGCCGGCTGGGCGAGCTGCTGCTCAGTCACGACATCTACGACATCGATCCCCGCAACGGCGCGCGCCTGATCAAATCGGCGTCCGGGCGGCTCCTCGGCATCCGCTATCAGACCGACCTGCCCCGGGTCCTTTGGCTCGATCCCGCCTTTGCCGCGATCCAGCAGCAGCTCGACCACGCGCTGCCCAATGCGGTCAATGCCATCGCCAGCATCACCACCGACGAGCAGATGATGCTGGTCATTTCCTACTCCGCCCGCAATCCGGGCACCTATTACCTGTTTGACCGGGCCAAGGGGACGCTGGGCAAGTTCGTGGACGCCCGCCCGTGGGTGAAGCCCGAGCAGATGGCGGAGATGCTGCCGCTGAAGATGACCTCACGCGACGGGCTCAAGCTCCATGGCTACCTGACGGTGCCGCTCGGCCGCGCGATGAAGAACCTCCCGGTGGTGGTCCTGCCGCATGGCGGCCCGTGGGTCCGCGACGGTTACGGCTTCAATCCGGAGGTGCAGTTGCTCGCCAACCGCGGCTATGCCGTGCTCCAGGTCAACTACCGGGGTTCGGTCGGTTATGGCCGGGAGTTTTATGAGCGGGGCTTCAAGCAGGTCGGAACGAAGATCCAGGATGACATCGAGGACGCGACCCGCTGGCTGGTGAAGCAGGGCATCGCGGATCCGCAGCGCATCGCCATCATGGGCTCGAGCTTTGGCGGATATTCGGTGCTGATGGGCCTGATCCGCTCCCCCGATCTCTACCGGTGCGGCATCTGCATCGCCGGCGTCACCGACTGGGAGCGGGTGGTACAGCACTCGAACGACATGGATCCCGACACCCAGGCCTTCCAGTCCGGCATGGTGGGCGACCCGGAGACCGACCGGGACGCGCTGCGGGCCGTTTC
>CAZUQB010000629.1:0-1982 GCA_964622405.1 uncultured Opitutaceae bacterium | reverse complement strand
CAGACCAGCGCCAGCGGCGCCACGGCGCATCCCACCGCCCCGTACATCTTCGCCGCCACGGCCCGGGTCAGCGGCGTCACGCTGAACCCGCCCAGCGGGTCGGGGCAGCCGCTGCCTTACCTGGCGGGGGATGACGCCTACGAGATCGTGACCCCGTTTGGCAGCAAGGCGGCGCTCGACGCGGCCTACCCGAACGGCACCTACACGATGACGGGAAGCGGCCTGCCCACGCGCACCTTCACCCTGACGCCCGACCGCTATCCGTCGGCCGCGCCCTCGATCACGAACGGCACCTGGACCAATGGCGTGCTGGTGATCAATCCGGCGCAGAGCTACACGTTCAACGTGAGCAATTTCACCACGTACGCCTCCAACGGCGTGGCGGGCCACGAGGTGCTCAGCATCGATACCGGCACCAGCAACGGCTTCCAGCAGGAGATCGCGACGCAGGCGGTGTTCGGTCTCACCGCGTCGGCCACGCCGCTCACGAGCGTCACGCTCCCGGCCGGGACGCTGACCACCGGGAATGTCTACCGGCTGGATCTCCAGTTTGACACGCTGACCACGCTCGACACCGGCACCGGCTCGGTGGCCCTCTTCACCAACCAGCTGGAGGTCTGGGTGGCGGCGCTCGCCCCCGGCACGCCGGCGATGGCCGCGCCCATCATCACCGCCCATCCGACCAACAAGGTCGCGACCCTCGGCGGCAGCGCGACTTTCTCCGCGACGGTCAACCTCGGCGGAGCGGGCAATCCCCGTCCGGTCTGGTCGCTCAACGGCCTGGAGCTCTTCACCGGCAACAACACCACCAAGTACACGTCCGGCTTCAACAATGGCGTGTTCACCATGACCGTGAACAACATCACGACCGCCGACCTCGGCAGCTACAGCCTGAAGGTGGTCGACACCGGCGGCATCGCGACCTCCAACGCGGCGACGCTGACCTTGGGCACGTCCTCGACTCCGGCCATCGTCACGCAGCCGCTCGGTCACACCGTCGCCACCGGCAGCTCGGTGGTGTTCAGCGTGGAGGCCTCCGGCGGCAACCTGACCTACCAGTGGAACAAGGGCGGGGTGCCGCTGCCGGGCGCCACGGGCAGCCAGCTGTTCATCTCCAACGCTCAGGCCGGCAACGCCGGCAGCTACACGGTCACCGTGACCAATGGCTCCGGCTCGGCGACCAGCAATGCCGCCGTGCTCAGCGTGGTCGCGAGCAGCGACCCGGGCCGACTGGTCAACGTCTCGGTGCGCATCGTCTCGGGCACCGGGGCGGACACGCTGTTCATGGGCTTCGTCACCGGCGGCGCCGGCACGAGCGGCGGCAAGCAGCTGCTGATCCGCGGCATCGGACCGACCCTCGGCGGCTTCGGCGTGCCGAATGTGATGGCTGATCCGGTGCTGGACGTGATCCCGCAGGGCTCGACGACGCCGCTGCAGACCAACGATGACTGGGCGGGCGACGCCGGGGTGGTGGGCGTGGCCAACGCGGTCGGCGCCTTCGCGCTGCCGAGCACCACAAGCAAGGACTCGGCGCTGGTCGCGGCGCTTAACCCGGGCGTCTACTCGGCCAAAGTCTCCGGCAAGAACAGCACGACCGGCACCGTGCTGGCGGAAATTTACGACGCGGCTCCCGGCACCTACAACGCGTCGACGCCGCGTCTGGTCAACATCTCGGCGCGTGCCACCATGGCGAACGACAATCCCCTGATCGCGGGCTTCGTGGTCGGTGGCACGACGGCGAAGACCCTGCTGATCCGCGCCATCGGACCGGCGCTGGTCCCGTACGGCGTGACCGCGGCGATGCCGGACCCCTATCTCGAGATCATCCCGTCCGGGCAGTCGGTCGCGGCCTTCAGCAACGACAACTGGGGCGGCTCGGCGCTCATCACGAATGTCGGCAACAGCGTTGGCGCATTCGCGCTGACGGATGGCGCGGGCAAGGACGCGGTGCTGCTGGTGACCCTCGACCCGGGCGTCTACTC
>CAZUQB010000628.1:0-1993 GCA_964622405.1 uncultured Opitutaceae bacterium | reverse complement strand
CTGCGTTTGTTGTGGAAAATAGAGCGCGCCTTAGTGGGACAGCATTGGGGTGCCCCCACCCCGCTCCCCACCAGCGGGTGAGGGCACCCGCCCCACATTGGATCTCGGGAAACAGGCATCATCACACCACTCTCCAACCTCGACCTCCCAGCGGCTTCTGCGGAGAATCCCGCCTGCATTCGATGGACGCCTCCACCGTCACCACCAGTTCCAGCACCGCGCCGCGCGCAACGCGCCGGCCGGAGTTGCTGGCGCCCGCGGGTGACTGGGAATGCGCCCGGGCCGCCGTGGAGAACGGCGCCGACGCGATCTACTTCGGCCTCGAACGCTTCAACGCGCGCATGCGGGCCAAGAACTTCACGCAGGCGGACCTGCCGGCGCTGATGGAATTTCTCCACCGCCGGGGCGTGCGCGGGTACGTGACGTTCAACACGCTGATCTTCACCCCGGAGCTCGCCGACGCCGAAGACTACGTCCGGACGATTGTCGCGGCGGGCGCCGACGCCGCCATCGTCCAGGATGTCGGAGCGTGCCGTCTCATTCGCGGCATCTCGCCCGACTTTCCGATCCACTGCTCCACGCAGATGACAATCACGAGCGCCGCCGGCGTGAATTTCGCGCGCCAGCTCGGGGCGCAGCTCGTCGTGCTGGCGCGGGAAAACTCGCTGGCCGACATCGTCAAGATCAATGCTTCGCTGGCGGCCCCGGTTTCGCTGCCGCTGGAGGTGTTTGTCCACGGCGCGCTCTGCGTCGCATACTCGGGCCAGTGCCTGACCAGCGAGTCGCTCGGCGGCCGCTCTGCCAATCGCGGCGAATGCGCCCAGGCCTGCCGGCTGCCGTATGATCTCGTGGCGGACGGCCAACAGGTTCCGCTCGGCGACCGGCGCTACCTCCTCAGCCCTCAGGATCTCTCAGGCCTCGAGGTCCTACCCGATCTCGTCCAGGCCGGCGTGGCTTCACTGAAGATCGAGGGCCGCCTCAAGTCCCCGGAGTACGTCGCCTCGATCACGCGGGTCTACCGTCAGGCGCTCGATGCAGTCGCTGGAGGCGTCGAAAGTCGAAGGTCTCAGGTCGAAGGTCAGCATGCGGCAAAGCCGCCGGTCGATGCCAAGGGCAAACCGCCCTTCGACCCGCGCGCCGCGCGCTACGAGCTCGAGATGAGTTTCTCGCGCGGGCTCTACACGGGCTGGTTCCGCGGCAACAACAACCAGGAACTGGCCCACGCGCGGTTCGGCACGAAGCGCGGCGTCTTCCTCGGCGAGGTGCTGCAGGCCGGCCATGAAAGCGTCACGCTGCGGCCCGCCGGGCCGCTGAAGCCCGGCGATGGCGTGGTCTTCGACGCGGGCAATCCGGAGGAGCGCGAGGAAGGAGGACGGATCTACCAGGTCGCGCCGGGACGCGACGGCGAGGTGACGCTGCGCTTCGGTCACGGCGACATCGACTGGCGCCGGGTTCGCGCGGGCCAGCTGGTCTGGAAGACGAACGATCCCGCGCTCGACCGGGAGGTCCGCGCCACGTTTGAGGGCGCCAAGATCCGATTCCAGCGTCCGATCACCCTCGAGGTGCACGGCCGCGCCGGCACGCCGCTCACGCTGATCGCCAACGACGGCCAGGGTCACGTCGCGAAGGTGGAGTCCACCCTCGCGCTCGCCCCGGCCGAAAAACAGCCGCTCACCCCCGACCGCCTGCGCGAGCAGCTTGGCCGGCTGGGCGGCACGCCGTTCACGCTCGGCACCCTGCATTCCCATCTCGAGGGCGAGGTCATCCTCCCCATCAGTGAACTCAACCGCCTTCGTCGCGACGTCGCCGCCGCCCTCGACCAGTTGCGCGCCGCCCCCAAGCGCTGGCAGACGACCGAATTCCAGCAGCCCAATTTCCGGAATCCGGATTCCGGAATCCGGAGTGGCCCCCCGCGCCCGCCGGAGCTCATCGCCGTCATCCGCCTGCCCGAGCAGCTCGAAGCCGCCTGGTCGGCCGGCGCCCGGACGATCTA
>CAZUQB010000627.1:0-1998 GCA_964622405.1 uncultured Opitutaceae bacterium | reverse complement strand
TTGCCTGCCCGCGCCTCCCATGCGCCCCACCCTGCTTGCCTGGCTGCTGGCCGTCCCGCTGCTGCTGCGCGCGGCCGACGGGCCCGTGACGCTCGCGAACGAGCGCGTCGAGGCCGGGGTTGACGTGCCCCACGGCCTGATCCTCGGCTTCGGCCGGACCGGCCAGGGCAACCTGCTCTGGGTGAACCCGCACCCGCTGTCCTCGGCGCGCTCGGCCGGCTGGATCAACTACGGCGGGGAAAAGCTCTGGTGGGGCCCCCAGGTCGACTGGCAGGCCGTGCAGGGGCGGCGCTTTCCGCCGGACGAGGCCCTGGACGGCCCCTGGACGGTGACCGACCGCGGCGCGGACCACCTGCGGATGCGGAGTGCCGTCAGCCCGTGGGTCGGCGTCCGCGCCGAGCGCGAGATCACGCTCGATCCGGCCGGCGACGGCCTCGTGGTGCGCAATCGCTTCACCCGCGAAAGGCCCGGCACCCAGCGGCTCCAGCTCTGGACCGTCTGCGTCGTGCCCCGGCCGCAGTGGTGCTGGCTGGAGAGCCGGCCCGCACCCGGCGCGGCGCCGTTCGTCAACCTCCGTCCCACCCTGGATCCGGGCGCCGCGGTCCGGGCCGAGCCGGCGCGGGGCGTGGTCCGCGCCGCGCCCGCCGGCCGCGCCTACCTCATCGGCACCCGCGGCGGCTGGGTCGCCGCGGTCTACGCCGACTACCTCCTCGTGCACGTGGTGGAGCCCTTTCCGGACGGCGAGTACGCCGAGCAGGTCGCGGTGCAGCTGTTCTTCGGCCCGGCCTACGCCGAGCTCGAGACCCTGGGCGGCCTCGCCACGCCGGCCGTGGGCGAGTCGATGACCAACCTCGTGCGCTGGCGCCTGCTGGACCGGCCGGCCGGGCTCAGCGAGGGCGAACTGTTGGACTGGCTGCACGGTCAATTGGGTCGGAAATAGGGCCTAGGGGGCGAGACCCCGCCGGTCGGAGTCGCGGGATGGCTCCGACCCGCTGGCCGGACGGGGACGGGCCACCCACCGGAGCACCAGGCCGATCGCGATCATGATCGATCCGCCGACCACGTTCACCGAGGCCGGCGCGACCGGCGTCGCGGGCACGAACCAGCAGGCCAGCAGGACCACGCCGATGATGATGCTGAGGTTGCCGATCACGCCGTATACGCCCATCGCGCCGGCCTCGGAGCCATGGGGCCCGTCTGCCACCGGCGTCCGGAGGTCGCGGTCGAGCTTGATCGCGCTCGCGCTCTTCGGGTCGTCGGGACGCCAGCAGAACGCCGAGATCACGAACACCACCGTCGAGCCGATCACGGCCCCGTAGACGTTGCGCGGATAGGCGTGGTCGGGAAACGCATTCAGGCCGATCAGGGTGAACACGACCACGAAGGCCGCGGTGCACGACGCGATGCCCGACCACCACGGCGTCTTGCGGTACATCAGCCCCAGCGCCACGGGCATCATGAAGCCCGGCCCGACGATCGAGTAGTACTTCAGCGCGAAGTCGAACGCCCCGCCCAGGCGGGAGATCACGAACGCCAGCGCGACGCCGCTCACCCCGATCACCAGCATGGTCAGCTGCGCCGTCCGCATCAGGTGCAGGTCCGACGCCGGCGGCAGCCCCGCGCGCTTCCGCAGCGGCACGTACACGTCCTTGGTCACCGCCGCCGACAGCCAGTTGAACGCGTCGTTCGCCTGGCCGAGCGTGGCCGAGAGGATCGCCGCCACCACGAAGCCCACCATGCCGTGCGGCAGCAGCAGCATCGCGAGGCTCACGAAGCTCGCCTCCTCGGGCGCCTTCAGGTTTGGCCAGAGCGCCGCGATGTCGGGAAAGATGAGCCGGGCACCCATCACGGGCAGCACCCAGGTCAGCGGCCCGACCAGCGACAGCACCGCCCCCAGCAGCGCCATCCGCCGGGCGTCGCGCTCGCTCGGCACGCTGTTGTAGCGCTGCGCGAAGTGCCACGCGACGTTGTAGCCGAGCATCACGCTCAACAGGTAGG
>CAZUQB010000626.1:0-2004 GCA_964622405.1 uncultured Opitutaceae bacterium | reverse complement strand
CCTGCAGGGTCCGGTTCTCGAGGCGCGAGAGCACGACGGCGCCGCGCTCGTCCTTCACGAAGCCGCCGGCGCCGTCCGGGATCATCGCGCCGCCGGCGGTGCCGACGCCGAGGCTGATCACGCGCACGCCTTTCTTGCGCAGCTCCTCGACCTGGCCCTTCCAGTCGTCGTCCGTCGCCTCGCCGTCACTCAGCACGATGAGGAAGCGGTCGGCGGCCCCGGTGCGCCCGAAGGCGTCGAGCGCGGTCTCGATCATCGCCCGGTAGTTCGTGCCCCCCTCGGGCAGGAAACCCGGGTCCAGGGCGGGGAGAAACTCGCGCAGGATCTCGTAGTCGGAGCTGAGCGGACACTGCAGGAAGGCCGTGCCGGAGAAGGTCACCAGCCCCACGCGCTCGCCCTGCAGTTTCTCCAGCAGCGACTGGATGAGCAGCTTGGCGCGTTCGAGGCGGGACGGCTTGACGTCCTGCGCCTGCATCGAGCGCGAGAGGTCGAGCGCGATCAGGATTTCCCGGGCTTGGTCGAACACGGGCTCCTCGATGCGGCCCCACTGCGGACGGGCGAGCGCGACGGTCAGCAGCATCAGGCCCGCGGCGAGCCACGGCCGGACCCGGCGCGAGGGGCGGCTGGCGGGCACCAGCGACAGGTCGTGACGGCCCGCCTCGGCGGCCAGGATCTTCGGATGGGAGGCCGCGGCGGCGCGGCGGCGGCGGGTCAGCTCGAACGCCAGCAGCGCGAGCGGAAGCAGCAGGAGCCAGAAGAGGTACGGGTCGGCAAAGGTCATGCGACGGCCTCCCGGTGCCACAACGGGCGCGCGAACAGCGCGGCGAACAGGATGGCGACGGCGCCCGGGACCGCGAGCCACGCGAACAGCTCGGTCGTGATCAGGTAGCTCTTGGCCTGGAACTCGATCTTCTGCGCGCGATCGATGGCCTTGAAGGCGGACTCGATCGTGTCGGTGTCGGCCGCCCGGTAGAAGTGTCCGCCGGTGGCCTCGGCGATCGAGCGCAGCGCGCCCTCGTCGAGGTCGGCCGCCATGCGGCGGTAGCCAATCTTGTTGCCCTTGTCGTCGAAGACCGGGAACGGCACGATGCCGTCGCGGCCGGCGCCGATCGTATAGACCGGCACGTTGCGGCTGCGGGCGATGTCGGTGGCACCCTCGGGGGTGAGGGTCCCCCGGTTGTTGGCGCCGTCGGTGAGGAGCACCACGAATGCGCCCGAACGCTTGCCGCCGCTCTCGCGCTTGGCCTGCTCGAGGCGCGTGAGCGCGACGCCGAGGCCGTCGCCGATCGCCGTGCCGTCCTCGATCAGGCCGATTTTTAGGCGCTCGGTCTGCCGGCTCAGCCAGTCGTGGTCGAAGGTGAGGGGTGCGAGCGTGTAGGCGCGGCCGGAGAAGACGACGATGCCGATGCGGTCGCTCGGGCGGTTGTTGATGAAGGCCTGGATGACGGGCTTGATGGCCTGCAGGCGGTTGATGCGGTCGCCGTCCTTCTCGTAGTCCTCCGCGAGCATCGAGCCGGAGAGGTCGATCGCCAGCATGATGTCGTAGCCCTGGGTCCGGACCTCGCGCTTGTCCTCGACCCGCTGCGGCCGGGCCAGCGCCAGGACGAGCAGCACGAGGCCGAGCGTCGCAAGCACGAGCGGCCACCGGCCCGGCGACGACAGCGACGGTCGGTGCCACGCCGCCGCGAACGGCACCAGCAGCACCGGCACCCGCCGCTGCTGGCGGATCAAAGGCAGCAGTCCCAGTGGCACGAGCAGCGCCCACAGCCACACCGGGTCGTTCAGGACGTAGCCGGGCAGCCCCGGCAGCGTCCAGGTGGCAAGGGGGAAATCCCAGGCGCCAAGGGACAGGTGCCCAGCTAGACTGGTCGCCGACAGAATCATGAGATCGTTCGCATAATTTCTGTTACTTGGTCCCTGTTACTTGCTACCTGCGCGCCTCAGCGCCCACTCCGCTGAATCATCCGCGCGTGGAAGAAGCGCACCAGGGCGTCGAGGCGGTTC
>CAZUQB010000625.1:0-2006 GCA_964622405.1 uncultured Opitutaceae bacterium | reverse complement strand
CCGTCTTCCTGAGCTACATCAACTGCGTCGTCGTGTGGGCGATCCTGCTCTGGCCGAGCAATTCGGTCTGGCAGCGGCTGGTGCGGTAGGGGGAAGGCGGGAGGCGGTAGGCTGGAAGCGGTAGGCTGTAGGCTTTAGGCTTTAGGCGGTAGGCTGTAGGCTGTAGGCGGGCGGCCGGCAGCGGCACCGATATGGCGTCGGGTTTGATGGGCCCGTTGCGTCACCTTGCGACAACCAGAATCTGATTCAGAAATTCCGCCCGCCAAAAGCCTACTGCGTATCGCCTAGAGCCTACCGCCTAAAGCCTACAGCCTGCCGCCTACAGCCTCCCGCTTCCCTCAGCGGAGCTTCGCGAAGAACCAGATGGCGAGCGCGGTCATGCCGATGTTCGGTAGCCAGGCCGCCAGCAGCGGGTCGATCAGCTGCTTGGTCGCGAGCGACGACGCGATGTTCGCGAGGATGTAATAAAGGAAGAACAGGCCGAAGGACTTCGAGACGCCGACCGCGGGATTCACCCGCACGCCGGACACCGCGAAGGGAATCGCGATCGCGATCACCACCAGCGGGCCGAGGGTGTCGGCGATCAGGCCGAAATAGCGCACGGCGTACGGCGTCGCCTTCACCGGATTCTCGGCCTGCAGGTAGTCGATCAGGCGGTGCAGCTCGGAAAACGACAGGTCCACCGGGCGCCGGTCGATCAGCAGCATCAGCTTCGGATCCTCATGATAGGCGGGCCGCGGTTCCTCGTTGAAGGGCCGGGCATCCTGCAGTTCGCCCGTGTCGGGATTGAACGTCAGCACCCGCCCCTGCCGGAAAACCCATCCGCCGGTCTTCTCGTCAAAGGCTCCCTCCGCCGCGATGATCCGCGCCTGCTCGCGACGCTGGCCGTCGAGCTCGGAGACGGTCACGCCGTACCCGCGCTGGAGAAACGTGCTGTACCGGTTGAAGAACCAGACCCGGCGGGTGCGGGGGTTGTCGAAGGCGACGCTCTCAATCACGCCCACGCGGTCGGCCGACAGCGTGGCGGATTGCTTCCGGTAGGTCAGGCTTTCCCGCAGCTCGCGCGAGGTCTCGACCGACCACGGCACGACGATGGAGTTGAGCCACCACGAGACGCCGCAGGCGGCAACCCCGACGAGCCAGACGGGCGCCGTGATGCGCATGAGGCCCACGCCGGCGGCCCGGAGCGCGGTGAATTCGTTCGCGCGGTGCAGCTTGCCCAGCACGAACAGGAGCGAGAGCAGGATGGCCAGCGGGAGCACCACCGCGAGGAAGCTCGGCATCGTCACGAAGAAGTACATCCACATGTCGAGCCCCCGGGCGCCCAGCTCCCGGAGCGAGCGGAAGTCGTCGTACATGACCTGGACGAGCAGCAGCCCGACGGTCGCGCCCAGCACGAGGCCGAGGATCGAGAGCCACTCGCGCAGCAGGTGCCGGTCAAAGGTGTTCACCGGCGCGAGCAAAACTGGCCGCGGGACAAAGGCAAAACTGAATGGGAGTTGAAGGTTGAGGGTTGAGGGTTGAAGGTTGAGTGCTCGCGGCGCGAGCGGGGGGCTTTACAGGAGAAAACGGAGGGAGCGGAGAGGGTGTTCGCCTTTCAACTTTCAACCCTCAAGTTCCCGCCGCCCATCCCACCGGCACACGGCCTGCTTTCCCGGGTCTATTCATAGGTTGAAAACCTCATCCGCCTGTCGTTCCCTTCCAGCCCGCTGAACCCTACCCCATGACCCATTCCCTCCGTTATCTGGCCGTCGCAACCCTCCTGGCCGGCGCCGTCCGCGCGGCCGACGACGCCACTGACACCATCAAGGTTGGCGAGTACGCCTCGCTCACCGGCAAGGAGGCCGCCTTCGGCCAATCCTCCCACAAGGGCACCCTGCTTGCCGTCGAGGAGATCAACGCCGCCGGCGGCGTGCTCGGTCGCAAGCTCGAACTCCTCACCGAGGACAACCAGTCCAAGCAGGGCGAGTCCGCCACCATCGCCAAGAAGCTGATCTCGCGCGACA
>CAZUQB010000624.1:0-2029 GCA_964622405.1 uncultured Opitutaceae bacterium | reverse complement strand
GCCGGGCCTCGATCTTGCCGAGGATGTTGTTGAGGTAGTTCAGCGACTTGATCGTGGGCGGGAGCGCGGCCGGGTTGATGCGGCGGGTCGGGACGGTCACGATCGAGAGCCCGTTCTCGTAGTGCTCCTTCGGGTAGAGCGCGATCTTGCTGGCGATGACGAACAGCGAGGGCTTCGCGCAGAGCCACGGCGCCAGGCCGAGGTCGCCGACCCCGCGGGTGACCACCAGGCGGATATAGGCGTCGGTGAGCTTGTTCTGGCGGCAGGTCTCGCACGTGACCTCGCTCAGTTCCTTCCGCGACAGCGGCATCGTGAGCAGGATGGCCTTCGCGGAGTACTCGAGGCGCTCCAGATGCTCTTCGAGGCGGAAAATGTTGCCGCCGTAGAGGCGGATGCCCTCGAAGACACCGTCACCGTAGAGGAGACCGTGATCGAACACGGACACCTTGGCATCGGCTTCATCCACGAACTTACCGTCGAGATAGATCTTCATGAGGAATCACGATAGGTCACTTCGCAAAGGCTTGTCCAGTCCAGCCCTGTCTTTCCGGTTGAGGGGGTCCGGACGCAATCCGACGCTCGCGGCTCGCACCCATGTCCAAGTCGTCCACCTACCCCCGCCCCCGCGCGGCGTTCACCCTGATCGAGCTGCTTACGGTCATCGCCATCATCGGCATCCTCGCCTCGATTGTCATCCCCACGGTCGGAGCCGTGCGCGAGAAGGCCCAGCGCGCCGTCGACGCCAACAACCTCCGCGAAATCGCGAAGGCCGCCCTGCTCTACGCGGCGGATCACAACGACCGCCTGCCCGACCCGGCCGCCGCCATTCAGCCCGGGGGCGTGACGGCGCCGACCCCGGCGTTCCTCTGGCCGGCCGCACTGGCCCGGCAGGGTCTGCTGACCGATCCGGGGTTCTATTTTTCCAAGAGCGACCCGCAGTTCAGCGGGACCTTCCCGGATGCCATCCTGGCCCGCGGTGATCCGTCGCGCAAAACCCTCGACTCGTCCTTCACCGGCGCCTCGCCCCTGGCCTGGGAGTTCGTCGGCGGCCTGCGCACCGGCGATCCGGCGTCGACTCCCATCGCCTTCACCCGCGGGCTGCGCGCCGACGGCACCTGGGATCCCGAGAAAGGCGTCTACGGCAGCGCCGGCGGATTTGTCGCCTACCTCGACGGACACGTGGTCTTCCACACGGAGCTGACCCAGAAGCTCGTGTCGAACCACTCCGGCCAACTCGTGGACAACCTCCTCGAGTCGCTGCCCACCGCGGGGCCCGCCCGGGTCTACGCCACGGCGAGCGGCGGCCTCGGCTCTCCCGACGGCGTGCCCGCCGAGGCCGGGCCGTGATTGATGAGGGAAGGGAACAACCGCGCGAGGATCCAGGTGCCAAGTCTGGCCAGGAGATCTGACAAGAGATGTTAAATGCTCTTGGAAAACGATTAAGCGCACACTTCCTGATACTTGACCCCTGAATCCTGTTACTTCCTTCCGAATCCCATTTCCCTCTTTCCCCGGAGCAATCGGCACTTCAACGTCCATGGCTCCCCATGTCGTCAGCTGCTTCCACCACGTCCCGTCCGGAGGGCATCACCTATGTCGTCGGACACAAGAATCCCGACGCCGACGCGATTTGCTCGGCCATCGCGTATGCCGCGTTCAAGGAACAGCGGGGTGACCACGGCTATGTGCCCGCCCGCTGCGGCAACTCGAACGCCCGCATCGACACGATCCTCTCGCGCTTCCACCAGCCGTTGCCGCTGTACCTGAGCGACGTGAGCCCGCGGGTGCGTGACCTCATGCATGCGGACGTGGTGTCCGTGCCGGAGAACGCCACCTGCGCCGAGGCCCTGGAGCTCATCGACCGCCATCACATTCGCCTGCTGCCGGTGCTGTCCCAGCGGCGCGGCATTGTCGGCACCGTTTCCCTCGCCGCGCTGGGCAGCATCTTCATCCCGCGGGTGACGGAGCCCCGGCTGATGCGCCAGGTGAAGACCTCGCTCGCCAGCATCACCCGCGCGCTGCAGGCGCG
>CAZUQB010000623.1:0-2031 GCA_964622405.1 uncultured Opitutaceae bacterium | reverse complement strand
TTCGACCGCCCCCCGCGGCACGCGGGCGAGACCAACTACAACCGGTTCTTCGGGTCCCTGCGCATCGGCTTCAACGGGATCTTCTGCTTCTCGACCTACGCGCTCACGCTGAGCACGCAGCTGGGCTTTCTGATTGCGGCGTGCTCCTTCCTGATCGCGGCCGCCTATCTCGTGATGAAGCTCTGCGGCTTCCCGTTCCCGCTCGGCAATCCCACGATGGTCATCCTGATCCTCTTCCTCGGCGGCATCCAGCTGATCAGCGTCGGCATCCTCGGCGAGTACATCGGCCGGATCTACGAGGAGGTCCGGTCGCGGCCCAAGTTCATCGTCGACCGCGCGGAGGGTTTCGAGCGCTGAGCGCATGCCGCCGACCGGGAAATGGCCCAAGGTCCTGCCGCCGCTGACGCCGGAGCAGCAGCGCCGCAGCGACGAGTTCATGAAACTGTGGCATGAGGTGCTGCCGCGCCGCTACGGGCTCGTCGAGCGGTTCAACCACCGGTTCCCGGTCCGCCACTCGCCGCCGGATTTCCGGACCACGCTCGAGCTGGGCGCCGGGCTCGGCGAGCATCTCGCCTACGAGCGGCTCACGCCCGAGCAGGAGGCCAACTACCACTGCAACGAGTTCCGGGAGAACATGGCGGCGGAGATCCGCCGCCGCTTCCCGCGCGTGCGGACCGTGGTGGGCGACTGCCAGCAGCGGCTGGACTTTGCCGACGGCTATTTTGACCGGGTGATCGCGGTGCATGTGCTGGAGCACCTGCCGAATCTCCCCGCGACGATCCGCGAGGCCCACCGCCTGCTCCAGCCGTCGCGCGGGCGTTTCCTCGTCGTGATCCCCACCGAGGGCAGCCCCGCCTACTCGCTCGCCCGCCGCATCTCCGCCCAGCGGGTCTGGAATCGGCGCTTCGGCGGCGGCTACGAGGAATTCTACAAACGCGAGCATCTCAATCTCCCGCACGAGATCCTCGAGGAGCTTGCCCCGTGGTTCACCATCGAGTCCCGGAGTTTTTTCCCGCTCGGCCTGCCGTGGGTGTTCTGCAATCTCTGCATCGGCCTCGCGCTGCGCCCCCGGGCCCGGTGAGCGCCGGCCGACCTTCCTTTCATGACCACCGTCTTTGTCACCGGCGCCGCCGGCTTCATCGCCTCCAACCTCGTCGACCGGCTCCTCGCCGACGGCCTCACGGTGGTGGGCTGGGACAATTTCTCGACCGGCCAGCGGCCGTTCGTCGCCGCGGCGCTCCAGCACCCGCGTTACCGGCTCGTCGAGGGCGACAACCTCGACCTCCCCGCCCTCACGCGCGCCATGGCCGGCTGCGACACGGTGTTCCACCTCGCGGCCAACGCCGACGTGCGCTTCGGCGCCGACCATCCCCAGAAGGACCTCCAGCAGAACACGCTCGCCACGTTCAACGTCCTCGAGGCCATGCGCGCGAACGGCATTCGGCGCATCGCGTTCTCCTCGACCGGCTCGGTGTACGGCGAGGCCAAGGTGATCCCGACGCCGGAGCACGCCGCCTTCCCGATCCAGACCTCCCTCTACGGCGCCTCCAAGGTCGCGGGCGAGGGCCTGATCCAGGCCTACTGCGAGGGCTTCGGCTTCGAGGGCTACATCTTCCGCTTCGTCTCCATCCTCGGCGAGCGGTACACGCACGGCCACGTCTTCGATTTCTACCGCCAGCTGGTGCAGCATCCGGACCACCTGAAGGTGCTCGGCGACGGCACGCAGCGGAAGTCGTACCTCTACGTGCAGGACTGCGTCTCGGCCATCCTCCACGTCATGCGCGCCCAGCTCGCCGCCCAGGCTCCGCACCACGTCGAGATCTTCAATCTCGGCGCGCCCGAGTACTGCCAGGTCAAGGATTCCATCGGCTGGATTTGCGAGGCCCTCGCCCTCCGGCCCCGTCTCGAGTTCACCGGCGGCGACCGCGGCTGGATCGGCGACAATCCTTTCATCTACCTCGACACCGCGAAGGTCCAGGCCACGGGCTGGCGGGCCCAGCTCACGATCCGCGAGGGCATCCTCCGCACGCT
>CAZUQB010000622.1:0-2032 GCA_964622405.1 uncultured Opitutaceae bacterium | reverse complement strand
GAAGTCAATGGGTCTACAGCCAAGCTGAACCAAAGGACAGGTATCACGTGCGCATCGTTCGCGGAAGCGCCACACATCACATACCCTGACCCCGTGCCCGTTCCCCAGACCTGCCCGGACCGGGTTCAGATCAATGTACAGCGCCGTGCAGAGCGAGGCGTTCTCCCGGCCCTGACCTTCCATCAGGCCGAAGTAACGGGTCAGAGTATGTGATGTGTGGTCTGAGGCGTCGTCTGGACGTGCGGCCACACCGTGAGGTCGGGATCAGGCCGGCAGGGGTCAGACCGCCGTTTTCTGATTAGTGCGGGAAAACGATGTCGACCCAGCGCCGCGGCGCGGCAGAAAGATGTGCAATCAAGGAATCGAAGCCTGGACCCCCTGCAGGGCGCGCATGGTTCGCGGAAGCACCACACATCACATACCCTGACCCCTTACCTGTGCCGACCCCTTACCTGTGCCCCAAACTTCGCGCGAGGCTCTGCAAATGAAGATTTTAAAATTACTGGCCGTGGTCGCGTTGATAGTCGTGGTGGCGGCTTTTATTTGGACGTATCGAGTAAAGAAGGTGATCCAGCGGGAACGCGTCGGAGACATAAGCCTCGTGGTTTACACTGAGGGCGGGATCGCCCGGGACAACCAGAGCCTCTATGTGTCGATCAGTGACGACGCTGGCCTTGTTACTGTGGCGCGGTTGGCGGAGATGGAAGATTACGCACGTTTTGGCAGCGATCGGATCTTCGACTCAGCTCACCGCGAAGGCCTTAACATCGTGCTGAACTACGTCGAGCCACAGGGGCCGAATAAGCTCAAGACGATCAAGCTCCCTTGGACGTGGCTGCCAGAAAATCCCAAGCCACCGACCGTAGCTCGGTAGAAACTCCCCGGCGCAACACGGAACCATGCGGCACATCGCGCGCCAGCGGAGCTGACACGCGATCTGCTGTCCTCCTCCGGGTGAGGCTCCGGGCAACAAGACCCTGCGCCTCACCGCCTCCGCTGACGCTGCGGCGGCGTGAACGCCCTGCGTGCGGTAAGAGTCCTGCCCCGCCGGGGGCGGCGTGTGGCCGAAGTATCGGCCACGAAGGCCGAAGTAACGGGTCAGGGTATGTGATGTGTGGTCTGGGGCGTCGCCCGGGTGGGTCGCGTATAGGGACAGGTTACCTCACCTGAGTTGACGCTCGGTGCTGCAAACCACATTCCCGCGGAAATCGGCTTGTTCCGCCCGCGGCCCTCGACGAGCCTCGCCGCGCCCCCCGCCGACGATGGAACGCCGTGACTTTGTCAAATTCGTGGCCGCCGCGCCGCTGGCTGGCTGGGCCGCCCAGCTTCCTGCCGATGCGCGCGCCGCGGCCGAGGTGGTGGACCGTCACGCAGACGGCGAACCCGACTGGGTCCGCGCCGTGCGGCGTGATCTGCCCGCGTGCCAGGAGGGTATTTACCTCCAGACCGGCTCGTTCGGTCCGTCGCCGAACCGCGTCGTGACCCGCGTGCGCGACCTAATGGACGCGCAGCTCCGCGGTCCCGCGCTGCCCGATTGCGTCGCACGGCTGCAGGCCGCCGAGGACGCCTGCCGGCCGGCGCTCGCGCGCCTGCTGGGCGCGAAGCCCGAGGAGGTCGCACTCACCCACAACACCACCGAGGGGCTCAACATCGCGATCTGGTCGATCGAGTGGAAGGCGGGCGACGAGATCATCACGGGTGACCAGGAGCACGCCGCGCTCCTCGCGCCGTGCTACAACCTGCAGGACCGCTTCGGGGTTCATCAGCGCAAGGTGGCGGTGGGGCCCGGCGAGGATATCGTGGCCAACGTCTTGGCGGCCGTCACGCCGCGGACCCGGCTGGTTGCCATGAGCCATGTGTCCCGCCAGACCGGACGGACGATTCCGGTGCGTGCGCTGGCCGCTGCCCTGCACGAACGGGGCATCCGCCTCCTGCTCGACGCCGCCCAGGCCACCGGCAACGTGGCGTTCGATTTCAGCGCGTCCGGCTGCGACTACTACGCGTTCTGCGGCCACAAGTGGCTGCTCGCGCC
>CAZUQB010000621.1:0-2033 GCA_964622405.1 uncultured Opitutaceae bacterium | reverse complement strand
GAAAGGTCGAGGTAGTAGCGTGTCCAAAGCGGGTCCGGACGCCAGCCTTGGACGCCGGGCCGCATCAGCCAGTTGATCGTGTTGAAGTACAGCGGAGTCGCCGGCATCTGGTCGAGCAGGCGGGCCTCGGCCTCGCGCAGGCGGTCGGCCTGCTCCGGCCCGCTCGTGGCCTCGCGGGCCTCCCGCATCAGCCGGTCGAAGGCGGGGTCGGCCCAGTGCGGGTAGTTGGCCGCCGCTCCGGTCGCGAAATCGCCCAGCAGGTTGGCCGCGTCGGCCACGTCGGGAATCGCCGTCATGAACGCGATGTCGTACCGGCCGTCGCGCAGCGTCGCGAGGTGGACCTTGGCCTCGCGGGTGGCGATCGCGACTTCGATGCCGAGCTCCTTCCGCCACATCGCCTGGATCGCCTCGCAGGTCGACCCGGCGGTCCAGGTCGACAGCTCCAGCACGGGAAACCCCCGGCCGCCCGGATACCCGGCCGCCGCCAGCAGCGCGCGGGCGGACTCCGGGTCCTCGCCGGGCTGGTCGCCCAGCCGGACGGCATGATCGTCGCCGAAGCGCAGCGACGGCGGCACGAAGCGCTCGGCCGGTTCCTGGCCGCCGCGCACCACGCGCTCCACCAGCCGCGCCCGGTCAAGCGCGAGCGAGAGGGCCCGCCGGACGCGCACGTCGCGCAGCGGCCCCTGGGTCGTGTTGAAGGCGAGATAGCGGGTCTCCGCCAGCGGCGCCCGGTGCACCTCGTCCGGCCGGTCCCGCTGGTACGCGTCGAGCTTGGTGAACGGCACGGCCATCGTCACGTCCACCTGGCCCGAGCGGAACGCCCGCTCCTCCGCGTCGCCATTGTCGAAGGCGAGAAACTGGATCTCGTCCAGCAGCACGCGGGCGGCGCCGTGGTAGCCGGCATTCTTCCGCACGACGATCCGCTGGTGCGGGCTCCACTCGAGCAGGGTGAACGGCCCGTTGCCGACAAAGCTGCCCGGGCGCGTCCAGGCGCGGCCGTGACCCGCCACCGCGCGCGGGTTGGCCGGGAGCCACGGGCCGCTCGCAACGTACGAGAGGAATCGCGGCGCGGGCCGCACCAGCGTCACGACGAGCGTCAGGGGATCGGTCGCCCGGAAGCCGACGGTGTCGAAGTCCGTCGTGACGCCGGCGGCGAACTCGCTCGCCCCGCGGACCAGGGCGAAGAGCTGGGCCTTGGGTGCCGCGGTGGCGGGGGTCAGCAGCCGGCGATAGGAAGCGACGAAGTCTTCGGCGGTCACGGGTTCACCGTCGCTCCAGCGGCCGTCAGGCCGGAGGTGAAACGTGTAGGTGCGGCCGTCGGGCGAGACGGTCCAGGACTCAGCCGCGGCCGGCACCGGCGTGCCGCCGGCGGGGTCGGGCGCGACGAGCCCCTCGCAGAGCGCGCGCAGGATGAAGAAGTCGTCGGGCAGGGTGGCGAGCGCGGGATCGAGGTCGGCCGGCTCGTTGCGCTGACTGATGCGGAGGACGGCACCCTCGCCAGGCGCGCTGGCGCGCCCGCAGCCCGCGAGGGCGAGTCCGGCCGCGGCGGCCAGGAGCAGGGCGAGGCCGGCGAGCCGGGCCCGCGTCGTCAGCTCATTCCAGCCAGACATGCTTGTACGGGTGGTGATCGAGCAGGGTGGGGTTCCAGCCCTTCACCGCGGGATGGCAGAGGAAGACGTGGGTGTAGTGGTAGATCGGGATGAGCGGGGCGTCCTCGAGCAGCAGCGCCTCCGCCTCCTGGAACAGCGCGCCGCGGCGCGCGGGATCGGCGGTGCGCTCGGCCTCGAACAGCAGGCCGTCGTACCGGGGACTCGCCCAGCCCGTGTAGTTGTTGCCGCTGCCCGACCGCCAGATGTCGAGGAACGACGACGGATCGACGTAGTCGCCGGTCCACACCGACCGCAGGATCTCGAAGTGGCCGAGCCGGCGCGCCTCGAGCGTGCTCTTCAGCTCCTGGTTCACGAGGCGCACCTCGATTCCCAGCTCGCGGTGCCACATTTCCTGGATCGCCTCCGCGATCACGCGGTGCGTCT
>CAZUQB010000620.1:0-2035 GCA_964622405.1 uncultured Opitutaceae bacterium | reverse complement strand
GGGTCGCCCCGATAGAACTGCCAGTGGGCCTGGATCAGGTCGCGCGGGTAGACGGTGTCGAGCCGGCCGTCGAAGGAAACCGGGTCGCGCGGCAGCTCCCACATCGCCTGCTGGCCCCAGTCAAAGAAGACGAGCAGGTTGCCGTCGAGCGGGTGCTCGTCGAGAAAGTCGAGCGCGGCGCAGGGAAACTGGTCGCGCTCCACCTCCATCGTCCACGGCTCCTCGCGCGGCGACCAGAAGCTCGCCGTCACTGCAGCGACGGCCGCCGCGGCGAGCAGGACCGAAAGGGCCACCTGGGTCCGCAGCGAGCGCAGGCGCTCGAGCAGGTCAGGCACGCCACCGGCGAGGCCGCGCAGGAAATCGAGCAGGTGTGGCGGCGTGAGCACGAGGTTGGCCAGGCAGAACAGCGGGACGTGCCGCTGGTGCCGGACAGCCATCACGAGCAGCACGGCGAGCGCCGCCGCCTCCCATGCGCGGTGCGGCCGCCGGCTCCAGAGCCAGGCGGCCACGCTGCCCAGCGCGACGAACCAAAACGGCAGGGTGGCGAAGTCGATCGGGGTCGGCTGCCACTCCGTGATCTCGGGCCGCACGTAGGCGACCGACGTGCACAACCAGCCCAGGCTGGTCGGCCCCCATGGCGTGATGAGCGCGGCGAGGGTTCCCAGCGCCAGCGCGGCCAGGAACGCCGTGCCCGACCCGCGCCGCGGCACCGCGAAGTAGCGCTCCTCGTCGAAGTTGCGCCGCGAGAAATACGCCAGCAGCCGGAACCGGGGCGTGAGCCGGTACCCGAGGGTGACGAGCGCCGCGATCCCCAGCAGCAGCAGGCCCGCCAGCACGCCGCCGTGGGTGTTGATCCAGACCCAGCAGAGCAGCGGCAGCACCACCAACGGAACCCGGCTGCCGGCGTAAAGCCGGCGCATCTGCGAGAGCAGGATCACCAGCGCCACCAGCGTGAACAGCTGAGGCCGCGCCGAGAAACCCGAGGCGATGCCGTTCGTCGAGACTGCAAAGAGCGCGGCGAAGGTCAGGCCGATGCCCGGCTCGGGACACTCCCGGCGCGCCTCGCGCCAGGCCAGCGTGATGGTCAGCACCGCGGTGCCAACGGACAGCAGCCAGAGTCCGGTGCCGCCGGCCAGCTGGTGCACGCCCCCGAGCACGACCTCGGCGAGCACCTCATGGTTGATCCAGGCCGAGCCGCCGGCGGTCCAGCTGAACGGATCGCGGGTTTCGACATGCCCGAGCGCGATCGTCCGCTGGCCGTACAGCACGTGACCCCAGAGGTCGTTGTCGACGGTGTTGTCGGAGAACCGCCACCAGGCAAACGCCACGACCGCCACGACGAAGGCCAGAGGCAGCAGCGGGATCGGTTTGCGCTCAGCGAAGTTCACGCGCGAGGAGCTTGGGACAGGACCGCACCCGAAACCAGCCTTTCAGACGACAAAGCAGGGTTTACAGGAGCAAACGGAGGAGAACGGAGGTGGGCGGAGCGGTGGGCTGCGGCCAGGCCTGTTCGTTGGGCGAGCGGGGTTTTACCGGGGATTACGCGGATTTTCGGGAAAGACGATCCGATGCCTCGCCGACTGAGTGGCGACGGCCCGTCGCCACTCAGTCGGCGGGGCGAGTTCGATGGGATCCGGACCTGGTGCCGGACACCGGATCGGCTCCGATGGCCGAGCGGACCTAGCGTTGCGCACAGCGCAAGGCGACGGTCCGCGAGGTATCGCCTGTCTCATCCGCAATGATCCGCGTGATCCGTGGTAAGAACTCTCTCGGCCGAACCATCGGCCCCGCCGTACCCCGCGCCCAGGCACACCTCCATTCTCTCCGTTATCTCCTGTAAGAACGTCTTGGTTTCACCGCAGACTCAGGAACCGCGCCAATTCCCGGACTGCGCCGGCCACCCGGTGGCCCCGACGGACGCTCCGCGAGACTGTTGCGAGGCGACGACGCTCGCGGTCGGCCTTGGGGTCGACGTGGCCCACCAGTTCGCAGCCGGCCAGGATCGGGAGGGCGTAGTAGCCGCGCACCCGCTTGG
>CAZUQB010000619.1:0-2037 GCA_964622405.1 uncultured Opitutaceae bacterium | reverse complement strand
CCGCGGCCGTGATCGTGGGGCTGCTGGCCGTGAGCCACTGGGTGCTCGACTGGGCGACCCACCGGCCGGACCTGCCGCTATGGCCGGGCGGGGCGGGACGCTATGGGCTGGGCCTGTGGAATTCCGTGGCCGGCACCATGGTGGTCGAAGGCGGCTTGTATGTCGCCGGAGTGGCGCTCTATTTCTCCGGCACCCGGGCGAACGACCGTTCGGGCCGGTATGGCATGATCGCGCTGATACTCATGCTCGCCGGCTTCTACGTTGCCGACCGTTTCGGCCCGCCGCCGCCGAGCGAGCAGGCCCTCGGCTGGTTCGCGCTGGTCGGAGGCTGGTTGCCGGTGGTCTGGGCCGCGTGGGCGGACCGGCATCGGACGGCGGGCGGGACGAGTTGAACGCAGCCTGGGACGGTTGAAGGGCGCCCTTAGAAGGCTGAGGGTCGGCCGATTACTTTCCGCCGTTGGCGATCCAGCGATCCACCTCCTGCGCCAGCACGTCGAGCGGCATGGAGCCGCCGCGGAGGACGAGGTTGTGGAATTCCTTGATCGAGAACTTCGGGCCGAGGGCGGCCTTCGCCTTGTCGCGCAGCTCGAGGATCCGCAGCTGGCCGATCATGTACGAGCACGCCTGGCCGGGCCAGACGATGTATCGCTCCGTCTCGGTCGCAGTGAACCCGTAGTCGATCACCTGCTGGCGGGTCCATTTCATCGCATGGAGCCCGGTGTCGACGACCAGGCGGCGGGCGCGGAACAGTTGGGCGTTGAGATAGCCGAGGCGGCCGGGCAGGTCGCCGTCGTACCAGCCGTTCTCGTCCGCGAGCCGCTCGGCATAGAGGGCCCAGCCCTCGATGTATGCGGAGTTGAAGCCGAACACGCCGAGCTTCCGGTAGCGCGGCAGCTCGGTTGATTCCTGCTGGATGGTGATCTGGAAATGGTGGCCGGGCACCGCCTCGTGGTAGGCCGTGGTCTTGGCACCCGCCCCGAGCCACGTCACGCGCGGCGTCAGGTCCGCCATCGGCAGCCAGTAGATGCCGGGCTGCGTGCCGTCCGGCGCCGGGTCGGTATAGTGGGCCGCGGCCGATTTCTCGGAGAACGCCGGCTCGCGCCGCACGGTCACGGGTGCCTTCGGCAACAGGTCGAACACCGCCCGGGAGCGGCGCTCCGCGTCGTGCACATAGCCCTCGACCTTCTCCCGGAGCGCGGGACGCGGGTCGGGCTCGGCCGCGGGGAGCAGCGTGGCGTTGAGCTGCTCGACTCGTTGTTGGATGGAGCCCTCCTTGTAGCCGAGCTGGCGGAGGATGCCGTCCATCTCCCCTTCGATCCGCGCCACCTCGCGCAGGCCGATCGCGTGGATCTCCTCGGGCGTCTTCGTGGTGGTGGTGCTGGTCGCGAGCATGGTCGCGTAGTAGTCCGCGCCGCGCGGCAGGCGCCAGACGCCGGCGTCGTCGGTCGTGTGCGGCAGCTGCCCGGCGACGAGGTCGCGCACGCGCTGGAACGCCGGCAGGACGCTGGCCGCCACCTCCCGTTCGGCGGCCGCCACCCAGGCGGCGCGCTGCGCCGGGGTCACCTTGTCCCCGAGGGCGCCGAGACGCTGGTCAAAGGTTGTGACGAACACGTTCTGGGCCGCCGGGTGGGCGAGGAAGCCGTCGAGCTGCCCGAGCACACGCTCCACGACGAAGCGCGGCGGCAGCAGGCCGGCGGCGGCCGCCGCCTTCGACTCCGCGATGCCCTCGTCGAGCCGCGGTGCGACCAGCGCGAGGCGCGCGAGGTAATTCTCCGCGTCGCGGGGGTTGCGGATCGGGTGGGTGGAGGTGAGGAAGTTGACGAGCCCGAGGTGCAGGCCGCCGAACTGCTCGAACACGAAGTGATGCTGCGCGAACGCCTCGTTGCGCACGGCGTTCTCGAGGGTCCAGCGGATGATGGCGGCGGAGGTGCGCTGCGTGGGCGTGAGCCCGGCGTCCGGGTAGCGCTGCAGGTCGGCGAGGCCCTGGCGGGCCAGCGCGGCGTAGCGCGCGTAGAGCTTCACGCCGAACAGCTGGCC
>CAZUQB010000618.1:0-2040 GCA_964622405.1 uncultured Opitutaceae bacterium | reverse complement strand
CGCACGCCGGCATCGCGGGCGGGGCCGACGTGATCCTGATCCCGGAGATCCCGTTTAGCTATGACGCGGTGTGCAAGGTGATCCACGACCGCGAGGCGCTGGGAAAGCACTTCTCGCTGGTGGTGGTCGCCGAGGGGGCGCGCGAGAAGGGACGCGACTTCGTGACGCTCGGCGAGGCCGGCGCGATCCGGGAGGCGCGGCTGGGCGGCATCGGGGCCGTCGTCGCCGACGAGATCGCGAAGCGCACCGGGAAGGAAACCCGGGTCTGCGTGATGGGCCACTTGCAGCGGGGCGGCGCCCCCACGACCTTTGACCGCCTGCTGTGCACGCGCTTTGGCGCGGGCGCGGTGCGGCTCATCGCCCAGGAAAAATACGGCTACATGGTGGCGCACCGGCCGCCGGATACCGATGCGATTCCGATCCCGGAGGCGGTGGGTCACCTGCGGACGGTGCCACTCGACGGTGACATTATCCGCACCGCCCGCGAACTGGGCATCGGCTTCGGCGACTAGCGGGTCACGCCTTCGCGCGCTTGTTGGCCGGGACGATCAGCACCGGGCAGCGCGCCCGCAGGAGCACGCCGTGGGTCGTGCTGCCGACCAGCAGGTCGTAGAACGCCGTGTGACCGTGGGAGCCGAGCACGATGTAGTCGGCCTGGAGCGCGTCCGCCTGCTTGAGGATCTCGATGACCGGCGTGCCGCTCAGCTGCACGGTGTCGGCTGGGACGCCGTCCTCCTGGAGTTTCGCCGCCAGCCGGGCGAGCTGCTTGGCGGACGCTTTCTCGCTCACGGCGGCGATCTCGCTGATGTTCTCGAGATACGGGGCGTATTCGCTTGTGATGATCGGGGGCTGGGAGACATTGAGGAGCGCCACGCGCGCGCCCTGCGACTTGGCCAGCGTCGCGGCGGCGGTGATGACCGGATCGGTGACCGCCGAGAAGTCAACGGGGGTGAGGATCGTCTTCATGCCTGGAGTGTATCACGGAAGACCCCAGGGGGCCACCGCGCTTCTTGGCGTAGCCTGCGCGGATATTGCCCCGGTTTCCGCTGTTTCCCATGGGGCCGACGAATCCGGTTGCCGGTTCGACCGCGCGGGCGTTGAGTGCCGGCTCGCCCATGTCGCACCTTTCCCGCCGGGACATGATCAAGCGCACCGCGGTCGCGCTGGCCGGCACGGCCGCACTCCGGCCCGCGGCTGCGGCCGCCGCGGAACCCGCGCCGCCGGACTCGCGGCAGCCGCTGGTCTTCATCGCCGATCTCTACCATCCGCCGCAGGATCCCGACGACCACATTGACCTCGCCACCCTGTGCGCCCTGCCGGAGTTCCACCTGCAGGGCGTGCTGCTGGATTGCTCGCGGAAGTTCCTGGTGCCGTCACCCGAGGGCTGGGACGTGGCGCGCGACCCGGGCTTCGTGCCGGTGGCGCAGCTGGGCTACCTGCTTGGGCGCAGCATTCCGGCCGCCGTGGGCCCGCGCGAGCCCTTGCGATCGCCGGGTGACACCGCCGAGGACCGGCCGCAGTCGGAACAGGCCGCCATCCGGCTGCTGCTGGAAATCCTGGCCCGGAGCGCGGCGCCGGTGACCGTGGCGCTGACCGGATCGGCCCGGATTCTCACGGCGGCGTTCAACCGCGACCCGCAGCTCGTGCGTTCGCGGACCCGCCGGGTGCTGCTCAATGCCGGCGCCACCGGCGGGCCGAAGCGCGAGTGGAACGTGATGCTCGACCCCGCCGCCTATGTGGGCCTCTGGCGCAGCGGCCTGCCCATCGACTGGTACCCGTGCGCGACCGAGACCGGGGCGTTTAATCCAAGCCACGAGCGTGGCACCCATTGGCGGTCGACCCACGCCGAGCTGTTCCGCGGCCTCGGCGCGCCGATTTCCGCCTGGTTCGCCTTTGCCCTCAGCGGCAGCGGCCGCGGGGATATCGTGCACGCCCTGACCGAGGGTGCCTCGGGTGAAGGCGTCTGGAGCCACGCGCTGGTGGGACCGCGCAACCTGTGGTCCACGATCTCGTTCATCCGCGCGGCCGGACGCGAACTGG